>DSEQ01000002.1 GCA_011056555.1 Candidatus Zixiibacteriota bacterium | reverse complement strand
GATATGCTTACAATAATCAGGGAATTACTTGGTTCTATATAAGGTGAGCATGTTCAGCTAGGTGATTACGTGAGAATGATACTCAATAAGATAGCTACCGCTTCATGCTCTTTTCGACATCACTCAACATCTCGATCAGATTGGCGGCCACAAACACGGCGATACCGAGCGCGACTACGATAATGATAATTGTCAGAACGACATTCATTGCCCCTCCTTGCCGGATTTATCTTAAACTAACATATTTGTATGGACAGGTCAAGTTTAAACAATGAGGGGATAGGGAATTGTAAATGTGGTTATATAAATGAAGTCCAGGAGTGCCCCAAGCTTAAGCTTGGGAATTGCAGATGATTTAGGTGAGATCCGTCCCAATCTAAAGATTGGGTCACCCTGACAGATTTTGATATTTCTCCGGCATTTTTCTTAATAAAACGCCAGCGATGCGGGGAGGTAGCAGTCGTCCCGGGCGAAAGGACGGTCACTCATGAGGAGTTCATTCTCCTCCAACTTGAATTTGTTCTTGAGAAGAAAATCCAGCACAGAACCATTACTACCGGGTACCCAGACAATCAGCTTCTCGAATTTCCGCCCTCTCATATAGTTGATGGTCTCGGCCAGGCATGGGATGAGATACTCCGGCTTTGATGACGTTACCGGCGCCATGACAGTGTCTCTTGTAATCCAGGTATATCCCACCGGGTTGCCGCGATACTGATAAATGAAACCGTGAACCAGCTCGCTGTCGATCCAGAACTTGTGATCCTCGGGACGGCATACACCGCGGTTGGGAAGATCGAAGCTGTTAAGGATTTCAATCTGGTCGTAATCATCAATCGGTACCGCTTTTAAATCATAATCAGTTTTGATTTTCTGTACCCGTTTTTTCTGATCGTATTTCCAGGTCATCATGGGCAGCAGTTGAATCGGATACATGCCGAATCGGGCATATAGCTGCACGGCAAAGGGATTGAAGGCGAATGTCGCCAGGGAACGTGTGTGAATTTCAGCTTCTTTGTTGAAGTTATAGACGCGCTTGAGCAGTTTTCTGCCGATTCCCTTGCCCTGAAAGCGTTGATCGGTGAAGAGATGTGCCAGGTACCAGTGACCGTCACGAATCATGGCGGAAGCATAACCCACCAGCCTGTTGCCGGAAAAAGCGCCGATAGTACCGCCGGGGTCGGTTTTCAGCAAGTGGCACATCATGGTGTTGCGCTTGCGTCCGGGCTTATAGGGCACTGGAGACATGCTATGGGTCTCGCGCAGACTATTCATCGTGCGCATGACCAGCCGTTCGGCCAGCCGTGTATCATCGGGCTTGATCTTCCTTATGCTGAGTTTCATATCTCCCTCCTGGCATATAAGATGTCTCTCCTTAGACGATTATTATGGAGAGAGGTTTCAAATCGCAGCAAATAATCCGATTAATAGTAAAAAGGACTTGATGGGATGGCTTGTCAACAAGAATAAAATGGGCAAAAAGCCCCAAAATATAGGCGGTTTTGTACGTTTCATTTATAAGTTTTTATTGACTATTGCGAGATGGCCGGTAAATTATACTTTCTTGATACGTCATAATGGCGGTAGCCTATGTTAAACAGGAATGTTCTTATCTTAAATCAGAATTATGAGCCCCTGACTGTCTGTTCTGTTAAGAGGGCGGTTGTTATGATGCTTTTGGGCAAGGTTGAAATGATCGAGACTATGGACGGTCATATGCTGCATTCAGTCAGCGCTGCGATCCGGGTGCCTTCGGTTGTAAGGCTGGGCTTTTATGTCAAGGTCCCCCGCAAGCGCATATTTCTTTCGCGCAAGAATATTATCAAGCGTGATGGACACAGGTGTATGTATTGCGGGCGCTCGGAGGGCTCGATGACTGTGGACCATGTCGTCCCCAAGCGCATGGGGGGAAGAGATACCTGGGAGAACCTGGTGTGTGCCTGCACCAAATGCAACAACCGCAAGGGCGACCGTACCCCTGAACAGGCCAATATGACCCTGATCAAAAGGCCCAAAAAGCCCAATCATCTCATGTTTATTCAGAGGTTTATTGGCATTTCCGACGACAGCTGGAAGCCCTATCTGTTTATGGAGGATTTTCATTAGATGGCACAACAGGTGATTCTCTCCGGAATGCAGCCGACCGGTTCGCTGCATCTCGGAAATTATGAAGGGGCGTTAAAAAACTGGATCTCCCTTCAGGATGATTACGAAATGTATTGCTGCATTGTAGACTGGCATTCACTGACATCCCTGTACGATAAAACTGAGGTGCTGAAAGACCAGATTTTTCAGATGGCGGTCGATTATGTTGCCGCCGGCCTGGATCCGGAAAAATGCGCTATCTTCGTGCAGTCCCAGGTTAAAGAACATGCCGAACTGCATCTACTTTTGTCAATGGTGGTGCCGACTCCCTGGCTGGAAAGGGTGCCGTCATATAAAGAGAAGTCTAAAAGCCTGGGTTTGGACTCCTATGGATTTCTGGGATATCCTCTATTACAGGCGGCAGATATTCTACTCTATCGGGCTAATTTTGTGCCGGTCGGCAAGGACCAGCTTCCCCATATCGAATTGACTCGAGAAATTGCCCGGAGGTTTAATGGCCTTTATGGTGAGGTTTTCCCGGAGCCCCAGGATAAGTTGACAAAATTTGCGGCGGTGCCGGGTACCGATGGTAATCGAATGAGTAAGTCTTATGGCAATCATATTTGTCTGTCAGATACACCTGAGGAAACTGCTAATAAGATTTCGAAGATGTTTACTGATCCCCAGAAGCTGAGAAAGGGTGACCCGGGTCGTCCGGAGATCTGCCCGGTCTTTACCCTGCATCAAATCTATTCCAGCAAAGAGGAAATCGAGAAGATAGACAGGGATTGCCGTTCCGGCGCCCTGGGATGTGTGGCGGACAAAAAACACCTGGCCGAAAATATAAATAAAGCCCTGGCGCCGATTCGAGCAAGAGCGGCAGAACTGCGGGCCAATCCGGATACAGTCTGGGATATTCTCAGGGATGGCGCCCGCAAGGCAGGCGAGAAAGCCGGCGAGACTATGCAGATGGTGCGTGAAGCGATGAGGTTGATGCAGTGACGGCAGAAGAACTATTGAAAATAAACCCGTATTCGGGCGAATTCGAGGATACCTACGAGGTAAAGCTGGAAAAATTTGAGGGTCCGCTGGACCTTCTGCTCTATCTCATCAAGAAAGATGAAATAGATATATACGACATCCCTGTCGCCCGCATCACCCGGCAATATCTGGAATATGTCGAGATTATGAAGATGCTTAATCTCGATATCGCCGGTGAGTTTATTCTGATGGCCGCGACCCTGATCAATATTAAATCACGCATGCTGCTGCCGAAACCGGAAGAGGATGAATCCGAGGATCCCCGTGAAGCGTTGATCATGGCCCTCCTGGAATACGAAAAATTCAAACAGGCCTCCGAAGTTTTGAGGGAGAAGGAATCCGCCGAGCAGCAGTTCCTCAGGCGTAAGGATTATTCTTTTCTCGATCTTGCCCCGGAGGAGACATTTACCCTGGAGGCCACAATATTCGACCTGATGAAGGCCTTCAAGGAAGCTCTTGAAAATCTCGAAAATGATATCTACCATACGGTCAGGACAGAAGATGTTAATATCGAGGAACGGGTCGAGGTGATCGAAAGGATATTGAGCGAGAGGGGCCAGGCCACATTTCAGGAACTTTATTCCGACAGCCCCAATCGTTTGGTTCTGATAGTAACCTTTCTGGCCATCCTGGAAA
Organism: Candidatus Zixiibacteriota bacterium; assembly: GCA_011056555.1. Lineage (GTDB taxonomy): Bacteria > Zixibacteria > MSB-5A5 > JAABVY01 > JAABVY01 > JAABVY01. Next base: position 79,510 of record DSEQ01000002.1, on the reverse strand, counting down.
TGATAAAACTCAACCGTCTGGTCTTAAGGCAGGCCATACCTTTTGGACCGATAAGGATCTACCTGAATAAAAATGAATAAAGATTTGACTGAAGAATTGACAGAAGAACTAACCGAACGCATGAACTTGACCGAGGCCCTGCTGTTTGCGTCCCCGGAGCCGCTGGACCATAAGAAGATATCCCGTTTTCTGGGAAGGCTCAGCAAAGCTCAGGTGAATGAGATCATACAGGCGCTGAATGAAAGATATACCGAGGGCGGACACTCATTTCGGATACGTGAGATCGCAGACGGATATCAGCTCTGCCTTCTGCCCAATATGACCATGGCGGTGGAAAAATTTCTGAAGCGCCAGCGTGAACGCAGGCTTACCCAGGCGAGCCTGGAGACCCTGGCGGTTATCGCTTACAAACAGCCTGTTACCAAGGGTGAGATAGAACACATCCGCGGGGTTGCGGTTGACGGTCCCTTGAATACGCTTTTGGAGAGGAAGCTGGTCACGATTGCCGGCCGTGCCGAGAAAGTCGGCCACCCGTTATTGTATGGTACCACCAAGAAATTTCTTGAATATTTTGGATTGAAAAATCTGAAAGAGCTACCGCGCATAGAGGAATTTGCCGAAGCATATAAAGTAAAGAAGAAATCCTCTCAGCAGGAATTGACTTTGAGCGAGGATGAGGGGGGCGATATGAAAGAACCCAAATCCAGACTGAAATTTGTAATGAAAGCGCCGGAGGAGGATGAGGAAAATAAGGAGTCCCTGATTGAGGGTGAGGAGGCTCCCATGGAACGTAATGATGAGGCTGAATAAATTTTTATCTCGCTGCGGCGTCGCCTCCAGAAGGCAGGCGGATGAGATGATCCTGGCGGGACGAGTTACTGTCAATGGCGAAAAGATTACGAAACTCGGTCTGGTTATTGATGAAATCAATGATGTGGTACGTGTTGACGAGGAGACCGTCCGTCTCCCCGCCGAAGAATCCTACGTAGTGCTGAACAAACCCAAGGGCTACATCTCAAGCCTGGCTGACAGGTACAACCGTCCAACCGTAATCGATCTCATTAAAGGCGTCAGAGATCGCGTCTATCCCGTGGGCCGCCTCGATCTCGATACAGAAGGTATACTGCTGCTGACCAATGACGGCGAATTGGCCTACCGCCTGGCACATCCCAAGTTTGACATCAAGAAAGAATATGTTGTCACCATCAAGGGCCTGTTTCCGGACCATCTTACCGAAAAGCTTGAACAAGGTGTCAAGCTGGAGGATGGTTATCTGGCCAGGTCGAAGGCCAAGGTTCTTTCGGCCAATGAGTCCAACTCAGTGCTGCAGATGGAGCTTACTGAGGGTAAGAAAAGGGAAATCAAGAGAATTTTTGCTGCCATGGGATACAATGTAAAAAGTCTGAAGAGAATTCGTTTTGCAGATATTTCAGTTGAGGGAATGCGCTCGGGAAGCTGGCGCTACCTGAATCGTAAAGAGGTCTTGAAGTTAAGGCGTAAAGTCGGGTTGCATTAAATCCCGGAATACTTTCACTCTTCAAAATAATGTCTTCTTCCACAAAAATAATCGCTATTGATGGGCCGGCCGGGTCAGGTAAATCCACCACCGCACGGATGGTGGCGAAGATACTGGGCTTTACCTTCCTGGATACAGGCGCCATGTACCGGGCGGTGACTCTGTTTGCCCTGGAACAAAAAGTGCCGCTCTTGGATGCGGGCGCGCTCGAGCAAATTGCTTCCTCCATACAGATTGATTTTGGGGAAAATGAGGATGGACAGAAGGTCTTTGCCGATGGCCGGGATATCACCTCGGACATTCGAACGGCCGAGGTTACCGACGCTGTCAGCGAGGTTTCGGCCCATGCCGGGGTGAGGCGGCATATGGTTGCCAAACAGAGAGAAATGGGTGATAAGTATAATATTGTTGCGGAAGGGCGCGATACCACAAGCGTTGTTTTTCCCCATGCAACATTGAAGATCTACCTGCTGGCCTCAATCGAAGAGAGAGCCAGGCGGAGGGTGATTGACTTTCAACGGATGGGAAAGATCACCACAGTGCAGGAGCAAATCAAGGCTATCCGGGCCAGGGATGAATATGATTCCAGGCGCCAGAATTCACCCCTCCAGCAGACCCGGGATTCAATAGCTGTTGATACCACCAAACTCACCATAGAGGATCAGGTTAATAAGATAATCAGTCTTTTTAGAGAAAAGACCCGCGCATGAAACTGTTCTATAGATTTTCTTCTGCAGCCGCCCGAATATACGCCAAAATATTCTACGGCGTGAGGGTCTATGGGCAGGAAAATCTGAATTTTGAGGGGCCTGCCCTTTTGGCATCCAATCACATATCCTTATTCGATCCGCCGCTTTTGGGGGGCATGATACCATTTGAAATTCACTTTATGGCCAAGGCCGAGCTTTTTGAGAAGCCGCTTTTTGGAAGACTGATCAGCGCACTAAATGCCTTCCCGGTGAAGAGGGGTATGATTGACCGCAGGGCATTGAAGATTTCCGGCGAGATACTGGCACGGGGTGGAAGAGTTCTGGTATTTCCGGAGGGTACCCGGCAGAAAAGCGGCATACTTGCAAAACCGCGTCCGGGGGCGGCCAAGCTGGCGATAGATTATAATGTCCCGGTGCTGCCGATTTGCCTGATGAATACCAATAGATTGAGACATATGATCTTTTCCCGGAATCATTTAAAAATCTGCTACGGGGAACTTATCGATACCGGCAGCTTCATGCCCGATGCCAGCGAGAAAGAGCGTATTTACGGCCTCTCTGATAAGATCATGGCCGAAATTGCGAATCTGCAGGAATTTTTGAAAACCGCATGATAGACGTTCATATCCAAATGTATTCCTCTTTTATTCGTAAATCAGGTGATTATTCAATCTTATCTTCCGATTGTTTCAGGGCGGGAATAATCGGGCATTCAGGACGGTTCTGGAAAACCGATAATATCAGGTTAATTTCGCAAAATCAATTGACAAACCTGAAATTTTGATTATATACTCGCTAACCCTTTCAAGGGCAATGCTTATTTTTAAAGGAGGAATTACCGCAAAATGGCAGAAAGTGCTGAAAAAAAGAAAAACACTGCTAAACGAACAGGAGGTGGTAAGAAGGCTTCAAAGAAAACCAGTCCGAAGGATAAAAAGCAAAAGTCAACCACCCAGAAAAAACGCTCAAAGGTTGAGGAGCGCGCATCACGTCTGGTAACCGAAGTAGCCGGGGATGTTAAGACCCAGGAAACTAAACGGCGACAGCGTGTAGCCAGAAAGGCTGAACAGAAGCCTGCCAGGCCTGTTGAGGAGCAAATCGAGACAGTCGATTCGATGAAACTTACCGATCTCGATGATTCCGATTACGATTCCGCTGAGTACGAAGAACTCATGAAGATGTATGAGGAGACGCTTTCAGATTTGAGAGAGGGCGAGATCATAAACGGTAAGGTATTGGGGGTGACACGCGACGACGTTATAGTGGACGTCGGCTTCAAATCGGAGGGTATAATTGCAATTGAGGAGTTTCCGGAACCTGTGAATATCTCGGTCGGTGATGAGATCGAGGTATATCTGGACGCATTCGAGGATCAGAACGGGCAATTGGTGCTCTCCAAGCGCAAAGCCGATTTCTTGAGGGTTTGGGATAGAATCCGCGAATCCTATGAATCCGGCGAACTGGTTCCCGGCCGAGTCAGCCGCAGAATAAAGGGTGGTCTGGTAGTGGACCTATTCGGGGTGGATGCCTTCCTTCCCGGGTCGCAGGTCGCACTCCGGCAGGTGCCCAATTTTGATGAGCTGGTGGGCAGGGAGATGGAGCTAAAGATCATCAAACTCAACAAAAACCGCAGGAATATCGTGGTTTCAAGGCGAGTGGTTCTGGAACAGGAGCGCGAAGAGCTCCGCAGTAAACTGCTGGCGGAAATCGAGGCCGGACAGGTCAGGGAAGGTGTGGTCAAGAACATCACCGACTTTGGCGTGTTCATCGATCTCGGTGGAGTTGATGGTCTCCTGCATATTACTGATATGTCATGGGGCCGCATTTCTCATCCCTCGGAGATGGTCTCCCTGGGTGAGACTATCAATGTTAAGATTCTTGATTTCGATAAGGAAACGGGCCGTATATCGCTGGGCCTGAAACAGCTTTCACCCTATCCCTGGGAAAATATCGAAGAGAAGTACCCGGTTGGAAAACGGGTGGAGGGCCTGGTCGTTTCACTGACCGACTACGGCGCATTTATCGAACTGGAGAAAGGCATTGAAGGGCTCATACATATATCCGAAATGTCCTGGACTCAACATATCAAACACCCCTCAAAGATAATGCAGGTGGGCGATAAGATTGAGGCGGTAGTTCTTTCAGTGGATAAAGAAAACGAGAAGATTTCGCTTGGACTTAAGCAGCTTGTCGAGGATCCCTGGAAGACAATCGACGAGAAATATCCGGTCGGCATGAAGCTTAAGGGCCGGGTTAGAAATCTGACGACCTTCGGCGCATTCATCGAGCTCGAAGAGGGTATCGACGGCCTGATTCATATTTCCGATATGTCCTGGACCAAGCGTATCCAGCATCCCTCGGAGATCATGAAGAAGGGCGATGTTGTTGATGTTGTCGTGCTCAAAATTGATAAAGAAAACCGCAGAATCTCTCTCGGCCATAAGCAGCTATTCGACGATCCCTGGCCGAATCTTTCCAAGAATTACGCCGTTGGGGCTGATGTGCTCGGCACTGTTGTGCGCATTCTCGACCGCGGTGTGATAGTGGAGCTGCCGGGTGGTGTGGAGGGTTTCGTTCCGACCAACCAACTGGGCAAGGAAGATCTTGCCAAGCCCGAGGAGGCCTTCCAGATCGGCGATGAACTGCCGCTGCAGGTAATCGAGTTCGATCAGCCCGGACGCAGGATTGTGCTCTCGGTCGACGCTTATTACAAAAAGCGTGAGAGAGATGAGCTGGAGCAGTTCCTGGCCAAGCATCCTACCAAGACTGTGGGTATGGATGAGTTCGCAGGTGAGGAAGTAAAAGAGGCCGAACCGGAAGAGGCTGAAAAGGAAGCGGAGCCGAAACCTGAAGAGCCGGAAGCCGGGGCTGAAGAGGAGAAGAAGCCCGCGGAATCTCCCGCACCTGAAGCGCAGGCGCAGGACCAAGTGGAAAAGCCTGCTGAGCAGGCTCCCGCTGCTGAGGAGGCTCAGGAGCAAGCGGAGAAGCCTTCGGAGGAGCCTTCCGAATCTGCGGAACCTGAGGAGGGTGAGGAAAAACCACCTTCAGAATAAATTGTTCCTTTTAAATCAAACGGGCGGTAATATCCGCCCGTTTTTTTTCTGAAAAAATTGCGTTTTAACTTAAATTGAGGTCATGCGGAAAGTGCCGAAAGTATCCTTTTATACAGTCGGGTGTAAGCTCAACCAGTATGAAACTGAATTGATCGCGCAGAAGATGATCGACCTCGGTTTCGAACGGGTCGACTGGGCCGAGAGTGCAGATATTTATATAATCAACAGCTGCAGCGTGACCATGAAAGCGGCCGCCGATTCCCGCCGCAAGTTGTTTGCCGCAAAGAGAATGTCCCCTGATGCAATAGTCATAATGACCGGCTGTTATGCCCAGATTCAGGCGCAGCTCCTGGATAAGATGCCCGAGGTCGATCTGGTTGTGTCAAATGATGATAAAGATAAAATCATCTCAATGATATCGCAGATCTATCCAGGTATCAATGCGGACCTGTATGAGAATGGCAGCCCCCTGCTGAGATCACTGTACAAACACAGCCGTGCTTTGATAAAAATACAGGACGGCTGCAACCAGAAATGCAGCTATTGTGTAATCCCCCTGGGACGCGGAGCGGAGAGATCCCGCGATTACAGGGAAATCATTGAAGAAATCAGGCTGGTATCATTCAATCGGTATAAAGAGGTGATCTTAACCGGGGTGCATATCGGCCGCTATCAGTTTGAAGGGGACAATCTAACTTCATTGCTGAGTCGAATTCTTGATGAAACTGAGATTGAGCGCATTCGTCTTTCCTCGGTAGAGGTGAATGAATTTGATGATGAACTGATCTGGCTTTCCGCCCGGAACAAGCGGATTTGCCCGCATTTTCACATACCTCTGCAGAGCGGCTCGGACAAAATTCTGCGCTCAATGAACCGGCCATATAAGACTGATCGTTACAGAGCTGTAACCGAAAGATTGAAATCAGAAGTTGCGAACTCGATGGTCGGTGCTGATATCATTGTCGGATTTCCGGGTGAAGGGGAGGAGGATTTTGGGAGAACCCTGGAATTTGTAGAAAATAGTAATATCGATTACCTGCATGTCTTCAGCTACTCTGACCATCCCCAGGCCAGAAGTTTCAATTTCGATGGAAAGCTTGCCAGTCATATTATTAAAGAGCGCAACCGAATCCTCACCGGCCTTGGAAACCGCAAGTGGGATAAATTCCTGGAATCGCAGATGAAACGGGATTTGCCGGTATTATTCGAAAAGCGGTTTGCCAGGAATTCGGGAATGCTCACCGGATTATCCGACAACTATATCCGGGTTGAATGCGATGGCGGAGAAGACTGCTTTAATACGATTCAGAATGTCACACCAAAAGAGATAATCGATGGACGTATCAGGGGCGAGTTAAGGCAATGACCCCTTGAGCGTCAATCCCATTTTCAAATCCCCCTTCTATTTAGCGCGGAAAATATTATCGAGCTTTTAAAAAGGCGGGGCTGAAGAAATTCTTTCCCGGCTGATAGAAAATATTTCCGCAAAAAACTCTTACCGTTTTTCCAGCAGTAACTATAAACCATTGGCAGACAGCCGAATAACCTCCACCGTCGAAGACGGCATCCGACTTGCTAATCTATCTCTCAGTTAAACTTATAGCCTGAAATATGAATATATTAAATTTTGCACATTTAAGATTAGAAGTGATCCTCTTGACTCTCCTGGGAGGTTCCGGGCTGTTTCTGGTTGAACCTCTTTCAGGTCCGAACTTGATCCCGGCGAATCTGAAAGTAATGCCAGTGTCCACACCGGCGACTGCAGCGTGTGAGCGGGATATTAAATTCATCTTCAGCCGCCATAATATACTGAACAGCGAAAGGGACGATTGTCCATTCTTTGAACATTCGCAAGGAGTGGTGCAATATATTTTCTGCCAGCCCGTAAAACATCAGGTTGAGGGCAACGACACCTGCAGGGGTAAGATAAATTCTGATTTTGTGTTAAGTTCCCCGTCATCGGTTACCGATAGAATTACAGGTATTCTGCATGCGGGGGGACTTGAGAATAACATCGTAAACAAATGTCAAAGCTCAAGGGAAGACTCTTTATGAATGCTAAAGAAGCGATCTGGGAGGCGTACCGCAAGGAATGCGCGCCCGAAATCAGAGAAGAGCTGCTGTCGCAGTATTTGCCGCTGGTAAAGAATGTGGCCAGCCGGATGGCGATCGGGTTTCCGAAATCAGTCGAAGTCGGTGACCTGGTTAACACAGGTGTGATCGGTTTGATCGAGGCCTTCAGGAACTTCGACCCCGAAAGAGGCGTCAAGTTCGAGACCTATGCTGTTCCCAGAATCCGAGGAGCCATCCTCGATGAGTTACGGTCGCTGGATTGGGTTCCACGGTCGACACGTGCCAGGGCCAGGGAGATAGAACGGGCCCTTGTCAGGTTAGAGGGTAAATTGGGACGCTCTCCCAGCGACTTGGAGCTGGCCGGAGAACTCAATTACGAGCTCAACGATCTCTACAAGGCCCTGGATGATTCCAACTGCACCGTGCTGTTGTCGCTGGATGAGATGATCTACCGCGAGGATGACAACCGCCAGGTACCCAGGGTGGAAACAGTGCAGGCCGAGTCCAAGGAATCGGTATTGAACGACCTCGAGAAACAGGAATTGCGGGCATACCTGACAATCGCAATTTCAAACCTGACAGAACAGGAGAAGCTTGTAATCGCTCTTTATTACTATGAAGAATTAACCTTGAAGGAAATCGGCGAAGTCATGTCGATTTCTGAGTCGCGAGTCTCACAGATCCACACCAAGGCAGTGCTCAAACTTCGAGGGATGGTGAGAGAAAAATTTGCGCTGACTTGAGCACATGGAATGAGTGCTTGTCCCTGCAAGCAAGTCAACGCACTCGCCGGTAAGAGCCTTTGAGGCGGGAAGATAACACAGGTAAAGAAATCCGTTCCGGTAAGGAAGAAAAAAGCGCCTGTGAGCATTAATAAGGAACATATAGGAAATATCAGGATAAACGACGCCGGCGGGCGGAAGATCCGCAGGATGGGATAAACTGCCGGCTCTCGCAATACTATGGGAAAGGATGGGAAGATGTCCAGCCGACCCGACAATCGGACTTATGATAATGGCGGGCAGGTAAAAGCTGTAAACCCAAAGCCATTATCTATAAATTTCGCGGCCGAGCTCCCTCTGAGCAAAATCAATGGTTCCTGTGAGCAAAATAGTCAGACCGATCCAAAAGCATTAAAATCCACAGGCAAGACAGCCGCAAATTTCCGGAATTCAGAAGCCGCAGAGTCCGCTGTCACAGCGATTTCAAAAGATAATCTAAAGATTATGCCGGCGCAGGCAGAGAGGGCGGATTTCTTTTCAGAAGATAATGACACCGATATGATTGCTGAAATAACCGGAAATATTAAACTTGATCAGGATACAAAGGCTGTATCGGTGGAAACAAGTGATGATCGCAAAGACCGTGAACAGAAGTCATTGAAAGAATCGATTACTGATGACAGAGCGGTTAAGGCGTCTGGCACTGAAGTGTCTGATAGAGATGTGTTGACGAAAAATGGTAAATCCCGGATCGTGCTTGTGCGCTCCTCTGAGGATGTCAAGCATCAATCTGGAAAGCCGGAATCAGCAGATTGCAATAGACAACCAGCCCGTCCCTGGTCCCTCGATGTTGAAATTGCACTGTGCGATTTACTGGGTGATGCGCCCGCATCGTCAAGAATATCATTTGAGCAGATGGCGCTGGACTGGAAAAGGGGCTACGAGGCATATTTTTCAAGGCCTCTGACCGAGGAAAGATTTCCATACATCTGGGCGGATGTGAAGCAGTTCGATCTGGGAAATAAAATTAGAAAAAGCTATTTGAGTCTGGTAGGCTGCAATACTTCCGGGGAGCGTAAGCTTCTGGCCCTGAGGGAAACCGAATCTGATTCAGAGGAAGTTTGGGAGATGTTGGCGAAACGTCTTGAACGACGTGATCTCGGTAATCCAAGGCTATTTATCGGAAGGGCAGGTCTGCCTCTCTGGAATGCAATTCCACGAATCTTTCCCAGAGCCGCAATCCAATTCTGCTGGAACGATTTCCGAAAAAAGACACTTGGTTATTTTCCCGAAGAAATTGCTGATGAGGTTGACCGCCGTCTCATGAACATTCAATTTGCAGAAACCAAACAGGATGCTGAAAACTGGATTGAATATTTCAAGAAAAGCTTCGGGCGAAATTATCTAAGAGCAGTAAACGAACTGCTGAAAAACAGGAATAAGCTCCTCAACTTCTATTCTTTTCCTCGCCAGCACTGGGACGAACTGCGCAGCGGCGGTTTCATTGAGGCCCGCTATCCCTCACGGGCGCTTCTGCGAACAGTCTGCAAGTATGAAGGAATGCGCGATATTACGCTTTACCTGGTGTTCCACTATCTCACCCGCTCCCGGGCTGAATGGGGCAGGTTGAAGGCAAGGAGCGCCCTTCGAAATGTGCAGAACGGGCTCGGGTATTTTGACGGCAGGCGTGCAAGCTCGCGCAGGCTGAAAAGAATCAACATCTTTACCGATAATAAAGTAGAGGATGTTCTATCCTGGAGCAAAGCCGGATTGCTCAAAGTCTTGTCTGGTCTTTTCTCGAAAAAGCCGGGGAAGACCGGAAAGATTTCCGGGGAACCGGGATCGGCCGCGAATCCTGTCAGGAAGCCGGAAATTGACACGACCCGGTCAGCCCCCAACAGCTCTCAATTGAAACGGAACGCGCTCAGGAGTGCGCGGTCAGGGATGGGGGATGAGCTTCCCAAAGATATGAGTTCAGAAAAATTATGAAAGAGAGATAGTAGAGGAGATCATGGTAAAACAGCAAGACTCGCCGATTTTCATGACCGGGATTGAATGCCCGGTATGCGGCACTGAGTATGAAGTCGAGACAATAAAGGTCGGAGCCTATATCGAAGCGGGCAGGGATACCGACTTCTGTCCGCAGGAAAGAAAATGGAATAATCCTGATTTCCAGAAATATAATCCGCTCCTGTTCTTCATGGCTGTGTGCCCTGATTGCTTTTTCTGCAAAGAGATCACTCTGAAATTTAAAGAATGGAAAACCGATACTGCTTTTAAGAATGATCATTTGAAGAATCTCAAGGAAAAGCACCTCCGGGAACTTCAGGATGATGACGGGGTGATTCGTAAGCTGGCTCTTAATATTGATGCCGACAAGTATCCCTTCCAGACTGCGGTAATAAAGATCCTGCTGGGGATATATGACGAAAAATTCAATTCGAACTATTCCAATCTTGATGTCGGCCGTTATTTTCTCAGAATCGCCTGGCTCTTCAGAGAAAATACGCAGAGCCATACCCATGGCGACGGACAGCTTGCCAGCCATGCCATGAGAATCGAGGATATTATCCTGAGGTTGTCGGGATACTATGAGAAGCTGCGGGAAGAGAAGCAGGGGCTGGCGGAAGCGTCAGTAGAATTCATAAAAGATCCAGACTTTCCGGAAGGAGACAGGAAAAGAGAACTGTCAGAAATCTATAATGATGCACTCTCCGACCTGGATACCGCGATTGAAAAGTATAAATCCGCGGTGGTAAAATTAAAGGGAAGCATACACTCAAGCAGTGAAGTGATAGAGGCGAGCTCGGAGTCATTAGCTCCCCTGGAGCAGCCTTTTAACAAATATAGCAGCTTTCGCGAATACCTGCGTGAGTTGAAGGCGAAATGGCCGGAGGTGCCGATCAGCGAAGATGAGGCCATGAATTCCGCAGCGAACTATTATAAGGCTGCATATCATGGGGGGAAGGAGATCTCCTCCGGCAACCAGGCTATTCAGGTCGTCTATCTGATCGCCGAATTATCCCGGCGAATTGGAGAGCATGAGGAGGCCCGCGGCTATTTCGGCACGTCCATCAAACTGGCCCGGGAATATATCCGTGCCAACAAGGGGGATCGTTCCAGAACAGCTCTGGCACGCAGGATTCTCGAGCTTGCGACGGAACAGGGTGAATTGAACTTAAAGATGCTGGAACAGAGAAAACATGTGCCCGCTTGAAGCGACATCCGCAAAGAAAGTAAATGTGTGGTTCCGGGAGAAACTCGAGCCGGAATGCTCGCTCGACTCAATATCTGGTTTTAGAGACTCCACCAGCCCGGAGTGGATTCAATTTGTATTCAACTTCAGATCACGCTCAGGCAGAACGGCCTGATATAGGAGGTAATATGACCCGGCAAAATCCTGTCAAAGGAAAAGCTACCGGTAAGAAACCAAAACCGGCTGTGAAAAAACCTTTCAAGGTTTATAGCCACAAAAGAAGAAAATACATCAGGCTGGAGGTGAACTCCCCGCTGAAGTTCAAGACCTTTAATCCGGCCGAACCTGACCTGGAAATAGACCCGCATCAAGCCTGCGAGGGGAGCATTCTCAACATCTCCGGGGGAGGAGTTCTATTTGAAACCGAGTATTCGGTACGTGAAAACGATTACCTCGTCATGGAGTTATCCCTTGTCGATGCTGACCGCCTTTGCGGGATTATCGGCAAGGTCAAGAGAGTCGATACGGAGGAGGGCACTCCACTGGTGGGAATCGAGTTCATGTCACCGGAAAAATTGAGGGCCGAGCTCCCCACGCATGTGCTGGATAAAATTGATGAGGAGATCTACAGTTTCGATGAACATCTGCGAAAAGCGCTCCTGAAATATGTTTTCTCTCAGCAGGTGGAAAATGCATAGAATGAGAACGCTCTGAGCCGTCCAAACTGGAAATATAACCGGGAATTGAAGCATGCCATCTTTGAGCAAAAACGTGTGTCAGGCTGATTCCGCTTGCGATCCTTCAAGTTCATTTATAGACAATCTGCCCTTTCCCGCGTTCCTGTGCAGCGAGGGGCTCGAGATCATTTCTATTAATCCCGCGATGATCAATCTACTGGGAGTCAATACCCGCGGTGATGTGCGGATAACAAGTCTGTGCCAGGTCGAATCCATCCTGGGTGACCGATTGGATCCTTATCCGGAACAGAGCAGCATCCGTCAGGGCAGCCACATAAGTTTCACCAATCTTCGGGGTGAGATGCGTTACTGCACCGTCTCCGTAATGCCGGTGGAGGTGAAGACGGGAAAGATTTTTATCTATGTCCTCCAGGATGAGAGCAGGACCTATATGCTGGGGGAGCGGTTGGCGCGCAAGAATTCCGAACTCTCGATTTTCTCGCAGGTGGTGTCGGCTCTGGGTTCAATACTGAATTTCGATGAAATTCTTCAGATAATTCTAATTGCGATAACTGCTCGAGAAGGCTTGGGTTTTAACCGGGCTTTTTTATTCCTGTACAACCAGGATGAGAGGCAACTGGAGGGTTACACCGGTATCGGGCCCTCGTCCCCTGAAGAAGCGGGACGGATATGGAGTTCTCTTCCCGATGAGGGCCGGAGCCTGATGGAGGTCCTGAAAACATACTCGGCCACCATGAATGATTCTGCTGAAAATGTCTCGAACAGGCTGAAGAATCTGAAAATCCCGTTGAGTCACGAGCATCATATCCTGGGCGAGGTGGTGTTCCAGAAGAATCCCAGGATCATAGGAGGCGCCGGATGCAGCTGCGGCTCCGAATGCGGGATTTGTACGACCCTGGGTGTCGAACAGTTTGCTGCTGTACCGATGATAGCCGGCAAGAACGTGCTGGGTGTCATAACCGCGGACAATTTCATAACCGGACGCACTATCAGGCATCGGGATCTGTCCCAGCTTCAGGTTTTCGCCAATCAGGCGGCCATCGCTATCGAAAGGACCCGCCTGTATCAGAGCCTTTCGGATTACCTTAAAAAACTGGAAAAAGCCAACGTAAACCTCCGCAACGCCCAGGAGGAATTACTCAAGATTGAACGGGTAACGCTCTGGAGCGAACTGACTTCCGATATAGCCCATGAGCTTAGGAATCCGACCTCGATAATAGGGGGCTTTGCGGCGCTGATAATTAAATCACCTGACCTGCCGGATAATATCAGGGAGCAGGCTCGAATTATTTATGATGAATGCACGAGGCTTGAAAGCGCGCTCAATACAGTTTTGGATTTTTCAAAATCATTCGCCCAGGACAAAGCTGAATTCGATATATATGAAGTTGTCTGCGAAATAAAGGAAATTTTTCTGGCCAAAGAGGTTAATCGTCAAATCCGGGTACATAAGCCCGATGATGCCGGAGAGCTTGTTGCTGAGGGCCGTGTCGATCAGATAAAATTCGCATTTTATACTATAATGTCAATGATATCGGAGAAAGTCGATCCGGCCTGTTGCATTAACATACGGTTTTATTCTGCCGATAATAATGTAAAGGCTGTATTCGAAATAGAATCCTCGAACTTCTCAGAAACCGATTATCTGGCCGAGATCGCAGATCCCAGCGCCGGCAGGATCGCACTGCGGATGAGTATGGCGTTCGAAGCCATTAAGTATAACGGCGGAAATCTGGGAATTGATTCAAGTGCCGAGGGGAGGGCACGCATTTATGTGGAATGGCCTAATGCAAGGAGATGATATGCCGAGGATATTAGTCGTTGACGACGAGGAGAACTTTAGAAAGCTCTATAGCATGGAACTCAGCTCCGAGGGCTATGATGTCAGCCTGGCCGATTCCGGGCAGGCGGCTCTTCAAAGCGTTTCCGAAGAAATGCCTGATATTGTCATACTTGATGTCAAGATGACTGGAAAGGACGGTCTGGAGACGTTGTCCGAATTAAAGAAACAAAATAAGGGCCTGCCGATTATTCTTAACACCGCCTACAGCTCATACAAAAACAACTTTCAATCATGGCTGGCCGAGGATTATGTGATTAAATCAGTGGACCTGAGAGAGCTTAAAATGAAGATCAGGAGTTTACTCAAAATCTGATGGAAAAAGAAATTAGACAGATGAATCCCGGGTCCCTTGAGGTGCCCCGCAATATTATCGACCTCCTGGAGGAAATCCGTCTCACCTCGCTTAATCTTGCTGTGGCATCGGCCAAGTTCAAGGCCTATAATATCCGTCAGGCCCACATAAAAAAGGACTTAACCGAAGTCGTGGCGCTGGCCCTGGAATCAGTACAGTTCATAACTAAGTTCCTGGAAGAAATGGGAATGAAATTACCCCAGAGTTCATGGCTGAGCGATGAGATTGATCATGAGAAAATAAATGATAATCTAATCAAGCTCCGGGAGTACCTTGAGAGCATTACGAACAATTTCATGAAGGATAAAGGCTTGCTCTGAGAGAGCGTTTTGCTCGGCAATCCGTATCCGGTGCTGGTGCCTTCTAACTGAATTTCGCGGATTCAATGGGAAATACTCAGCCTGAATGGTTGCCGCATCTAAGCTTATGCCCTTTTTTGCCGATAAGATAAGCTTAGAGAGAATAGAAAAGGAAGTTCCATTTTGGATAATAAGATTGTAATTCTGGCCGCATCATTAGGAGGACCGGCGCTGGTAAACGAAATCTTATCCGGTCTTAATCCCTCATTTGATCTGCCCATTCTGGTATTACAGCAGATGGAATCTGATTTCTCTGAACCTCTCACTCAAGCCTGGAGCAAAACATCCGGCCTCAGGCTGGTGAGATTATCCGGCGAAGCGGATATATTGAGCGGCAGGGCCTATGTTATTCCCTACGCTGCCTATCCGGTGATCTCCCGGCAGGGACAAGGTTTTTATGCTCATTGCCGGGCTCTGGAGCCGGGCGAAAATGTCATCCGGCAGTGGGAAAGGGCTATTGAAGCGTGCCTAAAAAAATATGAGGTGATCCTGGTGCTGTTGTCCAATGCCGGGCTGGATATTTATCAGCTCGATGAATCTCTCCGGGTTCTGCGCGAGGCCGAGGGCCTGATTATACGGTGCTGCTCAGACGGTATTGAAAAGGATAGAAATAGCTCGGACAACGCAAATGATTCAGGCTGGCTGGAAATGGACATTAATCAGATTGTAGAATATTTGAATAGAATATCCAGGGGTAAGTTTGTTTCGGCCAGAGATGAGCCCGGCCATTGAATCAATTTCTATTGATAGATTAGAGAAATAGCCAACGCCCGGGCAAATGTGATGAAGAGAAAGCTTCTCGTCCTCTAATCCACTATCATACCATCAACAATCCTCTCCGCATACGTATTATTTTTCTTGACAAGGGAATGCGGCTGATGTTAGATATTCGTTAATCAGGCGCGAGTAGCTCAGTTGGTAGAGCCCCAGCTTCCCAAGCTGGCTGTCGCGGGTTCGAGCCCCGTCTCGCGCTTTTTATATTTGTAAGGATATGATGAAGATCGTTAAAATATCAGATCAGGACCCGGGTCCCATGAAGGATATAAAGCCGGGCGACAAGCTGGTCTCCATCAACGGGCATGAAATAAATGACCTCCTGGATTACCAGTTTCATTCAGCTGATGAAAAGCTGGAGATTGTTGTCGAGAAGCCGGATGGGAAGCATGTGTCATTCAGTCACGATGTTTATGAAAACGGTCCGCTTGAACTGGAATTCGAACCGGACCCGATTAAACGCTGTAAGAATAAGTGTATCTTCTGTTTCATCCATCAGTTGCCCAAAGGATTACGAAAATCACTTTATGTAAAGGATGAAGACTATCGGCTCTCCTTCACGCATGGCAACTATATCACGCTGACAAACCTGAGCGAGGAGGATTTCGAGCGAATAGTGGAGATGCGTCTTTCTCCGCTTTATATTTCGGTGCATACGACTGACGAAGAACTTCGCAAATACATGCTGGGAAAATCCAATATTCCGCCGCTTTTCCCGCAGATAAAACGGCTTGTCGAAGCGGAAATTCAATTGCACGCACAGATAGTTGTATGCCCCGGAATAAATGACGGTTTCCATCTAACCAAAACCGTTGCCGACCTGGCATCATTTTATCCCGGTTTAAAGTCGGTGGCAATAGTTCCGGTGGGACTAACTGAGCACAGAGAACGGCTTCCCGAACTCGATCCTGTAACTCCGGAAAACGCAAGGGAGATCATGGATCAATGCGACGGGATGCAGAAGACATATCTGCGAGAGCTTGGGACCAGATTTCTCTTTCCGGCTGATGAATACGTCCTATTGACTGACAGACCGATACCGCCAAAAAGATATTATGAGGATTTTCCGCAGATTGAAAACGGTGTGGGGATGGTTCGCAAGCTCACGTCCTCCCGCAAGTGTCCGAGGATGCGGCTGAAACGGAAATTGAAAGCAACGATTGCAACCGGAATACTCGCGGCTCCAATAATCGAACAGGTATTTGCTAAAAAATTAAGGGACGTCGGTAACTTCGAATATCGGATTGTACCGATCGAAAACCGTCTGATGGGGAAGTCAGTCACCGTTTCCGGCCTGCTCGGCGGAAGGGATTTTTACCGCGACCTGATGGCCTCGGGTGATCTGGGCGACATGCTGTTTCTTCCGCCCAACTGCCTGAACGATGAGGGCCAGTTTCTGGATGACTGGACACCGTCCGAGCTTGAAAAAAAATTGAAATTGCCTGTAGTAGCGGGATGTTATTCTGTATATAATACTTTCATGCCGATTTTCAGGAGACTCATATAATGCCCTTGCCATTGGTAGCAATCATAGGCCGTCCCAATGTAGGCAAA
This sequence comes from Candidatus Zixiibacteriota bacterium, assembly GCA_011056555.1. Taxonomy (GTDB): domain Bacteria; phylum Zixibacteria; class MSB-5A5; order JAABVY01; family JAABVY01; genus JAABVY01. Next base: position 62,660 of record DSEQ01000002.1, on the reverse strand, counting down.
TCGACCATGTTCAACCGCATCCTTGGAGATCGCCTGGCGATAACGGAGGATGTTCCCGGGGTTACCCGCGACCGTATTTACGGCCGCGCGGAATGGTCCGGGCGTGAGTTCGATTTGATTGATACCGGGGGATTTATTCCGGTCTCGGCCGATTTGATTGAAACCATGGTACGTGAACAGGCCGAGGTTGCGATCGAGGAGGCAGACCTGATTCTGTTCGTGGTCGATGCCAGGGTGGGACCGACTGAACTTGATATAGAGATTTCACGCCTGCTTCTGAAACGAAAACGTCCCGTGCTCCTGATCGCCAACAAGACTGACAATCAAAGTATAGAGGCAGAAAAATATGAGTTTATGCGGCTCGGACTGGGTGAACCGATTGGGGTATCCTCAACTAACGGTCTTAATTATGGCGACTTTCTGGATGAAGTCATCCAGAGATTACCGGCGAAACAGCCTGAACCGGAAACGGAAGCATTGAAGGTGGCGATACTCGGCCGTCCCAATGTGGGTAAGTCGTCGGTGGTCAATTTTCTGGCGGGCAAGGCCCGTCAAATAGTTACTGATATTCCGGGAACCACGCGGGATGCTATTGACCTGAAGATAAGAACCGACGGCAAGGAATATATCCTGATCGACACTGCCGGCCTGAGACGTAAATCAAAGATAAAGGAGAACCTCGAGTTCTTTATGAGCCTGCGAACTGTCAAGGCTCTGGAGCGGGCGGATGTGGCCGCGCTTCTGATCGAGGGACATACCGGGCTTGTCAAGCAGGACATCCAGATAATCGAAGAGATTGCGCGCTTCAAAAAGCCTATGGTTATATGTGTGAATAAATGGGATCTGGTGGATAAAGACGACATCACCGCCGACCGCTTCAGAGCGGAATTCAAGGAAAAGCTGCCCACCTTGAGCTATATGCCTCTGTTGTTTATGTCTGCCATCAGCGGTAAAAGAGTGAAGACGGTTTTCGAGCGGCTGGAATATGTTTACGGCGAATATACCAAACGAATTCAGACAGCAGTGTTGAATGAATTCCTGGTGGATGTGGTGAATAAACGTCATCCGGCGGCAGTGCGCGGGAAATATATAAGGCTCTTCTATATGACCCAGGCTGAAACCGCTCCGCCCCGCTTCATCATATTCTCCAATTATCCCAAATTCCTTAAGGATGAGTACAAGCGTTATCTGGAAAACAGATTGCGGGAGAAGTTCGGTTTCGAGGGCGTGCCATTGACAATAAATTTCAAGAAAAGGTAATATGTCCGATAAAAGCAATCTTTATGGCCTGACACTTGAAGAGCTGGAAAATCTAATGGCCGATCTGGGATACAAAAAATATTCCGGCCGCCAGATATTTCAGTGGATGTATCAGAAGAATATCTTCGACTTCCAGGACATGACCAATCTCTCCAAGAAGCTGCGCGCCGAAATGGAGCTGAATTATTCGATCAGCCTTCCTAAAGTGCTCGAGGTCAAAGTCTCCAGGGATCAAACAGTGAAGTATCTTTTTGAACTCGAGGACGGTAACCTGATCGAGGCGGTTAAAATCCCGGACCATCCGCGCCTGACTTTGTGCATGTCCTCGCAGGTCGGATGTCCCCTGGGGTGCAAGTTCTGCAAGACCGCTCAGATCGGATTCAAGCGCAACCTGGAGGTGGGTGAGATTTTGTCGCAACTGGCCCATGTGCAGAAGACGCTCGAGCCGGAGGAACGGATTTCCAACCTGGTTTTCATGGGTATGGGTGAACCATTTCTGAATTACGATAACGTCAAAACTGCTGTCGAAATTATCATGTCAGTGCTTGCGTTTGGAATCGGCCACAGCAAAATTACAATCTCCACGGCTGGTCATGTTCCCGGGATATACCGCATGACCGACGACGGCCTCAAGGTCAGGCTGGCGGTGTCGCTGAACTCGGCCGATCCCGAAACCAGGCGCAGACTGATGCCGATTACCAGAAAATACTCCCTCGATGAATTGAAAAAATCATTGACTTACCATACCTCGCAAAGCCGCAGGCGGGTGACCTTCGAGTATCTTCTAATATCCGGCATCACAGATACAATCAACGCAGCAAAAAAGCTGGTCAAATTTGTGGACGGTATCCCATGCAAAATCAATCTTATCAATTACAATCCCTCTCCCGGGCTGCCCTCGGAGTTTCGGCCTTCCACGGAAAATGACATAAACAGATTCCGGGATTACCTTTACCCGCGCACGCCGGCGGTAACCATACGGGCCTCCAAAGGTATTGACATCAAAGCCGCCTGCGGTCAGCTTGCCGCAGAATATCAATAGTTGTTTTTGCTTGACACTGGGCAATCAGCCCATATTTTAATCTTGAAGATATATAACCGGTGCATTCAGCCTAACAGGGAAGGCGGTGAGAGTCCGCCACAGCCCCGCTACTGTATGCGCGCTACTGGAGTTTGAACCGCAGATCTGCGGGAGAGCCACTGTCATCAGATGGGAAGGCTTTAAACTCCGGGTTTGATGCCGTGAAGTCAGGAGACCTGCCGGTTATGGAAGGCAAATATAAACCTTGCGTGGGCGAGGGAAGTCTTTATGACCGATAAAACTGCAAAGCTTCTTTCGCCGGGATTCAAACCGGCATTTTTATTTCTGACGTTGCTCATACTTATACCGATCGCGGTTTTCGCACGGTCCGGTCTTTCGCTCTGGGGCTGTATCACTGACCTTGAGTCTGGACTGCCGATCGAGAATGCCACGGTGCAGATAGTCCCCGAAGGGCGTATTGTCAGGACCGACAAGGACGGCCGCTACCAGATCTATAATCTCAAATATGAATCGGTGACCATTGAAGTTCACGCCGAGGCATACGAATCCGTCAGATCGGAAAAGGTATCGCTTGAGGCGGCGCTCTCAACCAGGCAGGATTTCGCTCTTGAAAAAAGAGTCTATTATGATCCGGACCAGATCGTTGTGGCGGCTTCTGATGGAGAAGCTGCCGGGAAGGTCGTCATCGCTGACAGTTCGCCGGAATTCAGAAACGCCCGCACTGTCGCGGAGATACTGGAATTTATGCCCCAGATTATTGTTTCCCGGGCCGGCGGAACGAATCAGACCGCCTCGCTATCCATTGCCGGAGCCCCCGCCAAGCATACAGGGATTTTTATTGACGGTATGCCGGTCAATTCCCGTCTCACAGGGGAGTTCGACTTAAACAGCATACCCAAACAAGCTGTAAAGCAGATTGAGATTTATACCGATGGCGCAGGCGCCGAGATGGGCACCGGGTCATTGGCAGGGGCTGTAAATATTGTTACCCGCAAAGCGGAGTTTGAGGGAGAAATTGGCTTCGAGAAGAGCCTCGGAAGCTTCAATTTCGACGAGACCAATATGACGATCCAGAACATCTTTCATCAAAAATTATCCGGGCTTTTTGTGTTCTCTAGAAATACGGCCTCAAATGATTTCAAGTATAACGATCCCAAGGCGGGCGAGAGTATGCGCCAGAACAACTATCGAGATCTTGACAGCAGGTTTGCCAGCCTTAACTACAAAATCAATCGGCACGATAATGTATACCTGACCTTTTCGGATGTCGGCTCCCGGGCGGGATTACCGGGCGCCATGTATTCTCTCACCCCCACAGCCGGAAAATCAGAATCGTTCCGGACATGGAACCTTGGCACAGAACTTTCTCCTTTGAAAAATGTAAAGCTGTCCGCTTCCACGCAGTATTACCTTTCGCATCAGCATTTTACGGACTATGACAGCTTCATACCCTACGACAGCAAATATCGTGACAGCAGGTTGAGTTTTAATCTGAATCCCAGGTATATATTTGATCCTGACCACTTTCTTTCAGCCAGGCTGAGTTTGAATTTCGACCGTTTCAAGCAGAAATATATGCTCGGTCATGAGCAGGAGCCGATTGAGGTTGGCGAAGACAGAATGGAATCCAACCTGACTTATAATGGAAGACTGGGGATTAATGATGCGCGGCTGTTCTTCGATTTTCTCAACGTGAAAGCGGCCTTCTCGCAGACAGCGTCAGAACTTTTCCGGCCGCTGATTTCGCCCCTGGCAAGAGTCGATCTGGAAAAAGGCAGAAGTGATAAATTGATGTTACATTTTTCTTACAGCAACTCCTATCGCGCTCCCACCTATGCTTCGCTTTTCTGGAGTGAGGATGCCTTCTCGGTCGGCAATCCGGATCTTAAGCCGGAAAAGTCCGAGGATTTTAGAACCGGGCTGCGCTTTCTTTTCAGATGCGCCGGAAGATGGAACCTGGGGCTTGAATACGAGCACTCCTACATAAAAGACTTGATTTACTGGGAGCGCAGGTTTGACGGCAAATATTCACCGCGGAATTTGTCAGCCGCCCGAGTTGCAGCCGTACGATGGAATGCCGAATGGAAGTCATCAAATAACCTGGTGAACATAGCATTTTCATACTCGCTTTCTGATCCCAGGGACAGGAGCTGGGAGCCGAATCAGCATGATAATCTACTTATTTTCCGTCCGCGGAAAATGTCTGATTTGAAATTGAGCCTCAGCCCGGGGACGATTTTTATCTCGATGCAGACCCGGTGGGTTTCGGAGCGTTATATCCGCAGGGCCAATACCAAATCTCTTCCCCCGTACACCGTGACAGATTTGACCGCCGGAATAAACCACAGGATAGGCAGGTTCGAAATATCACTGGGCGCCCAAATAGACAACCTCTTCTCCGAAGAATACCAGATTATCGAACTCTATCCATTGCCGGAACGGTCATACGCTCTGAGATTTGGACTAAGCTACATTTATGACTCAGGAGGAAAACATGCTCGATAAACAGAAAATCGCACTGTTTCTGGCAGTTCTGCTGCTTTTTGCCGCAGCTCCGTCATTGCGGGCAGATGAATTGATCGTCATGAATGGACTGGCGGAGACATTGAGTAAAGTCGATCTGGAAACCGGAATTGTGGATAATAACTTCGTGACCGTGGGCCTGATACCGAATTTTCTGCTTTGCAGGAACGGTAAGGCTTATGTAGTCAACTCAGGATCTGACGACCTGTATATAGTCGATATTGAGTCCGAGATTGTGGAGGATGTGATAGATCTCGGTTCGGGCAGGAATCCATGGGCGATGAGTTTTGTGGATGACACCATTCTACTGGTCACGAATTTTATTTCAAGTACACTGGCGAAGATAAATCTCAATTTGAATTCGGTAACCGGCGAATGGGCGCTTGAAACCCGCCCCCAGGGCCTGATGACAATCGGTGAACGCACATATATCACTATCAGCGGCTTCAATCCGTCTGATACCTCCTACGGCCCGGGAAAGCTGGCGGTCTGGGATAATGTAGGCGACAGTATTATTCAATATGTTGCGGTCGGTACAAACCCACAGGATCTGGATATCGGGCCCGACGGCAGGCTCAATGTCGTTTGTTCCGGCGATTACGAGGGGCTTCCGGGAATGCTCTATATGGTCGACACCGCAAGCCTCGCGGCTGTAGATTCTTTCCAGACAGCGACATCGCTATTTCCTCCCACGGATGTATTAGTCACTGAAGACAGGGTCGGTTTTCTGGCTGCCGGGGGGTGGTTCGACAAGGGGGAGGTTTATACCTATGATCCGATCAATGCTGTCATGCTCCATGGAGAGACGAATCCGCTTACTACAGACCTGGGTGTAATTTCGGTTGCGCCTGCGTCGGACAGCACTGTCTTCAGCCTGAATTTCGGGGCTGACAATATCACCGAAATGGATTCAGCCGGAAATGTTTTGAAGACCTATTACGTGGGCGACGGTCCCCAGTCGGCTGATGTAAATAGAATCGGGCCGGGATATATTTGTGGCGATGTCAATGACGATATGATCGTGAATATCAGCGATGCCGTCAATATTGTCAACTATGTTTTCATAGGGGGAGAGGAGCCCAGCCCGCTCGAATCCGGGGATAGCAACTGTGATGGCAGCGTTAATATAAGTGATGCGGTCTGGGTTATAAACTATATCTTCATCGGGGGTAATCTGCCCTGTGACACCGATGCGGACGGGACTCCCGACTGTTAGGGTAAGATCTTAGTTTAATTGGATATAGCACATTAATATAAATAAGCCATTATGGCAGTTCAATTCTATGCAAAATGTTGCGCAATAGGTTAAGATTAATGCCGATTATACCATAGATTTTCAAATTCCGAACGTAGATAGTTAAGGAGTGTGGATGGCAGAATACTTCCATACGTACTAACCTTATGTGATATATAAAAATATGCTTTGTATTTAAAGCGTTGCTAAAATATAGATAGTAGACTACTATTTTGATTATAAGGCATGAGAGTTGCTCTATTCCTATTCTGAAAATATAAGATGGAACTTCTGAAAAATTTAGGGAGTGGTGTGTGCTGTTAATCAGCCACCTGACGGTAGAGTCGGGCATCCCCCCTCCACCACTCCCTAATCTTTTATCCCCACAAATCAATCCCGCCCGCCAGAAGCCAATTGACATTTAATAAGATTTTCATGAAATTGCGGGATGCTTTTTCAAACGGTCAGCGAAATCACGAAAATATTCTCCAAGCCTATGGAACGTCCCTGCGTCAGCGGGATGCGGACTCTTGCGGAAATCTGCGGGTATTCGCGTAATGATAAACTCCTGATAGTGAATGCCGATGATTTCGGCTTGTGCTCCAGCACTAACAGGGCTGTAATCGAGCTTATCGACGAGGGGATAGTCAGTTCAGTTTCGATGTTTGCATCCGCGGATGGCACTGATGAAGGGCTGGATATGCTGGGGCAGAGGGGCGGTACTGCCGGCGTACACCTTGCCCTGACCTCGGAATGGGAGAATCATATCCTCGCGCCGGTACTGCCGGCCGATGAGGTTCCTTCTCTCTTGAATGGTTCCGGCCAGTTTTACTCCGAGATCAAACAGCTTTATCTTGTTGCTGACAAGGATGAAATCGAAGCGGAATGCCGGGCTCAGATTGAACGCCTGCGTGAATCCGGCCTGCAAATTGACCATCTCGATACACACATGGGGGCCATGCAGCTCAGGCCCGATTTAATCGATATATATCTTAAACTCGCAGCAGAATATGAACTGCCTGTGCGCATGGGTTCTGAGAATCTGGCCCGGTTGATGGGACTGCCGGTGGAGCAATTGCGGCAAGCCCGGCAGCGGCGTTTCATCTTCCCGGACAATCTGGCGTATATACCGATGTCATTTACTTCTGAGAAGGAAACACGATTCCAGGCTTATGAATTTGCTGTAAGGAATATGCCGGCCGGAATCACTGAAATTTACTTTCACCCCTCTTACAATGGGGAGGATTTCAGGGTCCTCCAGCATGAATATTCAAAACGCAAGGATATCAGCTATGAATCGATACGGCTCTGGGATTGCGAATTCCTGGCCAGCGGCAGGCTGAATCGTATTCTGGAGGAGGAAAATATCAAGCTATTAAGCTATAATGAATTGCGGCAAGCGCATCAAGCGTTACTTGAAGTGAAAGATTGATCCCGGCACTTAGCTCTTTTTCATTTTTATGACTGTGACTCCCGCACCGCCCTCATTAAAATACCCCAGCCTGTGGTTCTCAACCATTGGATGAGTTTTCAGGTAATCTCCGATAGCTTTACGCAGGGCGCCGGTACCTTTGCCATGGAGAATATATACTGTCTCCAGGTTGGCAATTGAGACCGAATCCAGATATTTCTCTACGGCCGAAATTGCTTCTTCGGCGGTCATACCCCGCACAGAAATCTGCATCGGCACGTCCTCAAAGGGTGCATAGTTCACACCTGAGGGTACACGTCTCCTCGGCTCCTGCTTACGTATTTTTTTGAGCAGATCGGATTTGACGCTGGCGATAATACTGCCGGTCTGAACCCGCCAGCTGTCGGTATTTTCATTATAGTCAATTAATTCCCCCTCGGTACGAAGGTTTTCAATAAATACGCGATCACCGGGGGAGAGGGTCTCTTCCATGGCCGTCTCTTTCCGGGTCTTCATCTTTTCCAGTCTGCTTCTGAATTCATCCTGTTTTTCTTTAATGAATTTGTGGGCTTCCTTCACGCTTTCCTTGTCCGCTTTGTGCTCCTTTATATTGCGTACCAGTTGTTCCAGGCGGGTGCGTGTACTCTTGACCAAATCCTCGGCTTCCTTCATTGCTTTCTCTTTGTAGGCCTGCTGTTCTTCTGCGATCTGGTCCTGCCGATCGAGATAGTGCTTGCGCAGCCTGTCGACTTCTTCCTTCTCCTGCAAAGCTGCTTTTTTGGCCTCTTCTGCATCCTGAGTCTCGGCCTGTAAGCGCTCGATTAACTCGGCCAGATTCCTCTCCTGCGTGCCCATAAGCTGCACTGCATCCTCGACAATATCCTGCGGCATACCCAGGCGCTTGGCCATTTCAATCGCGTAGGATGACCCGGGCAGGCCGATCTGAAGCCTGTATGTAGGTTTCAGGGTTTTCTGATCGAATTCCAGTGATGCATTCTGGATGCGCCTGTCTTTCTCTGGAAGAGTCTTGAGCGCCGAATAGTGGGTGGTTATAATCGCCTTTCCCTTGCAATCAAGAATCTTCTTCAGGATCGCCTCCCCCAGTGCGGAGCCCTCGACCGGATCTGTGCCGGCGCCGAGCTCATCCATGAGAATCAGCGTGTTTTCATCGCAGTTCTTGACCGCTGCAATAATCTTCGACACGTGTGAGGAAAATGTCGATAATGACAGCTCGATCGACTGCTCATCACCGATGTCGGCGAAAATGCGTCCGAAAATCCCCATTGCAGAATCCTCATGTGCCGGTATCAACAATCCGGACTGGACCATGAGCGACAGCAAACCGACAGTTTTCAAGGCGACTGTCTTGCCGCCCATATTCGGCCCGGTGATTACAATGCAATCGAAATCTTTTGCCAGATGAATATCCAGCGGCACGACCTCTGACTGTTTTTCGACCGATATGAGCAGGAGCGGATGGCGCGAATCCTTCAGATCAATATATGGTCTCTCCACCAGCCTGGGGGGATTACAGTCTAAACGCACGGCCAGGCGAGCTTTGGCATGGATGAAATCGATAATCCCGACCATCTCATAATTGTGCCGAAATTCAGGCAGATGAGAGCGTACCGAGTCGCCAATATCGATCAGGATCCGCTCAATCTCCTCTTCCTCTTCATTGAGCAATTCCCGCAGGTGGTTGTTCATTTCGACAGTCGCCATCGGCTCGACAAACAAGGTCATACCGGTTTTGGAACGGCCGTGGATAACACCGGTTTTACTGGTGACGTCAGATGTCTGCATGGGGATCACATAGCGTCCATCGCGAATGGTAATGAGGTCATCCTGGCGCGTTTCCGGCGTCCTGCGTGATTGAATCATAGATTCAAGTCTCGCCAGTATTCTATTGCGCACCAGTTGTTTTTCTATCCTGATCTTGCGAAGTTTGGGGGACGCCGAGTCCATCACCTCGCCTGTCTTATCGATTGCCTTTTCGATCTTCTTGAGAACCTCGGGCGCAGGTTTTATTTCGGAAATATAGGAATTGATCAGGGGATACTTATCTGCCTTTCCCTTCATGTATTGTGTCAGGCTGTGACATACCCGTAAGAAATGCGCCACCTTGAGATATTCGGTGGCGTCCAGATAGCTGTTCTCGACTTTGAGGCGTGATAAATACAGGTCCACCGGATCAAGAGTCTGCATTACGAATGGCTCTTCGAACCTGAGTATCTCGGTGAGCTGTGCGGTTTCTGCCAGTTCTCTTTTTATCTGCTCGTAATCTATTCTGGGATAAAGGTTTTCCGCCCTGGCAACGCCTGCCGGGGTGTGGCAGATATCCCGCAGGAGCACTTTAATCTTGTCGAATTCCAGCTTATGTAATGTATGTTCATCCATATTATTGCTGTTTCTCAGAACGCAGTAGAAGATATAGCTTTGTGAAAAATATGCAAACCTGAAATTTGTTAAAATCCCGCTATTTTCTGGAACAAGTCTTTTGGTTAATTGTATATCCAGATAGAAAAGGCAAGAAAACCTAAGTTACGTGACCAATCCACAAGGCTCTGACCCTGAAGCCTGCTCATCAAAGCAGGCTTTTTTTATGAAACCAAAATTCCATCCTCACCGTTCTTATATACGAACAGGGCAAAAACTATGACAATTCCGCAGAATTATACTCATCTAAATCTTAAAGGCAGTCACATTCAAAATGAGGAGGAATGATGTCAATTTCCAAGCTGCCTGACGGTTCTCTTTGTCACACCGAAATTTATGCCAGTGATCTGGGAGAGAGCATGATGTTTTATGCCGAGCTTTTTCACTGGGAAGTCCGTAACTCCATGAATGGTTATGGCATGTGGAAGGACAGCAATGGCTGTGAGGGCGGCTTTTCAACCATGGGAAGGCCAAATGATACCGGCTGCAGTATTTACCTCAAAGTTGACAATTTGGAAGAATATCTCTCACGCTTGCGTGAAAGGGGAGTGGAAATCGTGCAGGAAAAGACAGCCATAGCGCCGGATTACGGCTATTACTTACTATTTAAGGATCCGGCCGGGAACATCATGGGATTATGGTCCAAGAAATAACTACTGAAAAGCCCAAAAAACTGAAGGCGGAGCTTAAACAGCTCCGCCTTTTCTATCCGGGAATTTGAGAGGATTTTTAACGCTTGGAATAATGGGCTTTTCCGGATGTGTAGTAAGTTTTTCCTCCATCGGTTGACATCTCGTATTTCCAGTCAAAACCAGCAGGTTCCATATTGTAAACCGTAATCCTGGCGAGATATGTCTGCCCCTGCCATTTTTCTTCGCCGCTCGATACCATCTGTCCATCCTTATAATCGCCCTCGTAATAGCTGATCTGGGCGCCCATATTATCCAGCCAGGTCTGCTGCCATTTTCCGGTTTCCCGGTTGAAAGCGATCAGGCCCAGGCCCTGGTAGGGCATACCCATCATCTGCGACTCAAATGTATGCTGCATGGCTGCGCCGTCCAGAATCATTTTATAGGTCGCCACGCCGGTTGAGGTCTCCCATTCCTCCGAAGAGGGATCCATGCGCCACTGCTGTTCGACATCATAAACTCCCACAACAGATTCGAGCATCTTCATCTCCTCGGGAGGACCCATGGGAGGCATTTCCGCAGAGGTCATTTCCTTTGACTTGCTTCCCTGCTGCTCTTCTCCTGCAATTGCCGCGGCGCCGATGATGACCGCTATCATACCGAATGCAAATAATATTCTCATAAATGTCATATAGTTACCTCCATTAATGCGCATATCAAAAATATAATAAAACAGGATTGTTCATATCCTCTTTTAACATGATATTATACGTTTTGTTTCAAAGATCAAGGAAAAACTTTGTGAAATTTATCAGTTATAGTCGGCTTGCTGGAAAAGCCCGAGCCTGCGGTTCTCGGGCTTCATATCATTATCCGCTTCGATAGTATTATTCGGTATTCGAAATCAAGTTATCGGGTAGTCGAGTTCAGCAAACCAGGAGATCTCTACATCCGGGAAGATGCTGTCCTGGTTTTCCATATCTCCCAGGAAGGTCCAGTCCTCCTGGTCGACGTCATCGCCGCTTGCATATCTTTCAGCCATATTAGCCAGACGCTGAAATCTTTTGTGATGCCGTGCCAGCCTCATTTCGGCGTAATCACGGGCGGCCCAGGTTGAGATCAGGAACTGCCAGTCGGAGGCGACCAGGAGCATAAGTTCGCGCGCGGCCTGTTTGAGAATATTCTGAAGATCCTTGTCATCGCTGTCTTTGTATTTCTGCGCCAGCGACTGCATGCGCAGTTCATCCTCATATATATGCTTCCAGCTCCATTCCGTCCACTCATTCAGCCAGATGTAATGGTATCCGCCCTTGCCCCAGCTGCCTTCGGGCAACGAGATCACCTCGGTGGGGAGGGCTTCATCCAGGAAGCTCGAGCATGTCCTGGTTTCGATCTGTTCATCGTGGTTGACATATTGAATTACCAGTTTGAGGAAATTGACCCCCTCAAACCACCAGTGTCCGAATAACTCGCAGTCAAACGGGGCACACAGAAAGCCTTTTTTCCCCGATCTCTCATGATATGCGAGCAGTGTATCCTTCACTACCGATTTGAAGTGCGCGGCATTTTCCGGCACCCGTCCCATTGCTGCCTTAAAATTGTATTCCTCTTTATCAGCCAGATCGCTTTTGGCCGAAGTCACTTTCCAGTAACGGTGGCCGCCGGGAAAACGTTTTTTGTGGAAGTCCAGATAATTACCGTCCCCCGGGTAGCCATATTCTCCCGACCAGACCTGCAGACCGGTGTCGGGGTCGCGGGTGAAGACGGCCACCGGCTTTTTATTTTCGTCCCCGGAGGATACCAGGTACACTTCCTGCGGGCTTCTCTCCTTGATTTCCTCGGGCGGCCTGTACTCTTTCTCGAATTGGCCCCAGAGCTTCTGCAGCGCCTCAAAGCGGTCGATATATACTCCGATGGCCTTGCCGCCTTTTAGAAGCGCGCTGTCGACTATAAAATATTCTATGCCGTTTTCAGAGAGTATTTCCTCCACGCCTTTGCGCAGATAACTCTGCTCCAGACCTTCCACCTGCACCGGGGGTTTCCATTCGTAGCGGGGACGATAAGCGCACTCGGGCAGCCATATCCCGCGCGGTTTGCGGTCAAAGAAATTTTCATAGGATTGGATGGCCTGTTTGATCTGGGCCTGAATAGTCGTATCCTGCGAAAGCAGGGGAAGGTAGCCGTGAGTTGCGGCACAGGTCATAATCTCGATATGGCCGTTATCCTGAAGTTCCTTGAAAACCTCCGGCAAATTCTGCTTGTATTTATTTTTAAAACTGTCTTTGGTCCTGCTGTAAAAATCTATCCACATCTGGGCGAGTTCGGCCATCTCCGTATCACCGTGCCTGTCGAAGATTTCTTTATCAGTGACTGCCGCCTGGATTTTGTTATCCAGATAAGTCACAAACTCATGAGAAAAGGTCTTATGTCCGAGCTGTTCACAGAGAGTGGGGGAAAGGCTGATTGTGAGATTGGGGCTTTGCCCCTCTTCGACAATTTCGTTGAGCATGTCCAGGATGGGTATATATGTTTCCGCGCAGGCCTCATTCAGCCAGTCGGTACCATGGGGCCAGCGCCCATGCGAGAGAACATACGGGAGATGGGAGTGGAGTACAAATGAAAATGCTCCTGTTTTGCCCTCAGCCATGCTCTATTCCTTTCCAAAGTGGTTTATTGATAGAAATCGAAAATCCCAGGGTGAATTGTCAGCCGTCCAGTTTTTGTTCCGTGGCTGTTTGGAATCCGATCGATTTCTCCTCTTTGCCGAACATTTTTATCGGCCCGAATTGGCCCTCATATTTTTTTATGCTGTTTTCGAGGTTGTTCAACAGCGCTTTGGCGGTGGTCGGATTCAGGATAACACGGGAGTGGACTTTGGCCTTGGTCATACCGGGAGAGAAACGTGCGAAGTCGATTATGAATTCCGCCGGCGAAAAATTTATAATCTGCAAATTGGAATATACTTCGTCCGGGAGATCATCCCCGAGCGCTACTTTGATCTGCTGTGGAGTGCCTTGTGGCTGCTTCATAAGATTTCCTCCTTGAACTTTTGGCATAAAAGTATTACAATTCAGCCCAAAGTCAATAGCAAAAAGGAATTTGGGTTGATAGTAGAGAGGCAGAGAATAGACGAAATCTTTTCTCACATGGGCGGCAATTCCATCATTATACTGGGCGACCTCATGATGGACCGCTATTTGTGGGGCGATGTAAACCGAATTTCTCCCGAAGCGCCGGTGCCGGTGGTGGAGGTCAGAAACGAGACGCTTCTACTGGGCGGAGCCGCCAATGTCGCGGTGAATATAAGAAAGCTGGGGGATAATCCCCATCTTGTGGGTGTGGTAGGAAATGACCTGCGTTCGGAAACATTTAATATTCTGCTGGGTGATAATGGAATCCGTTCAGACGGAATTGTCATGGATAATTCCCGTCCGACCACCATAAAGACCCGTATCATAGCCCATAACCAGCAGGTTGTGCGCGCTGACCATGAAACCACCGAGGATATCAGCCGGGAAATTGAAAAGGAAATATTCGCAAAGATCAAAGCAAAAATCAGCGACGCAAAGGGGTTGATTATATCCGACTACGGCAAGGGAGTGATCACGAAAAAGCTGCTGGGCAGTCTCATTAACCTCTGCCGCGAGAACGGTGTATTCATTGCGGTCGATCCCAAGGATGTTAATTTCAAATCGTATAAACGAGTCTCGGTGATCACCCCCAATCATCACGAAGCCGGTTTTGCTTATGGCAAACGGATCAGGAACGAGGATGATTTAAAAGAGGTCGGCTGGGGCCTCTTGAGACTACTGGACGCAGAGTCGCTCCTGATCACGCGCGGCCCGGAGGGGATGGCGTTGTTCGAGAAGAGCGGCAGCCTGACATTTCTTCCCACTGCCGCCCGCAGGGTGTATGATGTCACCGGTGCGGGCGACACGGTTATCTCGGCCATTGTTTCGGCTGTGGCGGCGGGAGCGAGTCTGCCCGAGGCGGCCTATATCTCCAACCAGGCGGCCGGATTGGTGGTGGCCGAGCTTGGCACCGCCCAGACTACAAAAGAAGCTTTGATGAAAGAGATAAATAAACGACTCAAAGGAAATAATAATGGGTAGAGTAATTGGTGTAAATAGAATGGCTGAACTCCGGAAAAGCTGGCGGAGCTGTCGGGTTGTATTTACCAACGGCGTTTTCGACCTGATCCATTACGGCCACCTGAAACTTCTGCAGGACTGCAAAATTTTGGGGGATGTGCTGATTGTTGGCCTGAACTCAGATGCTTCCGTAAGAAAAATCAAGGGCCCCAGGCGGCCCATAATGCCGTTCAAGGAGAGGAGCAAAATTCTGGCTGCGCTTGAGCCTGTGGACTATGTGGTTTCGTTCAGCGATGAAACCCCGCTTAAATTGATCAAGAAGCTCAAACCGGATGTTCTGGTCAAAGGCTCTGATTACAAGGTCAAAGAGATAGTCGGTGCTGAGGAGGTAAAAGGATGGGGCGGAGAGGTTAGACGTGTCAAATTGCTTCCGGGACATTCGACATCCGAGCTGATCAAGAAGATCGGCAAGCTCTCTGCATTATAAAGTTTTACTTGACAGTGATAAAGCGCAGCTTTAACTTTTAAGTTTGGAAGGTTGACTGTGATAAAATTATCTCTGGTGAAAGGGAAGTCGGATTCGGAGATTGAGGTTCTGGAAAAGTATCTTCCGGAATCCTTCGCACGATTGGCCGATATCTACCTTGCCGGAGGCGAGCACAAGAGGGCCCTCGAAATTTTAAATCAGCACGCTGAAAGTTTTCCCGATTATCCCACAGGATTCTGGATGCTGGGGAAAGTCCATTACAGCCTGAAAGATAAGGAGCGAGCGCTTAAATACCTACACAGAACCTTACAAATAATTCCTGAACATCTGGCCGCTTTAGAGCTGATAGGTAAGATCTATATGGAAAATGGCGAGCATGCCCTGGCGCGCTCATACCTGAAGCAGGTGAATCAGGCCGATGAGCTCGGGGGTATGGTCTTCAAGACCAGGGATGATGAAGTCAGGGCCAGAGATGAAAAAGAGCAGATGGAGTACGCAAAAGACAGGGCCAGAGGCAAATTCGCAACCGAAACAATGGTGAATCTTTATATAAAACAGGGCCATAAGAAGCTGGCCAGGGAACTTTGCGAAGAGATTCTGGTTATGCAGCCTGAGAACACCCGTATAAAATCAATATTAAAGGAGCTGGAGAAATAATATGCCATCCAATCTAAAACGTTTGCAGCAACTGGTTAAGAAAGAAAATCTGGACTGCTTGCTTGTTACAGATGTGATCAATATACGTTATCTGACCGGCTATTCCGGCTCGTCGGCAAAAATGCTTGTATTTCCCACGCAGACATATTTTTTCACCGATTTCCGCTACAAAGATCAGGTCAAGAAAGAGGTTAAGGGCGCCAAGATTGAGATCGGCCAGAGGGATCCGATGATGGATTTCCCCAAGTTCAAACCGTTGCAGAAGAAAAATATTACTATCGGATTTCAATCCGAACATATGACCCATGCTATTCTCGAGCATCTCAAGGAGTTACTGCCTGATGCCGTCTTGATTCCCACCAAGGGCCTTGTGGGCAGCCTCTCTATTATTAAGACCCAGGCCGAAATTAAATTGATAAGGGAAGCGGTAAAAATTTCCGACAAAGCTTTTGACAGGATTCTGGGATATATTCAGCCCGGCCTGCGGGAAAATGAAATTGCCGCCGAGCTGGAGTATCAGATGAAAATGCTCGGTTCCGAGAGGCCTGCTTTCGACACCATAGTCGCCTCGGGCCCCCGCTCGGCGATGCCGCATGGGGTGGCTTCCGACCGCAAAGTGCAAAAAGGCGATTTTATCACCATGGATTTTGGCGCTGTCTATAAAGGATATCATTCCGACATGACGCGTACGATTGTTGTCGGCAAGGCTACCCAGAAGCAGAAAAAGATCTACAATCTGGTCCTGAAGGCCCAGAAAGCTGGATGCCGTTACGCTAAGGCGGGTATGACAGGAAAAGAACTTGACAAAAAAGTCAGAAATATTATAGAGAAGGCCGGATATGGAAAGAATTTTGGGCATGGGCTGGGTCATGGTCTCGGCACCGTGGTTCATGATTCTCCGCCGGTTTCGCCCCTGTCCGATGTGGAGCTGAGGCCCAATATGGTGGTGACCATCGAGCCCGGAATCTATATTTCCGGATGGGGCGGAGTTAGAATTGAAGATGATGTTGTTCTAAAAAAGAACAGTTGTGTCATTTTGAACAAAGCTGAAAAAGAATTAATTGAATTATAAAGGTGGTGAGTGGTTATCATGTTGGAGTCAATGATTAGAAAGCTGGTCAAGCTGGTCGAGGAATCTGATATCGCCCAGCTCGAGGTTTCCAGCTGGGGGCGCAGGGTAAAGATTACCAAGCGTTATGCTCCCGGTTCGCGAAATGGCCATTCATCAGAGGGCGCATTGACCGAGGTCTTTGTGCCCGCGTCACCTCCCAAATCCGAAAGCACACCCCCTCCCACGCCGCAGGCGGTTCCGAGGCAAAAAGAATCTGCCCCGGAGGTTGCAGAGACGGCGGAATCTGCCGATGATAAATACGTACCGATTAAGTCACCCATGGTGGGGACATTTTACATGGCGCCGGAGCCGAATGCTCCGCCCTATGTGGAAGTCGGCGACACAATTCAAAAAGGAACTGTGGTCTGTATTGTCGAGGCCATGAAACTGATGAATGAAATTGAGTCGGAGATTTCGGGACGTGTTGTTAAACGCCTGGTGGAAAACGCTCAGCCGGTCGAATTCGGACAGACACTTTTCCTTGTTGAGCCTGTAGCTTAAGAAAACAAAATCGAATTTGCATCAAGGAGGGTGTGTATGAATCTGCGCCAGATGCTGGTGGAGATGCTTTCCAAGGGTTCCTCCGATTTACATCTCAGGGTGGGGATTCGTCCCACGTTGAGGATTGACGGTGTTCTGACCCCGCTTAATACGCCGGCGCTTACCAAAGAGGATATGAATGATATCCTCAATCAGATTCTAAAGCCTGAACAGCAAAAAAGATTTCTGGCTCGAAATGAGATGGATCTGGCATTGTCGGTTGCCAAACTGGGACGTTTCAGGATCAATCTTTTCCGCCAGAGAGGCACCATCGGTATCGCGCTTCGTGCTGTCAATACCACCGTGCCGACATTCGAGGAACTCAATCTTCCGCCTATTATTCAGAAGATTGCGGAGAATAGACGCGGACTTGTGATCGTAACCGGAACCACCGGTTCGGGTAAATCGACCACATTGGCGGCGATGATCGAGCATATCAATTCGACCAGGAAAGATAATGTCCTGACTGTCGAGGATCCGATCGAGTATATCTACCGTGACAAGGAATGTATTATCTCGCAGCGTGAGGTGGGAGGGGATACGCCCTCGTTCGGATCGGCCCTGCGTCATGCTTTCCGTCAGGATCCCGACACCATTCTGATCGGCGAGATTCGTGACGCCGATACGATGTCGACTGCGCTGGCGGCCGCTGACACAGGTCACTTTGTGCTGACCACATTGCATACCATGAATACCGTGGAGACAATCTCTCGAATTATATCCTTCTTCCCGCCCCACCAGCATCAGCAGGTGCGCCTGCTCCTGGCGGGTACCTTGAAGGCGATCGTTTGCCAGAGGCTCCTGGCGCGGTCGGACCGTGCCGGACGAGTTCCGGCGGTGGAGGTGATGATCGGGACCGCTTCAATCCGTGAATGCCTGATATCCCCGGAGAAGACTATGGATATTATGGATTTGGTGGAGTCGGGCGGTATTCAGTATGGCATGCAGTCCTTCGACCAGTCGATCATGAAACTATATCGCCAGGGTGCGATATCGTACGAGGAAGCGATGACGCAGGCGACCAATCCCGAGGACTTCGATTTACGCCTCAAGGGCATCACCGCCTCATCCGACCGCGGCTGGAATGAATTCGAAAGATCAGACGCGTAAGAAAAATCTTGTGCGCGGAGTACCCTCGCGTGCTCCGCGTGTGGATAAAGTCAATAACGGCCAGTCAGTAGGTCAAATCTCTGTGAGATTTGACACTGTCAAAAGTCAAAGACTTTTGACCTACGAATTTCCTTCAAAGAAGGATCTATATTACCACAGGAATCCGGTCATTTAAATCGTCATTCCGAGGAGATCATAATCTTTGATTATGATCGACGTGGGAATCTCTGTATTTGAAATAAAGATGAACCATGAGATTGCCACTTCGGTCAAAAGTCACAGCCTTTTTACATGCTTCTCGGCTTTCACCACAACAAAGCCCCCCTGGCCATGACCGGGTTTTATCTCTTCGATTTCGTTAATCTCGGAGGGATTGTTGAAGATTGTCTGGACAAATTGCAGATTCTCAAATCCGGCTTCTTCCAATAAATGACCTATCTCATCTGCAGAGTAGAAGACGGCGTGTTTATAAAATTCATTTTCATTTTTATGTTTCTCATACATTTGACCCAACGGGCTTTCCCGATCGATGAATCCAATAACAATGATACCGCCATCATTCAGGACACGTCGGGCTTCGTCCAGAGCGATACGAACATCATCGAGAAAGCATATAACCGTGACCATCAAAACGTAATCGAATTCACCGTCATTATATGGCAGTTTCTCGGCCCGGCCATCGACTGCATCGATTCCGCGTTCTTTGGCGATTGCCCGCATACTCTTTGATGGTTCCAGTCCATTCTTTATGCCCAGAGGTCCCGCGAACCTTCCGGTGCCGACCCCGGTCTCAAGACCGGTCCCGCTATCAGGCAGGAAATGCTTTACTGCTTTCAATTCGGTCTCATAAGCGATGTGGTTTTGTTCAAACCAGTCATCGTACTGCTCTGCATATTTATCAAACGGCTGGCTGCCGGGCATGAGATTAATCCTGTTTAACCTTCTATAATTTTATAATCGTTTGTGATCTTCACGCTCTTTTTCAGCATAGCAGTTGCAGGACAATATTTGTCTGTGCTCAGCTCTATGGCCCGTTCAACATCTTTTTGACGGATCCCTTTTCCGACGAATATGAAGTGCAATTTGATTTCGGTGAACACTTTGGGATGTTCTTCGGCCCTCTCGCTTTCGACCTCCATTTGAAAATCATCGAGCTTGACCCGCTTTTTCTGCAGGATGGAAAGGACATCCATGGCTGTACAGCTCCCCAGCGACATCAAGAGCAGTTCCATGGGACGCGACCCAGCCGAGTGCCCCCCGAAATCTTCCGGTCCGTCCATAGTTACCCAGTGATTTGTATCTCCCGCAGCCGCCAGCGCGATGCCGTCAATCTGCCTTATTTTGACCTTCATCTCTCATCTCTCCCCAAGAATTGAGTTATGACTTATAAATGCTAAACCAAGTCAATAATATGGAATTTTATGAAAGAAGCAGGGAAAAAATACGTTATTAAGGCAATTAAGAACAAGCCGCCATCAAATGATGGCGACCGTTCACAGGTTTCATTGCCAAGCCTTGAAACCCTTTACCACATTGCTATCCTTACGGGTCGTGCCCTTTAATCGTTGCGTGTGAAAGCCAGATCCCTGCATCTCCAGCAGCCCTGCTCGTGGAGACCTCTTTCGGGATCAGTGCCCTTATCGCAAAGCCACATGCATCCTTCATCATCCGAATAGACCACCATTGGCCTTGCGCCCGGATGATAGATTCCGTTACCCAGCGCGGGATTTTTGCTCTTTGTATTCATAATGAACCTCCTTAAATTTCAGAGCCATTCCAAACCAATTATATCTCATAAATCGTGCCGAAATATGCAATAATTGTGTATAATATATCTAACCTGATGGATATAAAGGGATTACGTGCAGTAGTCAGATAACGATTCTTCGGTTATCTGCAAACATATCATGCAATATTGCAATTTCCAAACTTGCATTAATGCATTTATGCAAGCCTAATCGGACTACATTAAGTTTCGACTCCAGCCTCGTAGGTCAAATCTCTGTGAGATTTGACACTGTCAAAAGCCACAGACTTTTGACCAGTCACGGCGAGTTTACTGAACGAAATCGGTCTTCCGCCGTCTTGAGGATAAACTGCTTGCAATGATGCTCTATTTTGCTATTTTATTTATGATGATCGCATCCCTCATTTGAAAGGGTGGAATGTGGGAAACAGACTGAAGACAAAACTCTCATCTGAATAAATGGAGTAGGGCCGTGAAGTTATTTCTAACTATCGACATATTGAGCATTCTATTTGTCTTTCTTGGTTCATGTGCATTTGCTACCACTACTTATGAAGTCGAGGTTGAATGTTCTGTGTGCGGGAATAAGGTCAAACAGCGGAAGATATCATCGACTAATACTTTCGGGTCAATGGATCTGGATACCCGTCCGCCGGAGATGCAAAGGTCAACGATGATGTATTGGGTCAACTGCTGTCCTGATTGCGGTTATTGTGCGGGCAGTGTGGATGAAGAACTTGAAAATGCCCGGGAGCTGATAGGGACCGAGGAATATAAGACCATTCGTGCTGATACTCTGTACCCGCCTTTGGCCAGGGATTTTCTTTCTCATGCATTCCTGTTGGAGAAAAATGAGATGTACAAGGAGGCGGCCTGGGCATGTCTGCATGCTGCCTGGGATTGTGATGACTGGGGTGGCAATAGTGTGAATTGCCGTCTGAATGCCGCAAGGTTGTTCAAGATGGTTAAGCCAGATGAATCCGAGACGCCGACTGATAGAGAAAACAGACTGACACTTCTTGTGGACATCTTGAGAAGGGCCAGACAGTTTGATGAGGCATTGGTTGTGTGCGATTCGGCTTTGCAGCTTGCAGAGACAAAGATCATTGTGGACATCCTGAATTTTCAGAAGACCTTGATACTTAATAAAGATGATGGCCGCTATGTAGTTGAGCAGGCTGTCAGCGAGGAAAAAGAATAGAAAGGCAGCCCCGTAGGTCAAATCTCTGTTAGATTTGACACTGTCAAAAGTCAGAGACTTTTGACGGACGATTTCTCCGGAAATAAATTTCTGCGTTATGATAGGATTCAGATCCTTTGAAGGGATCCAAGTTATTTGAATCGTCATTCCGAGGAGATCATAATCTCGGATTATGATCGACGTGGGAATCTCCATATTTGGTATAAAGATGAACCATGAGATTACCACTTCCGTCAAAAGTCGCTCAGGTGCCCCATCCCGAACAGGCTGAGAGCCAGCGAGGGGTGGGATTCTTTGACATAAATTCTTATCATGTACCGCCGGGATTCCCAATCCTGCGATTAGGGCGTCAGGTTAGGGAACTTAGCGCCCACATAAGTATATTTATCGTGCGCGGAGTACATCCTCTGCTCTGCGCTGAATTTAGGGTGCCCGCCACAAACTTGATTTGTGGCGGATGCTTGATTCGAGAGATCGCCGACAAACGAGTTTGTCGGCGGCACCCGGGATGATTTGGATTGGCATGATCACAGGGATCATGCCCTGCGATTTCTGTGCGCACGAGACGTACGCCCGGCACGAATCAAAGACTGTAGGTCAATTCCTGAAGGGAATTGACAATTCCATTTCCCAATAACCTCGTCAAGCCCCTTAAGGCTGCCGGCCAGACCTTTGACGGGGCTTGATCTACAAAGGCTGTGAGATTGCGGGTGCCCCATCCCCGAATCGGCCGAAGGCCGGTGAGGAGTGGGAATCTCACAGATTGGTTCATGGAATAAACTGTGAGATTGCCACGTCGCTTCGCTCCTCGCAATGACGACCAATAGTACACTCCTTGCATTTCCCAAGAATTAGCTTGCCAAAGAGTGTTGATATTTATACTTTTCCGCCATGTTTAAGAAAATACTTATAGCCAACAGAGGCGAAATAGCACTCAGGATTATAAGGGCCTGCAAGGAGATGGGCGTCAAGACCGTAGCGGTCTACTCCGAGGCCGACCTGGACAGCCTGCATGTGCGCTTTGCCGACGAAGAGGTCTGTATCGGCCCACCACCCTCCAACCAGTCCTATCTGGACGTTAAACGAATAATTTCAGCCGCCGAGGTAACTAATTGCGACGCAATACATCCCGGCTACGGCTTCCTGGCGGAAAATGCCGATTTTGCGGAAATCTGTGAGTCCTGCGGCCTGACCTTCATCGGGCCCTCGCCGGAATCGATGCGCATGATGGGCGACAAGGCCACTGCCAAACGCCTGATGCGTGAGGCGGGTGTTCCGGTCGTGCCCGGCTCGGAGGGCATTGTACCCACTTTGCCCGAGGCCGAAAGTATTTGCGAGGAGATCGGCTATCCGGTAATCATCAAAGCCTCCGCAGGAGGAGGCGGACGCGGGATGCGTGTGGTAACCCGTAAGGAGGAGCTCAAGTCGGCCTTTAATACCGCCCGTATGGAAGCCGGGGCGGCCTTCAACAATCCCGAAGTTTATATCGAAAAATACGTAACCCAGCCGCGCCATATCGAAATACAGATATTGGCCGACCGGCAAGGCAACACCATTCATCTGGGCGAACGCGACTGCACAATCCAGAGACGTCACCAGAAGCTAATCGAGGAATCGCCCTCGCCCGCCCTGGATGAAGAGACTCGCAAGAAGATGGGTGAAGCGGCCATCAATGGCGCGATTGCAGCCGGGTATTATAACGCCGGGACGGTTGAGTTTCTATTCGATGAGGACGGCAGTTTTTATTTCATGGAGATGAACACCCGTATCCAGGTGGAGCATCCGGTCACCGAGGAGGTTACCGATGTTGACCTGATTCGCAATCAGCTCCTGATTGCCGCCGGTGAAAAGATGGAAGTACGCCAGGAGGATATCAGGTTCAAGGGGCACGCCATCGAGTGCCGCATCAATGCCGAGGACCCCATGAACAATTTCCGTCCCGCCCCGGGCCAGATAACCTCCTTTCATACTCCCGGGGGGCATGGCATTCGCGTCGATACTCATGCCTATTCAAAATACGTGATCCCGCCCTTTTATGACTCAATGATCGCCAAACTGATCACCCATGCGAAGGATCGTGATGACGCCATAATGAAGATGAAACGCGCCCTGGAGGAGTTTATCATCGAGGGCATTCCGACCACAATACCATTTCACCGGTCGGTTATTGAGGATCCGGTATTTCAGTCGGGAGTGTACTCGACAAAATATATAGATGGATTCAGGTGGAAAGAAAAGGAAGAAGCTGCAGTTAAATAAAAAATGGAGGTAACATGGATTTTCCAAAGGATCTAAAATATTCCAAAGAGCATGAATGGGTAAAGGTTGACGGCGACACGGCCACGATCGGAATCACCGACTATGCTCAGGGCGAATTGGGCGATGTTGTCTTTGTCGAACTTCCCGAAGCCGGCGAAGAGTTCAAGCAGATGGATGCTTTTGGAACAATCGAGGCCGTTAAAGCTGTTAGTGAACTGTACACACCGGTTTCCGGTGAGATAGTCGAGATCAACGAGAAGCTCGAGGACGAGGCCGGTTTGGTCAACCAGGATTGCTACGGCGACGGCTGGATGATAAAGATAAAGCTCTCGAATCCAACTGAGCTGGATGATCTTTTGGATGCTGACAAATACAAGGAGCTTGTGGAGAAATAGAATGAGCTATGTTTCTAACTCTGAATCTGAACGCAATGATATGCTCAAAAAGATCGGGGTCTCCAAATTCGAGGAGCTGATCGAGGAGATTCCCGAAAGCCTCAGATTAAAAAAGCCGCTTGCGCTCGATAAAGGCAAACCTGAATTCGAAGTGGTCAACATTCTCCGCAAACTTGCCGCAAAAAACAAGGATTCATCTGAGATGACCTGTTTCATGGGAGGTGGCGCGTACGACCATTACGTTCCCGCGGGAGTTGATGCGATAATTTCCCGTTCCGAATTCCTAACCGCATACACACCCTACCAGGCCGAAGTTTCGCAGGGAACCCTGCAGAGTATCTATGAGTTCCAGTCGCTGGTTTGCCGGTTGACCGGCATGGAGATTGCCAATGCCTCCATGTATGACGGTGCCTCGGCCACAGCCGAAGCGGTTCTGATGGCGCTGAATCAAACCGGGAAGAACAAAGTATATCTGGCGCCGGGACTTCATCCGGCCTATAAAGCTGTGATTGATGCTTATACCGCGGGAATCGATCTTGATATCCAGGTACTGAAAGAAGATTCAGGCCTGGTTGAGATGAGCCAGTTGAATGATATCGATTTTGATGATGCGGCCTGCGTTATTGTACAGTCGCCTAATTTTTTCGGGCTGATCGAAAATATCAAAAGCATCGGATCATACCTAAAAGACAAGAAAGCGATGTTTGTTGTGGTTGCCAATCCGATGGCGCTGACAATTCTGACACCGCCGGGCGAGGCGGATGCCGATATTGCGGTGGGGGAGATGCATGTCTTCGGGAACGGATTGAATTACGGCGGACCGTATGTAGGTTATTTTGCGGCGCAAAAGAAGTACATGCGTAAAATTCCCGGCAGAATTTCAGCCAGTACCGAGGATGCTGATGGCCGGAAAGGTTATGTGCTGACCCTGCAGACTCGCGAGCAGCACATAAGAAGAGACAAGGCGACCTCGAATATCTGCACCAACCAGGCGTTGTGCGCGCTGGCCTCAACCATTTATATGACTTTGATGGGCGAGGAGGGTATCAGTACAGCAGCCTCGGAGTCTGTGCGCAAGGCGCATTACCTGTCAGACAAGCTGGCGGTTCTACCGAATGTCTCGCTGGTCTATCAAGGGAATTTCTTTAATGAATTTGTAGTCAGACTTCCGATTGCTGCGGAGGAGTTCATCAATTTGATGGAGAAAGAGGGAATTCTCGCAGGCATACCGCTTTTCTGGTTCTATCCCGATCGTACCAATGATCTTTTGATTGCTGTAACCGAGAAACGTTCCAAAGAAGAGCTTGATGCTTTTGTTGATGCTGCCTCCAGGGTCATGAAATCATCCAAAGTCGGAGTCAGCTGATATATGGCAGATAAACCGATTGAAGATAATAATGTCGATGAAGAGATGGTCTTATTGTATCGTTCATATTCCAGACTGAATACTGATTTCCTGAAGGAGACATTGGAGTCGGCCGGAATTCCACATATATGTCATATTAAGGGCGGCCTCCTTGGCCGCGGGAATCTTACCGGCGGCGGCTTTTTCAGTTCGGCTTCCACCGAGGATGCGGTATTTTTCGTACCAAAAGATCATTATGAAGAGGCCGAGCAAATTAAAATCCAGGTTGTCGGCAACGACAAGGAGGTTCAATGAAGACGGTTATAATATTTCTTTTTGCGATAGTTGTGGTTCTCAGCAGTCAGCTTTTTGCCCAGGAGGAGGATACAGCTGCGGCCGAACCGGGTACGATTGCATGGTACCTCAATTACAACGAGGCTTTGAATGCTGCTTCGGCTGAAGACCGTTACATGCTGATCGAATTTTACACCGACTGGTGAAGCTGGTGCAGGCGCTTGGATAGCGTGACATTTACAGATACTATGATCGCGACGATTTCCAAATCTCTTGTCTTTGTAAAAATAAATGCCGATGAAAAGACCGAGCTTGCCGGAAGGTATGGAGTCTCCGGTTATCCCACGATGGTCATAACGAAGCCGAATGGTATGGAGGTGGATCGTCTGGTGGGCTACTATCCTCCTATGGATTTTATACCCGCCATGTTTGACCTCATGACCAACCGTAATACTCTCGATTACATGCTGGCCAAAGCGGCCCGGCACGGCGACAGCTTGCAGCTTCTGTATGATATCGGGGAGAGCTATTCCTACAGATCGGAGTTAAAGGAAGCTGAGTACTACTACAATTTGATAATGGAAAAGGATTCCAACAATGCTGCCGGCATGGCCGACGATGCCTGGCTGGCGCTGGCAAATTTGAAGCGGCGGGATGACAAGAAGGAAGAGGCTGTCGAAATGTATCTTCAGACCGCTGAAAAATTCCCGGAAAGCGATGCTCTGGATGATGCTTATATGTCGGCGGCGGGGGTGTACCGGCGTGACGGCGATGTGAAGGAAGCCGTGAAGATGTATGAGGAATTTATCGAGAAATATCCCGAGAGCGAACTGGTGGACGATGCCCGGGTCTTGATCCCGTACACATATTATAAGAACGATCAGGAAGATAAAGCATTAAAGTTGTATAAGAAATATCTTGAGGAGTACCCCGATTCAGACAACAGTGAATGGGTACAGAAACAGATTGAGTCAATTGAAGAGGAAGAAGAGAAGTAAGAGATCATGACTGAACCGACAATTTTTGAGCTCTCAGTAAAGGGCAGAAAAAATAATTATATAAAGCCCGAGGATGGTATCGGAGGTGATATCGAGAAGATGCTCGGCAAGGAGAACCTGCGCGAAAAACCGGCCGGCCTTCCCGAGATGACCGAGAACGAAGTGATCCGTCATTTCACCCGCCTGTCGTCCAAGAACCATCATATCGACAAAGGTTTCTATCCGCTGGGATCATGCACGATGAAGTATAATCCCAAGGTCAACGAGCAGGTGGCGCGCTTTTCCGGATTCTCCGAGATTCATCCATTCCAGATGACCGGAACTGTGCAAGGCGCCCTGCATCTGATGTATGACCTGGCCGAGATGCTGAAAGAAATCGCGGGCATGCATGCAGTATCACTGCAGCCCGCCGCGGGTGCCCAGGGTGAATTCTGCGGGCTTCTGATGACCCGCAAGTATCATATCAAAAAGGGGAATGACAAGGAAACGGTAATTATCCCTGATTCGGCTCACGGCACCAATCCGGCCTCGGTAACATTTGCGGGCTACAGACCGGTCCAGATTAATTCCAGCGCAGATGGGATAGTCTCTGCTGATGAACTGGAAAGAGTAATAGACGATAAAACGGCCGCGATTATGCTGACCAATCCGAATACACTTGGACTGTTTGAATCGGATATTGAGAAAATATATAAGATCTGCCGCAAACATGATACCCTGATGTACATGGATGGCGCCAATCTGAATGCGCTGCTGGGCATCGCGCGTCCGGGTGATATGGGCTTCGACTGTGTGCATTTCAATCTGCACAAGACATTCTCGACCCCCCACGGGGGCGGCGGTCCGGGCGCCGGTGCGGTCGGCGTGAGCGAAAGACTGGAGCCATTTTTGCCCAAGCCGATTATTGCGAAGAATGAAGATGAGGAGTATTATCTCAGCTACAATCGCCCGGATTCGATCGGGCAGATTCACAGCTTCTACGGTAATTTTGCGGTCATGGTCCGGGCTTATGCTTATATTTTGAGCAATGGCTCGGACGGTTTGCGTGAAGTGGCTGAGGCGGCTATTATCAACGCCAACTATTTGAAAGAGAAACTGAAAGATACATACCATCTGCCATTCGACCGGCATTGTATGCATGAGTTCGTGCTGGCCGGCACAAATCAGAAGAAGAAAGGCGTGAAAACACTCGAGATTGCCAAGCGGATTCTGGATTTCGGGATCCATGCGCCCACGATCTACTTTCCCCTGATAGTGTCCGAGGCTTTAATGATCGAGCCGACCGAGACAGAAAATGTGCAGGCGCTCGACAATTTTGCAGATATACTGATTCAGATCGACAAAGAGATTGACGAGAAACCCGAGTTTGTGAAAGAATCTCCGCATAACACTCCGGTGGGACGCTTGGATGAGGTCCTGGCAGCGAAGCGCGGCGATGTGGCTTATATTGAGTAAAAAATGATTCGCTATGAAATAAAGGCGCTCATCGAGCGCCTTTTTTCATTTTGGATTTTGCAATATCTTGCTAAATTGACACCATGATTTCTCTGCGCAATGTAGCATATCAAGTCGAACCTGATGATGAGGCTCCAGTAAAAATCCTTACTGATATAAACCTGGAAATAGCCGGAGGTGAAAAGCTGGCGGTAATGGGCGCCAATGGCTCCGGCAAGACAACGATTGCACGGCTGATTGCGGGATTGCTGTATCCAACCAGTGGCGAAGTCAGGGTGGGCGGTCATCTGACCTCTGAAGATGGTTTCAGGCAAAATCTCGGCAGGCGGGCGGGATTTCTGTTCCAAAACCCTGATCATCAGATAGTCTCAGTCAATGTTGAAAGAGAGCTGGCGCTGGGACTCGAGAATTATGGATATGACGGCAGGGATATTTCGACAAGGGTGGAAGACTATATCAAAAAATATCGACTGGAGAATGTGCTGAAAACTCCGCCCCATAAATTGTCGGGCGGTGAAAAGAGGAAGCTGGGCTTAGGGTCAGTGATGATACTTGAACCGAATATCCTCATCCTCGATGAGCCGATGGCGCACCTGGATAAGATCGGCAAAGATATTTTCAAAAATGAGCTGAGTAAGCTGCTTGAGGATGAAGCAATGACGCTGATATATATTACTCAGAGCATCGAGGAGGTAACGGGCCTTGACAGATTGATTATCATGGATGGAGGAGGGATAGCCAGGGCTTGCACAATTTCAGAGGGCCTGAACGATAGAGATGCGCTAATCCGTTATGGCATCGGATACCCGCTGTGGATGGATATTGAAAATCAGGATGCAATAAAGAGAGCCCGGCTTGAAGCGGCCACAGAAGCAAGAGAAGAAATCAGAAGCGCTGACGCTCATACCGGCGTGACACTGGAATGCCGGGAGATCAGCTTTGGATGGAAGGGTCAAAAAGAAATAATAGAGGAGCTAAATCTGGATTTGGGGAAAGGCAAAATCCATGGCCTGCTGGGGCGAACGGGATGCGGCAAGACCACGCTGGCATTGATACTGGCCGGGCTGGTTAAACCGGATCAGGGCCGGATTAAGCTGAATGGTAGTAAGGCATCGCTGAAAGATTTGATTAGGTCGGTTGCATACATATTCCAGAATCCTGAACGCGGGATGTTCGCGGAGACTGTTTTTGATGACATCGCCTATGGCCCGAAAAATTTCGGGTATAAAGGCGCCATGCTCGATGATGCTGTCAGAAGATCGCTTGAGATGGTGGGTCTTGATTTTGACAGATTCAAGGACCGTTCACCGCATACGCTGTCCGGCGGTGAGGCCAGGCTTGCCGCAATCGCGGGCGGGCTGGCCGTAGAGAAAGATATAGTTATTATGGATGAGCCTACCGAGGAGCTTGATTTTAAAGGGCAAAACAGAATAAAGCAGATAGTCAAACAATTGGCCAGGGATGGCAAATCTGTTCTCCTGATCTCCCATGATTCCGATTTTCTGTTTGAGGTTTGCGATTATTTATCCCTGTGTCTGAATTTGTCGGCGCAGTGCTTTAATAAATTTGAGTTGTATGATAAACCCGATTTATTCCCCGAATCGCAGGTGGAAGTACCGAAGATCCTGGAATTTGCTTATAATCTGGGCCTTTCAAGCGAATTCAGGTCGGCCGGTATAGATACCTTTGAGGATCTGAATTTCCTTATGCCGAGGGAAAATGACTCCGGCTTGATATAATCTAAAAACAGGCTGCTTGACAAAGGCATAATTATAGATATCTTATACAGCCAAATTATTTTCAGATAATTTGGAGATAGTAGTTCTGTTTGGGCTACAATGTTTCGATAATATAACTGGCTTAACTGATTGCAGGAGGATACAAAAATCCCAGGTGGACAGAGCAGAGGCTACCGGAGAAGAAAGATGCCCGGTCGTATATCGGTCGTGGTGCCGGCCTATAACGAAGCCGGGAATATCCCCATTCTGGTAGAGAAATTAGATGAAATGTTCAGACAGAGCCG
Organism: Candidatus Zixiibacteriota bacterium; assembly: GCA_011056555.1. Lineage (GTDB taxonomy): Bacteria > Zixibacteria > MSB-5A5 > JAABVY01 > JAABVY01 > JAABVY01. The sequence continues at coordinate 32,412 of DSEQ01000002.1, read as the reverse complement.
TCTCAGGGGGGAAGTAATACTGGTCAATGATGGCTCTACCGATGAGACCCAGCAGCAGGCACAGCAGGCCGCCTCAAAATATCGCTGGCTGAGGCTGGTCAACCACAAGACCAATCGCGGAATGACCGCCGCGCTGGAAACCGGATTCAGCCTGGCCCGCGGCAGAACATTGATTTTATGGCCGGCCGACCTGCAGTACATGCCCGATGATATTCCCAAGATGGTCGCAAAGATCGAAGACGGCTATGATGTCGTCTGCGGCTGGAAGCAGGGCAAATACGGGCTCAAACGCGTCGCCTCTTTTTTCTACAACGCTTTATCAAGGTGGATTTTCAAGGTGAAGGTTCACGACCTGAATTCGGTCAAGGCCTTCAGGAAAGAGGTTGTGGAGGATATGCCCCATCTGCGTGAAGGCTGGCACCGATATCTCGTGGTGCTGGCAGCTCAGAGAGGCTATAAAATAGGCGAGGTGAAGGTCAAGCTGTATCCGCGCAAACACGGCAAATCCAAGTTCGGCTTCTGGAGGATACCGTCCGGTATCTCCGATCTATTTTCGGTCAAATTCCAGATGTCATTTCTCCGCAAGCCGCTTTTATTCTTCGGATCCATAGGATTCATACTTTGCTTTCTGGGGCTGCTCGTTGGTTTGGTTGCGCTGTATTTGCGTTTCATCCTGTACGAAGGTTATCGTCCGCTTCTATATCTGGTGATGCTGTTGGAATCATTGGGTGTGATGTTATTCATGCTGGGATTCCTGGCCGAGGCGATGATATACTTTCAGGATGAAATCGCCGCCTTGCGCAAAGAAAACAGGCGCATGCTGGACAAGCTGAATGCCCTGAACGACATTCGCAAGAAGGTGCGGACGGTACAGTCCAAAGTTGACCGTGCTGTTACCGGCTCCGACAAGGGTGGAAACCAGAAGCGGTCTTGAATTTAAACTTGCTGAAAATTAAGACGAGTTCTCCGGTTTCGGAGAACTCGTCTTTCTATATCTGATCAATCCTCTAAATACACGGCCTTGCCGCTGACTATGGTACAAACCGCTTTTCCGGTGAGTGTCTGCCCGATATATGGGGAGTTGCGAGATTTTGAACGGAATTGATCGGGGTCAACGACCCATTTTTTGTTGGGATCGATAACAGTAATATCCGCCGGAAATCCCTTTTTGAGCATTCCCGCCTGAAGGCCCAGAATTTCTGCCGGGCGGGTGGACATGACGTTTATAAGGCCGGCCCAGTTAAGATGTTTTTTCTTGACCAGATTGGTTATGCAGATCCCCAGAGAGGTCTCCAGCCCGATTATACCGTTGGGAGCAAGATCGAATTCGACATCCTTGGACTCCGGTGAGTGGGGAGCGTGATCGGAGGCAATACAATCGATGGTGCCTTCAACCAGGCCTTTGATCAAGGCGCGTGCATTATCTTTCGACCGCAGCGGAGGGGACATCTTCAGGTTGGGATTAAAGTCCTCGGCGATCATCTCGTCAAAAAGCGAAATGTGATGGGGGGTGACTTCGGCTGTTATGTCGACCTTGAATTTCTTGGCCTGGCGTATCAACTCGACCGCTCCCGCCGTGGATATATGCGCGAAATGCAGTTTGCCCCCGGTATATTGCGCCAGCAAAATATCCCGCGCCACCATTATCTCCTCCGAGACTGAGGGCACGCCTTTCATTCCCAATCGTGTGGAAATGAAGCCCTCGTTCATCACTCCATCGGCAGTAAGAGAAAGATCTTCCGCATGTTCAATGATAGGAATTGTAAACATGCGGGCGTATTTGAAGGCCTTGAGCATAATTTCCGCGGAGTTGACCGGCGAACCGTCATCGGAAAGTCCCACAGCCCCGGCATTGACAAGCTCGCCGATCTCGGCCAGCTCCTTGCCCATGCGCCCTTTGGTTATGGCCGCGATAGGATAGACATTAATCGGGCACTGCTCGGCCTGATGCAGTACGAATTTTATGGTCTCCTGGTTGTCAATGGCGGGGGTGGTGTTGGGCATACAGCAGATCGTGGTAAATCCGCCGGCTGCTGCCGCCTCCGAGCCGGACATTATGGTTTCATCACCTTCCCGTCCCGGCTCGCGCAGATGTACATGCATATCCACCAGGCCGGGGGAGACGATTTTACCTTTTGCGTTGTAGATGTCTTCCGGCTCAAGATCATCAATTTCTTTGGCGGAAAGGGTTTTCTGGGTTTCGATCTTCTTTATTTTGCCGTTCTCGATGTAGATGTCAGCGGTTTTGTCAAGTTTGGAAGCCGGATCGATTACTCTTCCGCCGGCGATGATTTTCAGTTCGCTCATGACTTGGCCTCCTCTCCTCCGCGCAGTAAGTACAGCACAGACATCCGCACCGCCACTCCATTGGTGACCTGTTCCAGTATTATCGAGGATTCGCTGTCGGCAACCTCCGAAGTTATCTCTACGCCCCTGTTGATCGGCCCCGGATGCATTATTGTGTAATTGCTGTTCAGGAACTTGAGACGGTCCCTGGTAATTCCGAAGAGAGTCGTGTATTCCCTCAGCGAGGGGAGAAGCCCGGCCTGCTGCCTTTCACGCTGCAGGCGCAGGACATTGACAACGTCCGCGCCATCAAGGGCCTCGTCAAGGTTATGGTACACATCCACGCCCATCTTTTCGACTTCGTAGGGTAGTAATGTAGTCGGTCCGCAGATAGCCACCGAGGCTCCCAGTGTCTTCAAGCCCCAGATATTTGAGCGGGCCACGCGGGAATGCAGGATATCTCCGACTATTACGACCCGCAAACCCTTGATCTTGCCCCGGCGTTCCATGATTGAATACATATCCAGCAAAGCCTGGGTGGGATGTTCATGCGCCCCATCGCCCGCATTGATCACTGTCGAACTTGCGAATTTGGTCAGGTAATGCGGTGCGCCCACAGATGAATGCCGGATCACGATCATGTCGATCTTAAGCGCTTCAATATTTCTCACGGTGTCCTTCAGGCTCTCACCTTTGGCTACCGACGAACCCTTGGCAGAGAAATTCAGCGTATCCGCTGAAAGCCTCTTTTCGGCCAGCTCGAACGAGAGTCGTGTCCTGGTCGAGGGTTCGTAGAAAAGATTGACCACCGTAACGCCTCGAAGGGGTGGCACTTTCTTAACCGGTCTCTCTATAACTTCTTTGAACGACTTGGCGGTATTCAGGATAAGCTCCAGATCCTTCTTTTCAACTCCCTCAAGGCCGAGAAGATGTTTTATTTTTAATGCCATTACCGCGCCCCCTTTCTCTTCGATTTTTTGGCAGCCTTGCTTTTTCTTCGAGGCATCGAGAGTATACTCACGGAATCCTCATCGTCGGTTTCTTTTAATTTGACAATCACATCGTCATCCCTGTTTGTGGGCAGGTTCTTACCGACATAATCCGGTTTGATGGGAAGCTCCCTGTGCCCCCTGTCGACCAGCACGGCGAGTTGTATTGCCCGCGGCCGTCCAAAATCGGAGAGCTGGTTCAAAGCCGCACGAATCGTCCTTCCGGTGAAGAGGACATCATCAACCAGGACCACAATCCTGTCCTGCAGGTCGAAGAGGATTTCGGTCTGACGGATTTCCGGCTGATCGAGTTTGATATGAATATCATCCCGGTAGAAGTTGATATCCATATACCCTACCGGCAGTTTGATACCCTCGTTTTCTTCGATTATTCGGGCCAGGCGGTCGGCCAGTATATCTCCGCGTGCGCGTATTCCAATCAGGGCCAGATTCTTTCCTTCATTGTTGCGTTCCAGAATCTCATGACCGATACGAACCAGCGCCCGCTTGATTTGAGTGGCATTTAACACCTGTAATGGTTTACCTGCTGGCAATTTCACCTCCAAAAAAAATACCCTCCCGACGTCCGGAGGGCATGGTTAATCTATCTGTGAATTCAAATCTCTGCATCTTCTTACATAGCCTTTGCCGGTCTCACTGGGCCGGATTAAAAGGTAAAGGTCGTTGTGATTATAGGTCAGCAGAATATTGATGTCAAGGTTTTAATAAAAATTAACCTGGGAAGGATTGAGCGCATGAATTCTTAGGTTGACTAATATAATGGTTTTCAATATTTTGCCCGCAATATGCCTGACAAAAACCTGAAGCAAATAATCATCAGGCTGATCAAGTGGATTTTAATTGCACTCATTCTCTATTTTATCTACCGCCAGATCAGCGCCCAATGGGAGCAGGTGAAAGAATATGACTGGACAATAAACTGGATTTATTTTGTCCTCTCGATAATCATTCTCCAGATCGGTCTCTTCTATAAAAGCTATCTGTGGTCGCGGGTGCTTGCGTGTTTTGGTACACATCTTCCACCCATGCGGGCGTTCAAGGTGGCTTACCTGTCAAATCTGGGGCGCTATGTGCCGGGCAAGATAGTGCAGTTTGCGGGGATCATGTATCTCGCCCGCAAAGAGGGTGTGAGGGAGGATGTGGCCGTATCCTCATTTGCGCTCACACAACTATTTGATACCCCGGCCGGAATAATCGCCGTATTTCTGTATTATTTTCTCCTGGGTACCTCCTACGACAAGATCAGCAATTATCTGCCCCTGACCATAGTCCTTGGTGCGGTCAGCATCCTGGGCATTGCCGTCATCATGGTACCGGCGCTCCTGGAGAGGACCTTGAATCTGATGCTGAGGGTTATAAGAAAGCCGGCGTTGGAGTTTAAACTGGAAAAAAAGATTGGTTTTGGATTCTTGTTTTTATATTTTATCGCCTGGAATATTTTTGGCTTTTCGTTTTATTTATTCCTCCAGGCGGTGGCAGAGGTTCCTGTAAATTATTTTGCGGAAGCCTGCTTTATTTATACCGCCGCATATTTGATTGGCTATTGGGCCCTGTTCGCCCCCGGAGGAATCGGAGTGCGCGAGGGTGTTATGGGAGCGCTTTTATATGAGGTGGGCGGAGTTATTAAGTCGGTCGCATATACAGTCGGCCTGGCGGCGCGCCTGTGGTTTTTTATCGGAGAGATTACAATTACATTTTTGGCTTTAATGGTAAGATCGAGGGAATAAATGGCTAAGAAAAAGAAGAAGAAAACGCCCCTGCAGCAACCGCAATCCAAGGCTATTCCGGCCGTCCCGGGTCTGGAATCTATTCTTAAAAGCAGATATTATGTCCTCTACTATGCGGTCTTTATTTTTGTCCTGACGGTTATCCTGTTCAATGAATTTATATTCTCCAACAAGATGCTCTTCTCCTCGGATTTCATTAACGCCAGCTGCTATTTCCGTGAATTCTGGAAGGAACATCTCGACTTCCCGTTCGGGATTCCGCTCTGGAGTCCCATGATATTCGGCGGGATGCCCTTTGTGGATGCATTCCACTCCGATATTTTCTATCCCATAACCTATCCGATCAAGCTGGCCCTGTCCATTCCGCGGGCGTTCGGATGGTCAATGCTGATCCATGTTTTTCTGGCGGGTCTGTTTATGTATGCCTGCGCCAGGACATTTAAAATGTCCAGGCTGGCGGCATCATTTGCAGGAATATTCTATATGTTCGCGCCTTACCTGGTTTCCATGGTGCAGCCGGGACATGACGGCAAGATGTTTGTAACCGCATTATTCCCCCTGGCAATGCTGTTTCTTGAACGGGCCATGAACGATCACAAGTTCCTCGATTTCACTTTGCTGGGAGCTGTTATTGGCCTGATTGTCCTTACGCCCCATCCGCAGATGTCATATTTCATGTTGTGGGCGGTAGGCTTCTATTTTGGATTCCGAATCATTTTCAAGCTGATAGAGAGAAGGAATATTGTGCCCATTATTAGACCCGGGCTTCTATTTGTGATGGCCATTGTTCTGGGCCTGTTTATTTCGGCCATTCAGTTCTATCCATCTTACCGGTACGTGAAGGAATATTCGCCCCGCGCGATAGAGGAAGAAGAAACCGAGATGACCGAGGCCCAGAGATATGCCTATGCCACGAGCTGGTCGATGAATTCCGGTGAACTGGTCTCGCAGTTTATCCCGAATTTCATCGGCACCAATGCCAAGAAGTTCACCGCGACCGGAGAGGCGCAGCATACCTACTGGGGCCAGAATGTTTTCAAGGATAATTCGGAGTATATCGGAATCCTTCCGATATTTCTGGGACTGATTGCGATAATATTTGTGCGCAACAAGAGAACCTGGTTCTTCATGGGACTGGCGCTGTTCGCCCTGATATATGCGATGGGTGGATCCACACCGCTGTACAGAATATTTTACCATCTGATACCGAACGTCAAGCACCTGCGCGCCGCTTCGATGATCATGTTTATTTTCTCGTTCTCCTTCTGCCTCCTGGCCGGATTTGGAATCGACTATCTTCGCGAAGCGCTGCCAAAGCTCAAGGATGCCGTAAAAAGGAAGGTGTTCCTGTTTTCTGGAATTGCCGCGGGCTTATATGGATTTCTGGCCGTCGCCTTCAGTCTGGCGGGGAAGAGCATAATGAAGGCCTTTGCATCGATTTCGCCGCCTTATACGCCTCAGGGCGTATCGATTGACACTATACTTGAGTATCGCGCCTTTCCTAATCTCGGCGACATCGTGATAGGGCTCTGGATCCTGGCTGCGGTTTTCGTTCTGACATATATCATCATTAAAGCATATGGCAACCGCACTATAGGATTGTGGGCCCTGGGGATCATAGTATTTTTCGGCATTGTCGATGCCTGGCGTATAGATTTTAAATTCATTACCACGACCAGTCCCGAGCAATATTTTGCCACCAATAATGTAGTTTCTATGATGAGGGATACCGATAAACCCTATGTTGACCGGCTGCTTGATGCCGACCGGGGAGTGCTGCGCAACTCCAATTACTTTGCCTACCATGATATACCCATGATGTTTGGATACCACGGCAATCAGATGAAGATTTATGACCAGTACTGGTTCAGGCAGGGCAAGTCGAACGATCACTCATTCATCTACCGAATTGAAAACGACCCGCAACAGGGCAATCGCGGAAATATGGTCTGGCTCAATACTCCATTTATAGGAATGGCTGGTGTCAAGTATCTGGTGACCGATTACATGACCGACCTGGGCGTTTACCGGGACAGCCTGACTCAGATATCCCAGAATAGCGATCTCCAGGCTGATGGTCTGATCTTATACCAGTTTCCCGACAACTTCAAGAGGGTGCGGCTGTATCATGATTATGTGTTGTCCGAGGATTATGGGCATGGTGTAGATTACCTGAGGCTAGTCTATTATGATTATGTGCTGCGCGAGGCTCGGGGCGAAGTTGTGAATTATCTGCGGATGCTGTATGATGAGTATATATTGCATGGGGAACTTGAAAATGAGCTGAACTATCTGCGAACCCTCCAGCATGATTGGACCAGGCAGGTCGTTCTGGAGAAAGATCCTGGATTTGCAGCGGATTCCGCGGCCGTTACCGAGGGCGAGTATGCCGAGATCGCCTCGTATGATACTGATGAAGTCGTAATAAATGTAAAATCTAACACTGACGGAATTGTATATTTTGCAGGCTGCTATTATCCCGCCTGGAAGGCCTATGTGAACGGGGAGGAGGCCGAGGTATTGCTTGCCAATGCCGCCTTCAGGGGAGTCGTGGTTCCGGAAGGTGAACACGAGGTTGTGTTCAGATACGAGTCGGAGGTTTACAATAACTCACGAGCTGTGACTTTGGCAAGTTCAGCTTTCGTAGTTCTGGTGCTGGCATTCAGTCTGTTCAGGTGCCGCAGAGTGGAGGAGAAAGCAGTTGAGTGAGAAGGGCTGCGTTATAATTCCCACTTATAACGAGCGGGAAAATGTGGAAGAGATTACAAAGGCTGTGCTGGGACAGGATGAGCGCCTGCATGTCCTGATCGTCGATGACAGCTCGCCCGACGGCACGGGAGAAGTTGCCGACAAGATGGCCCAGAACAATCCGCGCATTGATGTTCTTCACCGCGACAAAAAAGAGGGACTGGGCCAGGCCTATATTGCCGGATTCAAGCATGCCCTCCAGTCTGATTTCGATTATATCTTTGAGATGGATGCGGATTTTTCGCATGATCCCAAATATCTGCCTTATTTTCTCGAGGCGATCAAGGAAGCCGATCTGGTTCTGGGTTCGCGTTATATTTCCGGAGTGAATGTTATCAACTGGCCCATGAGCCGCCTGCTTCTGTCTTATTACGCCAATGTCTATACTCGAATCGTGACCGGTTTGCCTTTGCGGGATGCCACCGGCGGCTTCAAATGTTTTCGGCGTCAGGTGCTTGAGGCTATCAATCTGGATGAGGTTCGTTCCAACGGTTATTCTTTCCAGATTGAAATGAGCTTCCGGGCCCATAAGAAGGGCTTCAAAATCAAAGAAATTCCCATAGTTTTCACCGATAGAATACAGGGCACATCCAAAATGTCCAAAAAGATTGTGCGCGAGGCGATCTGGATGGTTTGGCGGCTGAGGTTCTGGTCGCTGTTTGGTAAAATAAAATGACTCCCGGCCTGACCAGCATAATCATCATTAACTACAACACCGCCGATCTGACATTAAGACTTCTCCGATCGATATATGAATACTGCCGGAAAGACGATTTCGAAATTGTGCTGATCGATAATGCTTCAAGGGATTCATCGCTCGAGGAACTTCAAAGCAGCTATCCTGAACTCGTATTGATAAAGAACAAAACTAACAGCGGCTTCGCCCGAGCCGCCAATCAGGGAGGCAAAGCGTCCGCAGGCGAATACCTGTGGTTTATCAATTCCGATTGCGAGTTGACCATGCCCGTTCTGGATATCCTGAAAAATGCATTGATTAATACTCCGGATGCCGCTGCCGTGACACCGAAGACAGTTGATAAAAGCGGTAATTTCCATTCAGTCTGCCGAAATTTTCCGAGTCATAAAAACATCCTGTTCTCACGCGGTTCTCTTCTGGGCAGAATACCCGGTCTGGATAATTATGCTCACACATACACCCTGGGGGATTTTGCGGGAATAACCAGGGTCGATGCCATGGCTGCAACCGCGATGCTGATACGCAGAGAAGATTTCGAGCGTGTCGGCGGCTTCGACGAGCGTTTTTTTCTTTATTTCGAGGACACCGACCTGTGTCTGAGGTTGAATAGAGAAGGAAGGTATTGTTATTATGTTCCCGAGGCGGTGATGATACATCAGCTGCAGGCATCATCCAAAAGTCCGGCCCGACGGATTATGCATCATCACATCTCGGCCATGGAATATTTCTTGAAATGGTACCCGGGCAAAATCCTCCCCAACCTGGGGCTCTTTTTTATGTTGACCGTTAATTTTATTTTTCAGATTATCATAGCCTATGCAGGAATGTCCCGAAATATTAGGCATTAGTCTCATTCTCCTGGTCTCAGCTATCGTTCTGTCAAGCGGGCTGACCTTTTCTCTCATCAAACTTTCCCGTTTGAAGAAAATCTATGATTATCCCAACGGCAGGAAGATCCATCGCAGGCCCACTCCATTCCTGGGGGGAGCGGCGATCTTCGCAGCATTCTGGATAATCTTTTCCCTGATCGGGGTCTATTGCCGGGAGGCCATGTTTGGAGGAGAACAATTTTTTCTGGCTTTCCTGCTGACTTCAACGCTGATATTTATCACCGGGCTGATCGATGATTTTTTTGACCTCAGGTTCTATATAAAGCTTCTGGCCCAGATTGCCGCCGCGCTAATACTGATAGCATTCGATTTCCATATTATCAACCTCTACGTCCCCTTCTGGAGGTCATTCGAGTTAGGCTGGGCCGCCTATCCCGTGACCATCCTCTGGGTGGTACTTCTGACGAATGGGATCAATCTGATTGACGGCATGGACGGTCTGGCATCGCTGGTGGGTATCACCATTTGTATCGGTCTCTTGATAATATCCTCCTTTCTGGACATACTGCTGATATTCGTGATTGCAGTTATCCTGGCCGGCTGCCTGATCGGATTTTTGATCTACAACAAACCCCCGGCCAAAATATATCTGGGTGACTCGGGCGCGCTTTTTATGGGATTTGTTTTTGCAGTGGCCGCTATCGTCTGCCCGATCAAGAGCTTTACTGCTGTTTCCATGTTCGTACCGCTTGTTGCCGTGGGGCTTCCACTCCTGGAGATTGTCACCACCGTCGTTCGCAGGATCTGGAGCGGCAAAAAAATTTATCAGCCGGATACAAGACACATATTTCATTACCTTATGAATTTCGGCTATTCCGAGAAGAGTATCCTCTTGATCTTGGGTACGATCTCATTGGCATTCAATGCGTTCATACCCGCGCTTTTTATATTTGACCGCAGGCAAGTTTTTTCTATATTTGTTTTGTTTTTGATATCATTGTTCATATTATTCTTTATATTGAAACTGGTAAAAGGTGCTGAAAGAACATGAGCGCAGGATTTGTATTGGAATTTGAAAAGCCGATAGTCGAACTCGAGCGTAAAATTGCTGAGATGAAGGAATTTGCCTCGGGTGAAAATGTCGAGCTTTCGCGTGAAATCGAGAGCCTGGAGCAGAAGCTAGACCGCCTTGCTGACGAGATATACTCAAAGCTGACGCGCTGGGAAAAAGTCCAGCTTGCGCGCCACCCCAGACGCCCCTATACCCTGGATTATATAAATGCACTGTGCCATGATTTTGTGGAAATCCACGGAGATCGCGGGTTTGCCGATGATAAGGCGGTGGTCTGCGGCTTCGGGAGGTTCCACACTTACAAGGTCGCCCTGGTCGGGCAGCAGAAGGCCCGCGATACCAAAGGCAAGCTGATGCGGAATTTCGGTATGATGCATCCCGAGGGATACCGTAAGGCCCTGCGCGTGATGAGGCTGGCTGAAAAATTCGAGCTTCCCATTCTGATCTTCATCGATACTCCCGGAGCATATCCGGGTATTGGCGCGGAAGAGAGGGGGCAGGCGGAAGCGATCGCCCGAAATATACGCGAGATGTTCCGGATCAAGGTCCCGATCATAATTTCCATAATCGGCGAGGGCGCCTCGGGAGGTGCTCTCGGCATTGGTGTAGGGGATGTCGTCCTGATGCTCGAAAACTCCTGGTATTCAGTGATCTCACCTGAGGGCTGTGCTGCGATACTGTGGCGTGACCAGGCCAAGGCCTCGGAAGCAGCCGAGGCCCTGAAACTGACCGCCCAGGATATGCTGGAGCTGGAAGTTATCGACAAGATTATTCCCGAGCCCCGCGGAGGCGCGCATAGAAATCCCCAGGGAGTCTATGAACTTCTGGGGAAAGAGATCCTGACGCAGCTGCAGTATTTTAACTCTCTTTCAAAAGAGCAATTGCTTGAACAGAGAACCCAGAAATTCCGGCGCATGGGTGAGGTTCTGCAGATATAAACATAAAGGAGGCGCCGTTAACGAATATTTGATCTCATGCCATATTGAAACGGCTTCAGATATGTAGCTTATTATTGGCTAATATGAATTCCAATAAGCATGTAAGGAGACTGCATGAAACTCTCTAAATTTACGGAAGAAGAACTGATCACTTTCAACCTCAAGGGCGAGGATAAAGAAGATATTATAGAGGAGCTGGTTGATCTGGCAGCGAAGTCGAAACTCGTCCGCGACCGCGATGAACTTCTCAAAGATATTATAGAGCGCGAGAATCTTGTGACCACCGGTGTGGGATATGGTGTCGCCTTTCCTCATGCCAAGACCAAGGCGGTGAAAGGGATTGTGATCGCTTTCGGACGCTCCGACAAAGGAATCGAGTTTGATGCCATGGATAAGAAGCCGGTCTATCTTTTCTTCCTGATCGCCGCGCCTGAAGATGCTATCGGCGCCCATCTGAATGTCATGGCACGTCTTTCGTTTCTGATGAAGTCCGAGGAGAATCGTGAGAAACTCATGAAAGTAAATAATCAGGGGGAACTGCTGGCAATTCTTGATTCAGTCGAATAAATGGATTTATGACAGCAATTCTGAGGAAGCTATTTGGAGAAAACAAGGAAGTAGGGCTGGCCATTATCCTGGCAGCCCTGTCGTTTGTGATACTGATTTTGCCCCTCGATCTTAAACGGCCGATGGCAAAGTACACATACCTCGTAACCCTCTCGCCTTTCCAGGGGGTCTCCGAAAAAATAAAAAGGCTTGCAGAGACCACTCAAACCAATAAATGGCTCCGGGAGCAGCTCCTCAAAAGAGAACTGGAGCTTATCCTGGTGCGTGAGGCGCTCGAGCAGAATGAAAGGCTGCGGGATTCTCTTGGATTTCGCCAGGTGGGGGGATTTACGGTAATTCCCGGAGAACTGAAGCAGATTGATCCGAAACGGCGCGATAATGCTCTGATTGTGTCGGTGCGCGAGGATCATGAAGTAGCTCCGGACATGGCCGTGGTCAGTTTATCCGGTTTGGTGGGCAAGACCACCCACGTCATGATAAACACGGTAACTGTGGAACTATTGACCAGTCCCAACTGCCGGGTGGCGGCACGTGACCAGAATACCCGCACCATGGGAATAATCAGGTGGGAGAGCGGTAATGATCTGCTTCTGGATAATGTGCCTGTCCGGGATCCCGTGAACGTTGGAGATACCGTCATCAGCTCCGGGCTGGGGGGGCTTTTTCCTGAGGGCCTTCCCATAGGCGTGGTCAGCGAGGTGGAACTTCCGGAACGGGGCTTCTTCAAAGATATTAAGGTCAGACCCTTTGTCGATTTCAATCGGATTGACGAGCTTTTCATTCTGAAGCAACCAAAGGAAACGGAAGGGTAGATGCTGGGCAAGATTGCGGTTTTTGCTGCTCTGGTGATAATAGCCATCATTTTTCAGACCTTTTTCGCCAGCCTGATTTCCATCGATAATGTAATGCCAGATATATATGTCGTGCTTGTAATCTATCTCACTCTTACACAAGGGCTTGCCTACGGGGCAGTGTTCGGTTTCATAACCGGTGTTATCGAGGGCTCCGCCGACCCCGGTCTGCTTGGCCTGAGCGCGGTCTTAAAAGTTGTCCTGGCAGTAATCGTATATTTTATGTCAATTCGGATCAGGCTGGAGTCAAACTTTGCGCGCATTTTGACAGTACTAATATCAGTGGCGGCTCATAACGTATTATATTATCTGGTTGCCTATAAATTTAACATAGAGTTGACGATATATACATCGGTGAAGTATGCTCTGCTCGAGGCTGTTTACAGCTCCGTTATAGCCGTTATTCTTCTTTACCTGGCGAAACGAAAATTAACTCTGAAGTTTGAGGCATGACAAATTTATCTTTGACGAGCGAAAACCGCGCACACATTTTGGGCGTGATATTCGGGGTCCTGTTGCTGATCCTGGCCGTTCGGCTGTTTGTAATGCAGACCCTTGAACATGCAAAATATGCCGAGAAGGCCGAAAAGAACAGAATCCGAATCGTGCCCGAAATCGCCTTCCGTGGAATGATATTTGATCGCAACGGAGAAGTAATTGTAGAGAATCGGCCCTCATATAGTATATCCGCAATTCCCAAAGAGATCGATGATATCGAAACGGTGGCCCGAAATTTATCGGAAATTCTCGCCATCCCTGACTCCTTACTGGCGCAGAGAATACGAGCCGAACGCTTTCGCAGATACAAACCAATACGGATTGCCCGTTCGGTCAGTTTTGAGACGGTCTGCAAGATTGAGGAGAATCCCTCCAAATATCCCGGAATCATATTTCAGCTGGAACCGGCGCGTAAATATCCTGCCGGCGGCATCCTGTCTCACGCCGTGGGCTACACCGGAGAAATTTCGGAAAAGGAGCTGGCGGCAGATTCTATTAAGGGGGTAAGCCTGGGAACCGACATAGGCCGGGAGGGAATTGAAAAATATTGGGACAAACAGCTGCGTGGGAGAAACGGGGCGAATTATTGGGAAATCACTGCGGAGGGCAAGATTCTGGGAAGCCTGGAGGAAATGGATGATAAGCCGGCGATTCCCGGAAGAGATCTTATTGTCGCCCTCGATTACGAGCTCCAGCAGTATGCGGCTTCGCTATTCGCGGATACGCTCACCGGTGCGTGTGTGGCTCTCGATCCCGGCACCGGAGAGATTCTGGCATTTGTTTCGGTGCCCACCTATGATGCCAACCTGTTCACCGGAGTCTTAATGAAGGATGACTGGGATCAGCTGCTGTCCGATGAGCGAAAACCGCTGCTGAATCGGGTGATCAAGGGCGAATACCCTCCCGGTTCAACCTACAAGCTTTTGATTGCGGGCGCTGCCCTGGAGGAAGGTATAATAAATCGGCATACCAGGTATGCCGCCTGCCGCGGCGGGTACAAATATGGCAATCGTATTTTTAAATGCTGGGATCTGGGCGGGCACGGCTCTCTGGGTGTGGTCGATGCGATTATTCAATCCTGCGATGTTTATTTTTACCAGATGGGGCAGATGGTGGGTTATGATAAATTTGCCGAATACTCCCGCAAGTGCGGATTTGGCTCTACAACCGGTATAGATATACCCGGTGAAATGGACGGCCTGGTTCCCGACATTCAGTGGTATGATAGGCGCTATGGCAAGGGTAAATGGCCCAGGTCACTTATTATCAATCTCTCCATCGGACAGGGTGAAATTCTGGCCACCCCGCTCCAACTGGCTAATTTCTATGCAGCTTTGGGTAATGGGGGAAAGCTGTATCGACCTCATTTTCTTAAGGCCGTGATTACGGATGAGGACACGACCATGGGCCGTGTCGAGATTAAAGGCCGGCTGCCGTTTTCGAAATCAACTCTGGCCATCCTGAAGGAAGCCGCAGTTGGTGTCGTTTACGGGGAACATGGCACGGCCCGCGGCAGCAGAATCGAAGGTATCAAATTTGGAGGCAAAACCGGTACGGCACAGAATCCGCATGGCAAGGAACATGCCCTCTTTTGTGCTTACGCCCCGGCTGAGGATCCGGTTATAGCCATTACTGTCGTGGTTGAGCAGGGGGGGCACGGCTCTGAGGCTGCCGCGCCGCTGGCGTCAAAGGTCATCCGTAGATATCTTGAAAAACTGAACATGCTTCCCGAGCCGGATACGGTTGAAACCCTGTTTCAGGCGGAGGCGGACTGATGGCTCTGCGGGGAAATATATCCGGCACCGCGATGGCCCTGTTCTTGTGCGGCCTGGCCCTCTCTGTGGTCAGCGTGGTGCTGATCTATTCCGCGACCAACACAGCCGCAGGCGGGCAGGAGGGACTCTATCTCAAACAGATGATATGGATATTGATTTCTCTCGTGATCTTCTTCGTGATAATTGTCCTTCCATTGAGGATGCACGAGGCCTTAAGCTATGTCTATTATTTCCTGCTGATCACTCTCTTGATCGCATTAATATTCTACGGGCGCCAGGGGGGCGGATCGCAGAGATGGTTTGACCTCGGGTTTTTTCATTTTCAACCTTCCGAGCTGGGCAAGGTCGTGGTCTTATTTGCGCTGGCAAGATATCTCAGTTATTCTAAAAGGCCCAGTCAGCAGTTCAGGAAACTGGTCTTTTCGGCGCTGCTGGTATTTATCCCAACCGCGCTCGTATTACAACAGCCAGACCTGGGCACCTCACTGGTATATCTCACCATGATGCTGGCGGTACTGTTTTTTTCCGGTTTACCGGCCGTATATCTGCTGCTTATTATCTCGCCTGCGTTCAGCATGATTACATCATTCCATCCTGTAAGTTATGTGGTACTGTTTGTGATCTTAATAATACTGCTGATAGTTCTGCGTCCCCGAGCTGTTATGTCGTCGGCTATCATTATCATAAATCTCATATTCGGCGTAATAACGCCCTTTTTATGGGCTCGCCTGGCCGAATACCAGAGACTGAGGATTAAAATCTTTCTCAATCCCGGAATAGAAGAACTGGGTGCAGGTTACCAGATCATACAGTCCAAAATTGCCATCGGCTCCGGCGGGCTCTTTGGAAAGGGATTTCTGGCCGGGACCCAGACTAATTTAAATTATCTTCCGGTTCGGCATACAGATTTTGTATTTTCTGTAATGGGTGAGGAATTTGGTTTTGTCGGGGCGGTTTTAATCATTATTTTGCTGGGGGCGATTATTTTTATGGGGCTCAGGACTGCTATGCGTGTTCGCAACAAATTCGCCTCGTATGTGTGCATAGGAGCGATAACGATATTATTCTTCCAGACCGTGGTAAATATTGGTATGACACTTGGTCTGATGCCGGTAACCGGTCTGCCCCTGCACTTTGTCTCTTACGGTGGCTCCTCGATGATATTGAGCTGGATATTGCTGGGGCTTCTGGTTAACGCCGAACTAAACTGGCAGGATTATTAATAGATTTTCTGTTTTCGGTCATGATAAAAAAATATTTCAGATTTCAGGAATTAGGGACAAATTACCGCTCCGAAATCACGGGGGGCATGACCACCTTCATGGCCATGGCCTACATCATCTTCGTAAATCCGGCTATCCTCTCGGGCGCGGGCATGGACTTCAGTTCGGTCATGATCGCCACCTGCCTGTCGGCCGCCCTGGCAACCATAATTATGGGGATATGGGCGCGCTATCCCATCGCCCAGGCCCCGGGACTGGGACTGAATGCCTTTTTCGCCTACAGCGTGGTGCTTGGCATGGGAATAAGCTGGGAGATAACACTGGGAGCCGTTTTTGTTGCGGGCGTTATTTTTATCCTGCTCACTCTGCTTAAAATTCGTGAGGCAATTATTAATGTCATTCCACCCGATATCCAGATAGCGATTGCCGTGGGAATCGGCCTGTTTATAGCCTCCATCGGCCTCTGGCATGCCGGCCTGATTACCAAGGACCCCGGGGCGCTCATCACTCTGGGGCCGATCCATCATCCGGCCGCAATCCTGTCGATCATAGGAATTGTACTTTTGGGCATCATGGTTATTCTCAGAATCAAGGGCGCCATCCTATGGAGCATGATAATAATCCTGATTCTGGGTGTCGCCTTCAAGATAATAGACTATACCGGCATTGTGGCCGCACCCCCATCGATGGAACCTACATTTCTAAAACTCGATATAATCGGGGCCCTGAAAACTCAAACCGGCACGATAATACTGGTCTTTCTCTTCGTCGATATGTTCGATACCGCCGGTACCCTGGTGGGAATCGGAAATCAGGCCGGGTTCATGCGTGACGGCAAACTGCCGCGGGCCTCGCGGGCGCTTTTTTCTGATGCGGTGGGTACGACCGCCGGAGCTTTGATGGGCACCTCCACTGTTACCAGCTATATCGAATCGGCCACAGGTATCGGAGCCGGGGCACGCAGCGGCTTTGCCAATATTGTCACCGGGCTGATGTTTGTTCTGATGATATTTTTTATTCCGGTGGCACGTATGGCCGGCGGAGGGGTAGAAATAGCAGAGGGGAAAGTACTCTATCCGGTGACTGCGCCGGCGCTGATTTATGTCGGTTCGATTATGATGAGAAATATCACCAAAATAGATTGGAACGATATCGCCGTGGCCTTTCCCTGCTTCCTTGTAATAATCGGCATACCGCTCACATATTCCATTGCCGATGGCATGGCTTTCGGCTTCATAACTTATCCGATCTTCATGCTGATCGCGGGACGGGGAAGAGAGATGAACTGGTTGATGTTTCTTCTGGGGCTGATATTCCTGGCATATTATGTTTTTCTGAAATAAAGGAGAATTCGGATGAAAAAAACTGGTTTCGTCTTATTTATACTGCTCTGGTTTGTCTCTTCGGTCATGGCGCAGGAGCCCTCTATCGATCAGGTCCTGGATCGGCATGCTCAGGCTCTGGGAGGAATGGAAGCCCTGAGCAAATTCAAATCACTGCAATACCAGGCCGATGTCCAGCTGGGGAATCTTTCCGGAACGGCTGAGATGTGGATGGAGAAGCCCGAAAAGGCTAAACTCAAGATGGACCTGGCAATCATGCAGATTGAGCAGGGCATGTATCAGGGGCGGCTGTGGATGAAGGATCAGACCGGTACTGTTCGCGACCTGGCCGGAGTGGAAAAAAAGCAGTTCATCACAGAGTATGTCCTGAGCAGCTACAATTATATCCTCGATCCTGAAATGAAGAATTATTTTAATTGGGTGGGCGTTGAGGAATTTAATGATGCAGGCTGCTATGTTTATACATTTCAACCGCCCGAGGGCGATCAACTGACCCTGTATTTGGATACGCTCACCTATCTCTTTGCCGGTACCCGCACAACCATACAGGGAATCCCGGTGGTCTCGACCTATGCAGACTGGGTGACAACTGAGGGGATCAAGATGCCCCTTACCACAGTTCAGGATCTCGGCAATCCCCTGCTTCTGACTACCATTTCAATACAATCATTCGAAATTAACTATGATATTCCCGACAGCATCTTCATGCCGCCCGTGAAAGAGAAGGAAAAATTCAGTTTTTCCAATAATGCCGATTCAAGCAGTCTGGAATTTAAGCTGAATATTCATCATATCTACGTGCCGGTTCATGTCAATGGCTCGGGGCCATTCTGGTTCCTGCTCGATTCCGGGGCGGGCATGACTATTATCGAGCAACGGATTGCCGATTCACTGGGCCTGGAGGACGCCGGAAACCTGCCTGCCGTAGGAGTGGGAGGTGTTGATGTCGGCAGCTTCGTGAGGGTCGATAGTCTAAAAATCGGTAATGTCACCCTTCTCGACTTTGCCGCCGGGGCTCTTGATCTGAGCTTTGCCGATGAGATACTGGTCGAGCCGATCCAGGGAATTCTGGGTTATGATCTATTTTCCAGCCTGATCGTTGATATCGATTATCCGGCAAATATAATTACTATATATAATCCGGGAGCAGGTATCTATCCCGGACGCGTGGATACTTTGGAGCTGGAAATCGAGTCCAATCATCCGGTTATTAGCGCCGTCATAAATGATTCCATCGAAGGCAGGTTCCGCTTTGATACGGGCAGCCAGAACTTTCTTGACCTGAATGCACCTTTTGTCAAGAAATACAATCTCCTTTCCCAGGTTGTAAAGGAACTTGGTACATTCCCCATAATGGGTATCGGTGGAGAATCGGAATCAACCCTTGCAATTCTGCCCTCATTTACGATCGGCAAATACAGGCTGGATGACCTGATTACGGGCTTTAACCTGATGGAAACCGGAATCCTGGCTGCGGAAAACATCGACGGTAATGTCGGCGGCGGCGTAATGAAATGGTTCGCGCTTGGTTTCGACTATCCCGGTAAAAAGCTCTATTTGACCAAGATCACCGATGATGTCACCGATAACGGGATTATCTCCAGCGGCATGATAATCAAGTCGGAGGGGGATGGATTTGTGGTGTACAGGATTATTGAAGGAACTCCGGCCGCCGAATCGGGATTACAAGAAAATGACAGGCTAATTGCGATCGATGGCAGGAAAGTGAATGGCATGCAATTCGATGACATTTACGAGATGCTCGATGGCGATAAGGGTGATGTTGTTACGGTTAAGTACGAAAGAGATGGGCAGGAATTCCAGGTTGATCTGGAGTTGGAAGACATAACAGAACAGCAAGAGAAGTAAATCCTGCGATGTACCAATCAATTTAAATCAAGGCAGGCAATCAGATTGAAATTTATAACATCAGTTCTATTGATTATTATGGCGGCCGCCAATCTCACGGCTGCTGATCTTGATGGCATTTCATATGCGGGAATCAAGATCGGAGTTGGCCACACCAGCCAGGAGGCTCCGGATGAACAATATATTGACTACAATATCAGCTCTGATCAAAACGGTTTCCACACCGAGATATTTTTCAACTGGCACTTTCTTAACGAAATTGCTCTGGACGTGGGACTCTCGGTCATAAACCGGGGTGAATTCAGGTGGTTCGTCGAGGGAGTCGGAAATTTCTTCGGGACTATTAATTTGTACCCCATTGATGCCGGGGTAAAAATCAAGCCTCTGGCCAGTCAGTTAAGCGATAATTACCAGCCCTGGATTGCCGGTGGAGGATCGTTGATTGTGGGACGAGGTGTTATCGAGGGCGGCTCTATTCTGAATCCGTATGTTTATATAGACCGCGATTCTGAAAGCGCGACCACCCTGGGCTGGTGGTTAGGAGCAGGCTTCGATTCATTCGTTTCCACCACAATCGGCCTGACGGGGTCTGTCAAATACCACAAGATGGACTTCGGCGAGGCCATTGGCGGGTACCTGGACCATAGCGGTTACCAGATAGCATTTGGAATAGCATATATACTCAGGACGAATAATGAATAAAAAAAGGAGTGTGCAATGGGAGTAAAAGTAGCAATTAATGGATTCGGCAGGATTGGACGAATGGTCATGCGTTCGGCTCTTAAGAATGGATCTGACCTTGACTTCGTGTCTGTAAATGACCTGGTTGATCCAAAGTCCCTGGCCTATCTTTTCAAATATGATTCGGTTTATGGTCTGTATCCCGGCGAGGTTGAGGCGGGCAAAGATTCGATCACCATCGACGGCAAGAAGATCAAGGTTACTGGAATCAAAGATCCGTCCGAACTTCCGCACAAGGAGCTTGGAGTTGACCTGGTTGTGGAATCAACAGGGCTTTTCCGGAAGAAAGCGGATGCACAGAAGCATATCGATGCCGGCGCCAAAAAGGTGCTGATCTCCGCTCCCCCCAAGGATGAAGTGGACGGCAATTTTGTGATCGGCGTCAATGATGACGGCTATGACAAGAAAAATCATAATATCATAAGTATCGGATCATGCACCACCAACGGTCTGGCCCCGATAGTTAAAGTATTGAATGACAATTTTGAGATCGACCACGCCTTCATGACAACCATTCACTCATATACCTCCAGCCAGAATATAGTTGACGGCCCTCACAAGGATCTGCGCAGGGCCCGTGCCGCGGCAGTAAACATGCTGCCTACCACAACCGGAGCAGCCAAGGCCATCAGCAAAATTATACCCGAGGTGGAGGGCAAGATCGACGGTATGGCGATCCGTGTCCCCACACCGTGCGGCTCGCTCATCGATCTGGCTGCAGTAGTGAAGAAGGATGCCACCGTTGAGTCGGTCAATCAAGCATTCAAGAAGGCGGCCTCAGCCGCTCCATTGAAGGGGATACTGAAATATGAAACCGATCCAATCGTGCTGACCGATATAATCGGCAACAATCACTCAACAATCTTCGATGCCGAGCAGACGCGTGTAATAGGTAAGACCCTGGTGAAGCTGTATAGCTGGTACGATAATGAGTGGGGTTTCTCCACCAGGATGTGGCAGATGCTCGAGAAGATGCTGTAGAAATTATTTTGTGTATTATGGCCCGCCTTGCCTTAAGGCGGGCTTTTATTTTACCAGAAGATTCAGGCTGACCAAGATGATGCATGCTCTCGATGTGCGCAGGGATCGAAGATGGTCGCGCCCGGTATTGATCCCGATTCTATCTGGATCAAGATCCCGCCTGAGATAGCAATATTCGTCATTCTGAGGGAACGTAGTGATCGAAGAATCTTTTGTTAATTAGAGAGAGATTCTTCGCTTCGCTCAGAATGACAGATTCATTCGATACATTTTCTCAACACCTCAATCTACCGGCCGGACACTTTTTTCTGTGATGTCAGGCATATCAAAAATAATACTTGTTTTTTTCAAATCCGCAATTTTATTATCACATCGTTCGACGAACATTAGTCCATTACGATGGTTAGATCATTATAAAGAGAAGGATTAACCAAAAGCTTGGAGGCATAATGAATAAACTGACAATAGATGACCTGGATATTGCAGGCAAAAGGGTGCTGGTTAGAGTGGATTTTAATGTTCCCATCGAGGATGGTAAGGTTGCCAATGACAATCGAATCGTAGCGTCCCTGCCGACAATCAAGAAAATCCTGGAATCGGGCGGCTCGGCGGTTTTGATGTCCCATCTGGGACGTCCCAAGGGAAAATCCGATCCCACAATGAGCCTTAAGCCGGTGGCCTATAACCTTTCTCAGCATCTGGACAAGCCTGTTAAGTTTGCTGATGATTGTATCGGCGAGGAGGCATTGAAACAGGCGAAGGACTTGAAACCGGGCGAGGTGCTGTTGCTGGAGAATTTGAGATTCTATTCAGGTGAAAAAAATAATGATCCGGATTTTGCCGAAAAGCTCTCGAGACTCGGCGAGGTTTACATAAATGATGCTTTCGGCACCGCCCACCGCGCGCATGCCTCAACCGAAGGTGTCACGAAATATTTCGATCAGGCGGCGGCCGGCTATCTGATGGTCAAGGAAATAGAATATCTTGGAAATGCGGTCGAAAATCCTGAACGTCCCATGGCCGCCATCCTGGGTGGAGCCAAGATTTCCGGCAAAATCGATGTCATCAATAACCTGATCGAAAAAGTGGAGAAGATTTTCATAGGCGGCGGCATGGCTTTCACGTTTTTCAAGGCCCAGGGTCTTGAAATCGGTAAATCTCTCCTGGAGGAAGATCGGGTCGAGATGGCCGAGAAGCTATTGAAGAAAGCCCAGTCCAAAGAGGTGGAGATATCGCTCCCCGTTGATGTTGTTTGTGCCAGGGATTTGAGCGAGGATTCTGAGACAAAGACTGTTCCAGTCGATCAGATTCCATCCGACATGGCCGGATATGATATCGGCCCGGAAACCTTAAAAAAATACAAACAGGATTTGAGCGACTGCAGAACGATTGTCTGGAACGGCCCTATGGGGGTGTTCGAAAAAGAGAATTTTGCCACCGGTACAATAGAGTTGGCCAAAGCTCTGGCCGAGCTGACTTCTGAAGGAGCGACAACTATTATAGGAGGCGGCGATTCCGCCTCGGCTGTGAAGAAGGCTGGGGTGGGCGACAGGCTCTCGCACATCTCCACCGGCGGCGGAGCGTCGCTGGAGTTCCTGGAAGGAAAAACCCTGCCCGGATTGGCGGCATTGACGGATAAATAAAAAGGGAGAATATCATGCGGAAAAAATTGATCGCCGGAAACTGGAAGATGTATAAGACGGATGAGGAGGCCGGGAGGCTGGCCTCGGGCATTGCCGACGGCTTTGATGGCTCGGATAAGGCCGATGTGCTTTTGTGCCCGCCCTTTACCTCGATCAAGACAGTTGTTGAAGTTGTCGAGGATTCGCCGATATTTGTCGGCGGGCAAAACATGGGATGGGAAAAAGAAGGCGCTTTTACCGGTGAGATTTCGCCCGAGATGTTATTGACATTGGGTTGCGAATATGTTATTTTAGGCCACTCGGAGCGCAGGCAATACTTCTCCGAGAGCGACCAGTTGATTGGAAAAAAATGTCAACTGGCTTTATCGTTAGGGCTGAAACCGATCGTATGTGTTGGGGAACAGCTTGAAGAAAGAGAGGCCGATAAAACCGAGGAGATAATCAGGACTCAGGTGGAAGGTTTTTCTGCCGAAGTTGATTATAGCCGGGTCGAGGAGATTGTGATCGCATATGAGCCGGTCTGGGCGATCGGCACCGGCAAAACCGCCACCCCGGATCAGGCCGTTGAGGTACATAAGCTTATACGCAAAATCTGGAAAGAGAAATACGATAAACAAATTGCCGATGGGCTTCAGATTCTGTATGGCGGCTCGGTAAAACCGGAAAATTCGGACGATTTACTTGGAGAAGAAGAGATTGACGGCGCTCTTATTGGTGGAGCTTCGCTTTCAAAAGATAAATTCTTGAAAATCATATCATCAGCGACCTGAGGAGGAAGCTTTTGTTTAGTATTCTTATAGTTCTGCATATATTCATCAGCCTGGGGCTGATAATCTCAGTCTTGATGCAGTCTGCCAAGGGCGAGGGCCTAGCGGGCGCGTTTGGCGGCGGCGGGGGAGTCTCCGGAGCCGTATTCGGAGGACGCGGCGCGGCCACATTTCTGTCCAAAGCGACTACTGTTCTGGCGGTGGCCTTCATGATTAACTGCATCTTGCTGACTTTCTCCGGTGGAGGCACCGGCGTACCCTCCAGCCGTATCACCGGCGAGGCTCAGAAGGCAATGGAGGATGCCCAGGTTTCACCGATGCAGCTCCCGGCAGAAGGGCAGCCGCAACAGCAGGTGCAGCCCGGCCAGCAACAGGGTCAGCAGGAAATTCAAGTTGAGCCTATCATGCCGCCCCAGACCGAGGGTGAATAACAGATAGATTATAAATGCCGAAGTGGTGGAATTGGTAGACACGCCATCTTGAGGGGGTGGTACCGCGAGGTGTGCGGGTTCAAATCCCGCCTTCGGCATTTAGTTTCTCAGCCCCATTTCAGGGGCATTTTTATGTCTGATAAGTCCTCAGAAGAGCCCGAAATATGGTTGCAAATATGCAACGCCTGCGGAAAAAATCTGTAATATTCTAATCAAATAATCCCTTGCGAGCCAAGAAAGTGCGTTTAAAATCAGGCCCGCAGCCGGCCTCAGGAGGCCCTCTGAAGCCTTATTTTTCTTGACTTTTTGGGAGGTCGTGATATTATTAAAAACGACAGTATATCTGTCTACCCCCCTCCTTAGGCTGGTTGCATTCTGTAACCAGCCCTTTTTTTGTTGACTGCACTTTGTGAGTCATTTATTTGTAATTTATGGATATTCATAGGAGGACATCGCAATGAAACCGCTGGCAGGAATTCTTATTGTTATTAGTGGAATTGGATTAATAGGCGGAATTATTTTGCAGCTGACAGCTGCGAGCAAGGCTGAATCAGATGAATTCCATTTCAAGCCCTGGAGGTGGAAAGTAAAAAAGGAATGGTTCAGGGCGCCGGGATATTCGCTTTATATCGCCTCAGGTATAATGTTCTTCACCGGATGCATAACCGGCATAATTTACTGGTTATTTTTTGCTTAAAATCGATTATAATTCCGTATGGACAAAAAAGACCGCGCCAGGAAAGCAGTCTCGCTTCTGAAAGAAGAATATCCCGATTCCAGATGTACGCTTGACTTCAAGAATCCGCATCAGCTTGTGGTCGCCACGATACTTTCCGCTCAAAGCACTGATGAGCGTGTGAATATGATAACGCCCGCGCTTTTCAAGAAATACAAATCCCCCAGAGATTTTGCCGAAGCTGACCTGGAGGAATTGCAGGAAAATATCAAGACAGCGGGATTATATCGCAACAAGGCCAAATCGATCAAAAATTGCATGAAGACGGTGGTGGAGGAATACAACGGGAAAATCCCGAAAACAATGGAGGAGTTAGTCAAGCTGCCGGGTGTGGGACGAAAGACGGCCAATGTTATTCTTGGTGCAGCTTATAATATAGCATCTGGAATAGCGGTCGACACCCATGTCACCCGTCTCGCCAATCTCCTCAACCTGACAAACAGGAAGGAGGCGCCCAAAATCGAGAAAGATTTGATGGAACTGATTCCGAGGAAGGATTGGATAATTGTCTCACATCTATTGATCGATCATGGACGGAAAGTCTGTATTGCAAGAAATCCAAGATGCCATGAATGCGTATTAAATAAGATCTGCCCCTCAAGCAAAGTGTAGCTTATTTCTCTTCAAAGACCTCGGCCGAGAAGATATAAATATCGCAGTTCTCTTTCCAGCATCCGGGAGGCATGCCCGCTTTGCGGCAGGTGGCGTCAAGAAATTGCATCCTATCCCATCCAAAATCAACCGCAACTTGAGGCAGAAGCAACCCGCGATTATAGCCTCTTTGCATCATCAAGCCATGCTTGCCGACTTCGATCTTATTGACATCCTCGATTTTCTTGAGAGGTGTCAGCACTGAAATCTCTAATTCTATATCAGCATACTCATTTTTGCTCAAGGGCTCGAAACGCGGATCCTCGGAGGCCGCCTTAATCGCGCATGTGGAAACCGTCTGGTAAAGCGGAAGAATCGGTTCGGTATAACCGATACATCCCCGCAGCTGATGATTCTTGTTTATGGTAACAAACGCTGCTCCCGGCGCCTCCAGAATGCTGTCGTTTATGTCAAATTCCGGAACCGACTGGTTCGCAATATAGGCTTCAATAGATTTGCGGGCAATTTCCAGGAGTTTCTGCTGCTGCTTTTCAGAAAGATAATCCTCACCCGTGAGCGCCGCGTTTCCATCATCTGAGCCATCGCCGGATTTATATACGACCGCAGATAAATAGCTCACCACCGATTGTGTATTTCCTGCATATTCGCCCGAATCGGAATGCTTGAGGATTTTAGCCTTATCAGCCCCCAGTTTTTTAGCAATTTCAAGCGCTACCGCCACCGGCGCCGCCCCGCAAAGCTGGGCTCTGCCATTTTCAGAGGCACGCCATAAACCTTCACCGTCTATCGAGGCGATGTACTCGGCCGAGACTGAATCTATGGAAGCGCATTGCCTGCGGCTCTTGTAATGGGTCATATCGGTGGAAGCGATTATGACATAGTTCTCCCGTTCCTTTAGAATTTTAAAGAGAATGTTGGTCAATTTTGTGACAATATCTTTGTCCTGGGCGCCAATCTGTAATGGTACTATAGTGATATCGGGCGCGGCTACCTGCAAAAACGGGATTTGAGTTTCCAGCGAGTGCTCGCCTGAAAAAAGATCATGACGATCAGCTATGTAATCCGCGGAGTTTAGAATTTCCGCTGCCAGCTCTTCATTTACCGGAATTTCACCAAGAGGCGTTTTCCATTTTCCACTGGCCCAGATCGCGACTCCCCGATAATTGATCTGATGCTTGAATCCGAGGATAATTGCCGTGTTTATTTCAGGATATCTGCTTAGAAGCTTATAGCTTTCCGCGGCAGTCGGGCCGGAATACACGAATCCCGCATGGGGGGAAATCAGCACAACCGGGATACCTTCGATTTTGGGTGCGTTCGCCTTTTCCAGCATACCGCTGATCATGTTATATAGCTGAGCGCTGTCTGCCGGATAAAACGCTCCCGCCACCGTTGGCTCACGGTCCTCCCCAAAAGCCTTAGAAACCAATATTACCAGCAGCAATAACGCTATCGGAATATATTTGAGGTTCAATTTCATCTTGCTTTCTCCTTATTTGAGACGTATAACTATATAAATAATTAATTTAGCCTGTCAAAGTAAACAATTATATGTCCAGATCCAGATTAGTAGTCATAAAAAATCATAATATCTACGATTCCGACGGCGGTTTGAAGAGGGATCAAACAAATAAGTTGATCAGTCATGCCATGGTACGTCTCACAGGATCGACAGATTCAAAATCCGCCTGGAAAAAAATCGCCGCCCAGGGGGACAGATTCGGGATTAAGCCGAATTGTCTGAGTGGACGCATGCTTTCCAGTTCCCCGGTTATGGCCGATGCCATAGTCGCAGGTCTGCAATCGGCGGGTCTCCGGGAGTCCGATATCATCATCTGGGAGAGAACCAACAGGGAGCTTGAGAGGGCCGGATATAACCTGAATTATGCACGCAACAGCGGGCTGCGGTGTTTCGGAACTGACTCCAGAGGTGTGGGTTACAGCGACAGCTTTTATCAAAAAGGCAAGGTGGCCTCGCTGATATCTAAAATATTCGAGCAGGAAATCGATAAGAACATTAATTTTCCGATTCTAAAAGATCATTCCGTGGCGGGAGTGTCGGGCGGGCTTAAGAACCTCTATGGTCTGGTTCATAATCCCAATAAATATCATCCGGACAACTGCAATCCGTATGTCGCTGAACTGTCGGCGCTTCCGATTGTGAGAGAGAAAAATGTGCTTACGATCCTCGATATGACCAGGATGCAGTATAACGGTGGCCCGGGTTATATGCCACGCTATCTGGTAAAGCCGGGGACTGTGGTTATGTCGTTTGATCCGATTGCGATCGATGCTTACGGCTATAAAATCATAGAGGATTATCGTAGAAAGAATGGACTCCCGAGCCTGAAGGAGGACAAACGTGAGCCGCTCTGGCTGGAAACAGGCAAAAGGCTGGGTTTGGGCGAATCCGATCTTTCGCAGGTGGAGATCATAGAAGAAGATATAACTTAAGTTATGAAAAGAAGGACATTGATCAAAGCTATGGCATGCGGGGCGGGATGCGCCTGTTTGCCGTTTAATCCGGTTGAGAACGGGCTGGCGCTGTTCCAGAATGCTTATGCGCTGGAGACAACCGATACTCTTTCGCATGTCAAGGCCATGTATTACAAGAAGCTCGAGGGTACTGCCATCGAATGTGAGTTATGCCCGCGTCATTGCCTTGTAACCGATCTCGAAAGGGGATACTGCGGAGTCCGTGAGAACCAGGGCGGCGAATATTATACTCTTGTGCACAGCAGGGCCTGCGCCATGAACATCGATCCGATCGAGAAGAAACCGCTCTTTCATTTTCATCCCGGCACTGCGGCCTTTTCGATCGCCACCGCCGGCTGCAATGTCAATTGCAAGTTTTGCCAGAACTGGGATATCTCCCAGGTACGTCCGGAGCAGGTTACCAATGTCGAATTGCCCCCGGATGAGATAGTCAGGATTTGCCAGGCGCGCTCAGTGCCAACAGTGGCCTATACATATTCGGAGCCGATTGTATTTTATGAATATATGCATGATACCTGTGTTGAAGGACGGAAATTTGGAATCAAGAATGTTATGATTACCGGCGGCTACATCGAGAAAGAACCGCTGAAGAAGATTATACCTCTTATGGATGCTATCAAGGTCGATCTGAAATCATATTCGCAGCAATATTATGAGGATGTTGTTAACGGGGAGCTTCAGCCTGTGCTCGATGCTCTGAAAATCATCCATGACGATGGGATGTGGTTGGAGCTTGTCTATCTGGTCGTTCCGACTATGAATGACAGCACGAAAGAGCTGACAGATCTGTGCCGGTGGGTCAAAACTAACCTTTCCGATCACGTGCCGATACATTTCACAAGATTTCATCCTACCTACCTTATGACGAATCTTCCGCCCACTCCTGTAAAGACTCTGGAGAAGGCCTATGATATTGCCCGGCAGTCCGGCCTGAAATTTCCTTATATCGGTAATGTCCCCGGTCACAGCGCGGAGCATACATACTGTCCCGGATGCGGAGAACTTCTTATTGAAAGGCTTGGATTCAGAATTAATAAGATCAACCTCAAAGATGGAATGTGCGGTAAATGCGGCACCCATATCCCGGGGGTCTGGTCATAGATTTTGTTTTGTGATCTCATTTTAAATGATTACTATTAGGTCATGCTGACACGCTATGACCTTTTTATTTTACCATTTCTCTACGGATTTGTGACGCTCGGGTATCAAATCCTTTACGTGCGCCGCCTTGTATCAATTTTTGGCTCCTCTGAAATCGGCTATACATTGATAATAACCATCTGGCTTTTTTTCACCGGCCTGGGCGCATATATGGCCGAGAAAACGGGAATCAGAAGAGGCTCGCGCTATATCTCGGTCGCCATCTATGGGTTGGTGGCGGTCGTATTCTACGGGGCGATCCCCCGTTTGTATGATATCTGGAATCTTCAACCGGGTGAAGTTACCGGGCTGTTGACAATGGCTGCCACCTCTGTTTTAGCACTGGTAATTCTCTGTCTTTTTTCAGGGGCTTTATTTGTTGGCATTGTTCGGACAGTCTCGGCCCATTCCAGGATAACTTCTCTATCGTTTGTATATGTAGTGGAATCGCTGGGCTCCCTTGCGGGAGGAGTAGCATTAACTTTTGTCTGCCTGACCCTTATCCCGGACAGATACACCGCCCTGGTTCTATTTCTGCTTATTGTCGCATTTATGTTTGTCAAAATGGATAAGAAGCTTTTACTGATGCCGCCAAGAGTGACTGTTGGTGTGATGTGTGTATTCGCGGGCGTGGCTTTTGCCCTGGGACAGTTTGGCCATCAATATGAAAATCAGGAGGTGGTTGCACAGACCAATACAGCATATCAGCATCTGACTCTGACGGAATATGAGTCTCAATATACCTTGTATTCAGACGGCTTAAGCTTCTTCTCATATCCGCAGGTTCAAGAGGCGGAGGAAATCCATCTGACGATGTGGCAGAAGGAAGAAATTGAAAATATAGCCATGATCGGTATCTGCCCGCCCGATAAAATCGCCGAGATATTGAAATATGAAAATGTCCGGATCGATATATATGAAAACGACAGGACTCTTCTGGAATTTTTGGTCAAGCATTTGCCGGAACCTGCCGGGCAGTATTATGCAAATCCGCAAATCAAATATGACTGGGGCGACCCCTATATTGACATAACCAAGAATGGCCAAGATTATGATTTCGTCATTATTAATATATCCAATCCAACCGACGCGGTCAGCAACCGCTATTTTACAGTTGACTTTTTCGAGCACCTTTCAACCCGCCTCCCGGAGGATTGTGTTCTGTCATTCTCGCTGCCCGGCAGGACCCACTTGCTCGGCAGGGATTTGCAGGAGTTTTTGGGTACCATATACAATGCGCTGCGCACCGGTTTCAACAATATAAAGATAATCCCGGGGGATGATTACATCTTCCTTGCCAGCAACGATTCATCTATGATCGATCTTGATGTAAATGCTCTGCTGGCCGCTAAAGAGAAAAATCAAATCCAGACAACTTCTGTAGATTCGGTCTACCTGTCCTACCGGCTGAACGAATTTAATCTGCTGAAGGCACAACCTATATATAATAACGAACTTTCGGCTGCGAACACGGTATCCCGTCCGGTAGTCTACTATTACAATTCCATTCTCTGGGCCAGCCGCTTTTCAGGGTTGGAGGAAGCCGTCCTGAAATTCTGGAAGGAGAATAAGTATCTGATATATATTCTGCTGTTCCTTCCTCTGATTTCACTGCTGAATCTGGTAAAGAGATCTGTTCACAGGCCGGCCTATTTTTCAATTTGCTTTCTGGCCGGATTTTCCGGTATTACTATGGAGATGTCCCTCTTGATTCTCTACCAGTCGCATCTGGGCAATGTTTACAGCCAGATCGGTCTCCTGATCGGCCTCTTTATGGTGGGCATGGCTCTGGGGGGAGCATTGCCGCTGCGTTCGAAGGGCACCACTATATTTATGAAGAAGTGGTTTTATCTGGGAGCGGCAATAGGAGTAGTTGTACTGTTCGGTCTGGCCATGATTACGCGCCTGGAAGGCCATCAATTTCTCAACTATCTTTTGATCCTGGGATTGTCGTTCTTATCAGGCGGATTTTCCGGCTATCTGTTTAATTATGCAGCTGTCAGCTATAAACATAAATATGGAGCCGAGGCTCCGGGCCGCTTTTACCTAGCCGATTTACTGGGAGCGTCACTGGCGGGGGTATTCATATCAGTGCTCTTTATTCCGCTGATCGGCTTCGGTTCGATTCTGGCGCTGTTTTTTGTGTTATACCTTGTATATGTCATCCTGCATAGATTTGTTATCATAGGAGTTTAGAGGTTAGTTATCATGAAATCATGGCTTCTTGCATCACTGGCGGCGGCATTCCTGTTTGGTGCTTATAATATTTTTGCCAAGATGGCTGCGGGAAGGTTAACCGATGCTATGGCGGCTTTTATCCTGGAATTTTCGGCGGCCATGCTGGTGCTGGCCTATATATTATTCGGCCGTTCGATAAAGCTGGATATAGCTTCCGTAACCAGCAAGGGAATGCTCTATGCTGTCATCGGAGGTCTCTTCATCGGCGGCGGCTCCATCTTTTATTTCTATGCCTTCAGGCATCATGCTCCGCTGGCAATCGCCGGGCCGATCATATTTGCCGGCGCGACATTGATCATGGTTCTTTCGGGATTTATATTCTTCAAAGAGCGGCTCGACCTGGTGACCGCCGCCGGAATAATTTTGACCCTTGCGGGTATATTCCTGCTCTCGATTTCGGCCAACAGGGGATAAGGGAATTCGAATTATCAAAAAATATCTTGCAAAAATCGTATAGATATGTAAATTTTCAGATCGCCTGCGGGAGTAACTCAGTTGGCTAGAGTCACAGCCTTCCAAGCTGTTGGTCGCGGGTTCGAGTCCCGTCTCCCGCTTTTTTATTCCCCCAATAGAGAATTTTAAGCATAAGCCTTTGCATTTCAATTAATTATGCGGAAATGGGCGGCTGATTTTTACCTTCAGTGTAGGTGATTCCAGCTAACCTGTTGAAAAACATATAATTTGTAAAAATGGATTTTTTTGAAAATTTTATTAAATTCCGGGATCTATTTCCGATATGAAACGTTGAAGCGGTCTGTACGGGATGGGTCAGAGATTGTCTATTCCTAACAACATTTTTTCTTAAAAAAATTGCTTGACAAGGGGTTTCTTGTCTGTATTTTATGGGTTTTACATTGGACGGATGTCCGATTTTTTTTGTCGAGCAAAAATTGTGCCCATGTAGCTCAGTTGGTAGAGCACATCCTTGGTAAGGATGAGGTCAGCAGTTCAATCCTGCTCATGGGCTATATAATGAGGAAGAGATCTTTTTTGCAGGACAGAATTTTATCTGATCCGGCTTAATATATTTATACGGATCGGATTTTAAAACTCATAGTCAGGAGTTTGAAATGGCAAAGGAGAAATTTCAGCGAACGAAGCCGCATGTAAATGTGGGAACGATAGGCCATGTTGATCATGGCAAGACGACTTTGACAGCAGCGATGACGATGATATTGAGCCGCAAGGGATTT
>DSEQ01000001.1 GCA_011056555.1 Candidatus Zixiibacteriota bacterium | reverse complement strand
GATACAACCCATTGGCAGAGCCCCAACAATGGCGCTACCAACGAAAGCGGTTTTACTGCGCTACCCGGCGGCTACCGCAGCAGCTCCGGTCGTTTTTACTTTGAGCATTTCGATGCTTTTTTCTGGACCCAGACAGATTATGATATTCTGACAGTGTGGTATCGCTATCTTAATTATTATCATTCGGAGATATCCCGCAACAATATTTATAAGCAGTTCGGGTATTCGGTTCGTTGTGTCGGGGATTGATAAGATATTCTTATTGGCGATTAAAATCCGGCAGCGCACTGCGCTTTTTCAGATCTACCGGGACTTTTCTCTCATCTTACTTAAAAACCGCGAGCGCAGTTTGTCACCCATCAGAGCCTGCTTGACCGGGGGCAGTTTCAAGAATCCACCGACAACCGCACGCATGAAACCGTGCGATTTACTCTGAGGATTGTTGAATATCAGGTTCTGCAGGGTATCATTGTTGAGGGATTGCAGGATTACCCTTTCAAATGTGTCCTCGGGGTAAAGCACTCTCTGGCCACGCTCCCTGAGCTTCATCGATTCAGTTGCGCACTCAAGCGCACATACGCCACAGCCGATACATATCGATTCATCCACCACAGGATTGTCATCGTCGTCCATTGCGATCGCATCGATCGGGCAGGCCTCGGCGCATTCACCGCATCCGATACAATCATCTTCGTCGTGTTTGGCAATGAACCTCGATGTGACCACCGCATTCGGGTAACCGTACTCTTTGATACCGGCCAGCGCATTACAGCAGCATCCACAGCACATGCAGATAAAGCCGACCTCTTTTTTGACATTGTCAGCATTGAAGACCAGACGCATATCTCTGGCTTTGGCGACATTTTCGAGCATCTCTTCCTTCGACACCTCTTTACCCATGTTATGCCGAATCAAATAGTCGGCGGCAGAATCAAAAGAAGAACACATCTCCAGGGGCACATCGCATTTTTTTTCACCCAGGTGATATTTCTCGTGACGGCAGGAGCAGATTCCGATTGCAAATCGTCTGGCTGATTTAACGATCTCTGTCGCTTTTTCGTAATCGAGAATTTCCGAAAATTCGCCCGGGTCTACTGCTTCTTCATGCGGGAGAGTTCGCAGCGGTAGGCTGATATTTTTATCCTTAAGGTTGGAGCTGTAAAAGGAATCATCACCATGCATATAATCATTCATGAGCCGCGCCCAGATTTTATGGTCGCTGCCTTCTCCGGTGCGCATCATGGTGAATTCGAAAATTCCTACCACCATCGGCGAAAGCGTGTAAAAACAACGCTCACCATGACACATATCGATCACGAGGCCTTTATCCGCCATACTCTCAAGTGTCTTCACGAGTTTGTCTCTATTGAGTCCGGTAGTCTTCTGGATATACTCCAGCGGATGCACGCCGTAGGGCATCTTGACCGCCACCTCGGCCTCATCCTCGGAATAAAGTTCCTTTAGAATGGCGTATAGCGAATCATTCCATGGCGCGCGTGCAGTCAGCCCGTCGATCTTTTTTCCCAGTTTGCGATAAAGATCCTTGCCGGCCAGATGGCCCATAATGTCCTCCGGATATGGATTCCTGAATATAAAGCAAAAAATATTACTCAAGGTAAAATTTGGCAATGTAAATCTTTCATCTATATGGCTTCATTTTAAGTCCAATGGAAGCAGTAAGAGCCAACCACATTAGGGATAAACATATTCCGGGAGTCTTTTTCTTCTTGACATTTTCCTTCAAAATAGTATATTTTTTATACTTCAAGTAAAGCAACGGGGGCAAGTACCTTTATTAATCGGAAAGTCGGTAACGTCTTTTCCAACAATTCTATATTTTCGGGGGCATTAATAGATACAGGTTCAATGGGGTATGGCTGCTTGGATAGACGAATTTTATCTTATCCGAGCGGGAGGAAAATCTTATGTGCAATGGACCTTGATTAGATGACCTGACTGCGTATTGCAGTTGATCGAATATGCAGTATGAATTTTGATTTATTAAAAGTAGGAGGTACAATGCGTAATGCTATATTTATTGCCGTGGTCTTCTATCTTCTATTAATGCCTGCGGCGCTGCAGGCGCAGAACGAAGACACGGTAAAGATCGTCAGTATTCAGGTTGACCCCGATCCTGTGAATCCGGTTAAATTCGGCCTGCCTGTCAACCTTGTAGTCACAGGGAATCCAGGAAATATGGATGACCAAATTTCTGCGGCATCTCTGGGACACTACTTTGATCCCGGCGATTATGTCACAATTGACTCGGTCAGGCTGACAGGAGGCCTGGCTTGGGGTAATATCGCTTGGAACGGATCTTATCACGATGATGCGCAAAATCTCGGAGTTATCGGATTTGTTCTTATGTATCCCAATTATATCCTTCCAGGCGAATCCGGACTGCTGGGGACGTTATGGTTCACCCTGGATGCCAATGCTCCGGATCATGTGATTGAAATTGACTCCGGCTATTTCCCGCCTGCAGGAGATTATATACTTACCAATGGTAATGGTGTATCAATATATCCGGAATTTGTGGCCGGGACAATTACTGTCGGGACGGGAATATCGTCGGAGCTTGTGGTGAGCCCTACGGCCCTGACTTTCGAGGCCACTGTCGGAGGCACAGACCCGTCTCCACAATCATTCAATATTTCCAATGCGCAATCTGGAGATATGGCCTGGACAGCTACGGAGGATGCCACCTGGTTCGGGCTTTCAGCGACTTCCGGATCCGTACCACCCGCTGCTGATGTCGATGTCTCTGTAACCATAAGCGGGCTGACGGCGGATACATATGTTGATACAATTCTGGTGGAAGCGCCGGGAGCGACTAATTCACCCCAGGAGGTTATAGTTACCCTTAATCTCACCGAACCTCCCGACCTCTCGGTAACACCGGCCTCACTGCTGTTTGAGGGAGTTGAGGGCGGAATCAATAATGATGTACAAAATATTTACATCGAAAATACCGGCGGAGGTGAGCTTAACTGGACAGCCTCAAATGATTCCAGCTGGCTGGACGTTGTGCCACCATCAGGAACTGGTCCTGCCACGCTTGATGTAAGTGTTGACCTGGCCGGTCTGACTGCAGGAACTTATCTCGATTCAATTGAAATTGCAGCCGAGGGGGCGGTCAATTCGCCGCAATTTGTTGAGGTCACGCTGGACATCGCTGTTCCTCCTGAAATCGTCCTTGATCAGGTGCTTTTCAGTTACACCATGACATATATGGATCCCCAGCAAACAGATGATCTGGGAATAACCAATGGCGGAGACGGTGAACTGAACTGGACTGCTGACAATAATTATTTATGGCTATCGCTCGATATTGTAAGCGGTACTGCGCCTTCAACGGTAACATTCACTGTGGACCCGAGCGGCCTTGCGCTGGGAACACATTATGATACGATCACAGTCTCGTGTGCGGAGGCCTCCAATTCTCCGCAGCTTGCGGAGGTTGTGCTTGAAATCCAGAGCCCTTATCTGTGCTGTGACGTTACAGACGACCAGACTGTCAATGTAAGTGATGCCGTTTACATTACAAATTATGTCTTTATTGGAGGCGGTGCGCCTGATCCATTGGAATCAGGCGACTGTACATGCGATGACAATTGTAACATTAGCGACGCCGTCGCAATTATTAACTTCGTTTTCATCGGCGGCTATGATCCCTGCGATCCCAATGATGACGGCATTCCGGATTGCGGTCCGGGTTCAGGACCTGGTCCTGGTGAATGCACTTCGGTTACCGATATAGATGGTAATGTCTATCCGGCAATTCAAATTGGGGATCAATGCTGGATGATGGAGAACTTGAAGGTAACGCACTTCCGGAACGGTGACCCGATTCCGAATGTTACCGATGATATTGAGTGGATGGAGCTCACCGCTGCAGCTTATTGTGATTATGATAATGATGATGCCAACTCTGATGTATATGGCAGATTATACAACTGGTATGCCATCGATGACCCTCGCGGGTTGGCTCCGGAGGGCTGGCATGTGCCTACTGATGAAGAGTGGAAGCAGCTGGAGATGTATCTTGGAATGAGCCAGGCAGAGGCCGATGCCACGGGTTGGCGTGGGACTGATGAGGGCGGCAAATTAAAAGAGGCAGGCACAATCCATTGGTATGCACCAAATACTGGCGCTACGAACGAAAGCGGTTTTACAGCATTGCCGGCAGGAATGCGCCATCCCTTTGCGCTGTTCGAAGGGCTATTTCTCTATACCACCTTCTGGACCTCCACCGAGGACAGTGACTTTTCAGCATTTATTCGTCAGCTTTACAATAATTACGAGCAGGTCTGGCGTTTCTTATTTGATAAAAAATCCGGATGTTCAGTTCGTTGTGTCAAAGATTGATTGTTTGAATCCGATATTAATACCCGGCGGAGCACATTGAATTTTCGTGCGCGGCGTACCTCCGGGGGCGCCGCGATTCTATTTGCCCTCGATCCTTTTCCTTCTTACGGCCTGGATCTTAAGGCCGATGCGGTCAACCAGCGCAGGAGAGAGTTTATTTAAGAACACTACCAGCTTGCCAAGTCCGCTGAGGACTTTCTGTCGTTTGCGCTTAGCTGCGGCTTCGATAATGAGCTTAGCGGCTTTCTCGGCGGACATCATTCTATTATTATAAAATCGCAGTCCCGCCTCGCCTGACTTCTCACCGCTCGGTTGGATAATATTTCCGGCAAAATTCGTCACAACAAGTCCGGGATATATCACTGTCACAGAAACATATCTGTCATGCAGCTCATGGCGCAGGGCATCGAAAAATCCGGCCATGGCGAACTTACTGGCACAATAACCTGTACTGCCCCATGCCGCAACCTTGCCGAGCACACTGGAGATGCCCACTATGCGACCTCTCATTCTTATAATATGCGGCAGGGCATAGTAGGTGCAGTAAACCGAACCCCGGAAGTTGACATCCATGACATTTTCGAAGCCACGCAGATCGGGAAGATCGCTCAGATGTCCTGATGAGCCGTAACCCGCATTATTTATGAGGGTATCAATACGCTTATATTCTTCCAATGTCTCCTCGATGATCTTCTTGCACTCTTCCTCGCGCGCCACATTGGCTGTAACCACAAGCGCTTTACCGCCGCGGTTTCTGCATTCCGTGGCGATCTCCTCCAGCCGCTCTTCGCTCCTGGCGGCAAGGACCAGCCAGGCGCCCTGGTCGGCAAGCTGCAATGCCAGCTCCTGGCCGATTCCGCTCGAGGCGCCGGTTATGATGACTACATTGTCTTTGAATACTTTTGCCGACATATAATTACCCGGGTATAAGCAAAGATATCATGTTCTATTGTCGTGAATGTAAGCAAAGAATGATAATTAATGCAAGAGATTTATAAGTAATGATGTGCAGTGGCAAAGGTCATTCTTGAGTTTCTTCGCTGTAAACACCGGTCTGCATGACCTCGATAATGCCCAGATCATTGTAGGTGATCTCTACTGTCTTGGAGGTGTCCAGAGTTAACGGGTCTGTCAGAATCGTCTTTGTGCTGGCCACCGGCAGGATCCGTTTCAGGTCTTTGATTAGCCCGATCATGCTCTTTTCTTCATTTCCCAGTTGAGTGGTCCTGAACTGGTCATCACTGTATATGTAATCCTCGATATAGATTACCCGGGAGAAGCGATATAATTCATCCAGGCCCAGGAGATTCCCGAGCCTCCTGAACTTGATGACTTCCATCTCGATTTGAAATGCGCTGTCATCCAGATAGACTTCATCTGCCAGGAGAGGACGATTTCTTTCATCGAAAGTCTGCAGGACCAGAAGCGGCTTCTCACTCTCGGACTGACTGAACGATATTTGCGCCAGGGGAATATTGCGGTTCAATACAAAATAGTTCTTCAAACTCGAATTAAACCAGAAGAACGACTGGGAAACAAGAATCAGGATTAAGCCCGAAACGATCAGAATGGCGCGTACCCATTTATTCGCCTTTTTGGGGGCATATCCCTGAGATTTGGACTTCTTCAGACCGTAAATGATCTCCAGCAGGGAGAAAAGGAGCAGTCCCAGTCCGACTAAAAAAATTAAGAATGCCGCTAATGTCAGTTTTGCGCTCATATAATACTAATAATGTGCTTTATACATACCTAAAACTTTGCCACATACTTGTGGACAACTCTTAAATCCCTAAATTAAAGTTGCGCCTTATTGCTTTGTAATGCAAGGAATTGTCGGATTTTCCACATCTCCAATCAAGTTATCCACAGTACAAATTGTCACTTAGTAATCTTATCGGCCGATTTTACCGGAAGATTATCATTCATTTTGCATGCACCGTGAAAAACTGCGCCCTGCTCCACGACCAGGCTTTTTGTCTTTATATCGCCATTTACCATAGACTTAGCCTGTAATTCAATTCTCTCGGAGGCATGTAAGTTGCCATCCACACGGCCTGTGATAACTGCGGATTTTGTATGGATATCAGCCTCGACTTTACCGTCCGGGCCAATGCTGATTGTTTCGCTGCACTTCACTGAGCCCTTGACCTTGCCGTCAACTCTGAGGCTTCCCTGCACATTAAGGGTGCCGTCAAAGACAGCATCCTTCCCGACTACTGTATTAATATTTTCTGCCATATTAATTCCCTATGCTGTAGTTTTCGCTTTTCAGATATGGTTCTGGATTTATAGCAACATCGTTGCGCCTGATTTCATAATGTGTATGCGGCCCGGTTGACTTTCCGGTGTTGCCGCTCAACGCGATCAAATCGCCTTTTTTTACCACTTCGCCCTCGGCCACAAGGTTTACCAGGTTGTGTCCGTAGACAGTCTTGAAACCTTCTGACCCTTTTTCGCCGGTATGATCTATAATTACCATCTTACCAAATATATCGTCCCATCCGGCAAATTCTACAACCCCATCTGCAGTTGCATAAACTTTTGTACCTTCTTTATTGACTATATCGACCCCGAAATGCCTGCGGGTCAGATTCTCGTCATCGGGGTTAAAGCCCCGTGTTATGCGCCCCTGCGAGGGCATGCCGCTGGGAATAACATCGAGAATCGTTCTCTCAGAGAGGGGATGATCGAGGTTCAAAAGAATATCACTGTTTTCAAGAAAAACCACCAGGGCCGAATCTTGAGCAGTGCTGGCCAATGGTCCGCTTTGATCGGAGGAAACGCCGACAAGATTCAAAACGCGTTTTAGAAGAACCGTGTTGGATTTCAGGTTTTCCTCCAGAAGCTGAATTTTTCTGTTTTCCTGCAGTAGCATGGAGTTTTCCTCCAGGAGAGCGCGGTTCTGATTATGGGCCTGACTCAACTTGCCCAGCATATAAAAACTGGAGAGGGCGCCCAGAAGCAGAATCGCCAGCAATGATATAATCAGCCAGATCAGAAATGTGGGGACCCTGAATGTTCGGGTTTTCTCCGATGATCCCGAGAGGTACATCAGTGTCGAATAACGCATCTTCACTTCAGCCGTCAACCCTCCAGAATCAATTCAAGTAAACGGGTGAGATCCGAATCGGAATAGAATTCAATTTCGATTTTTCCCTTCTTCAGCCCGCGTTTAAGGTTGACCCTGGTACCCAGATGTCTTTTCAAGCGGGTCTCCGCATCGGCAAGGTCGGGCGGCAACTTCTTGAGCTTCAAACTCTTGCCGCGTTTCTTGCGTTTCTTGCCGTAGATCAATTCCTCCAGCACCCGGACTGAAAGATTTTCATCAATGATCTTACGGGCCACCTCCAGCTGTTCTCTCTCAGAGTTTAAGGCCAGAATCGTGCGCGCATGACCGCCGGAGATTTTACCCCTCCGGATTAGATCCTTTACTTCTTCCGGAAGATTTAGAAGACGCAGGGTATTGGTGATCGTAGAGCGGTTTTTGGAGACCTTCTGCGCCAGCTCATCCTGGGTCAGCCCGTATTCATTGATCATGCGTGCGTATCCCTCGGCCAGTTCCATGATGTTCAAGTCCTCGCGCTGAAGATTCTCGATCAACGCCAGCTGCATCTGCTCCATACGCGACAGCCCTTCAACCAGAATTGCCGGCACCCGTTCCAGACCGATCATCTGCGCCGCTCGAAATCGTCTCTCACCCGCCACCAGCTGGAAATTCCCATTGACCGCCCTGATC
Organism: Candidatus Zixiibacteriota bacterium; assembly: GCA_011056555.1. Classification (GTDB taxonomy): domain Bacteria; phylum Zixibacteria; class MSB-5A5; order JAABVY01; family JAABVY01; genus JAABVY01. Next base: position 79,661 of record DSEQ01000001.1, on the reverse strand, counting down.
AGAAGCGGTTGAAGAATCCCGTTACGGGTGATCGAATCAGCCAGATCCTTGAGAGATGATTCATTAAACTCTCGACGCGGCTGGTCGGGGTTGGATGTTATTCTGTCAGTTTCAACGACAATGAATTTCTTCCTGTCGGAAACATCTATGTCGTTGGGAATTAGCGCACTAAGGCCCTTGCCCAGTTTCATTTTAGTCATTTTTCAGCACCTCCTCGGCAAGCTCGAGATAATTTTTCGCCCCGGTCGAGAGCGCATCATAAAAAATAATCGGCTTGCCGAAACTGGGCGCTTCGGAAAGCCTCACATTCCTGTTGATGACCGAGTCAAACAGCTTGCCGTCAAAATATTTTCTCGCCTCTTCCGCTACCTGACGCGATAAATTCAGGCGCGAATCATACATGGTCAAGAGCACACCTCCCAGCTTCAGATCATAGTTGAGGGAGCTCTGTACCATCCTTATGGTCTGCAGAAGCTGGCTCAGACCTTCCAGGGCATAATACTCGCATTGTATGGGGATGATTACCTCTGTGGCCGCAGTCAGAGCATTTAAGGTCAGAAGACCCAATGATGGCGGGGAGTCGATCAGAACAAAATCGTAATTCTTTTTGCAATCGGCGATTACGTCTTTAAGGCGATACTCTCGTCGGTCATAGCCGACCAGTTCAACCTCCGCCCCCACCAGATTAATGTTGGCCGGGACCATCTTCAGAAATCCCACCTGTGTTTCAACCACAGCATCGGAAATATTGGTATCGCCCGTGATAACATCATAAATCGTTTTGGGTAAATTGTTTTTGTCCAGACCCATCCCGCTTGTCGTATTGGCCTGGGGATCGAAATCGATCAGAAGTACCGATTTTTCAGCAACAGCCAGGCAGGCGGAAAGATTGATTGCCGTGGTGGTTTTACCCACACCCCCTTTTTGATTTGCAATTGCGATTACCCTGGTCATACAAAAATGTCCCTCTTATACATATAGCTTTGAGCAGGAATATTAAAAGAATGTTTTATAATTAATGCAAGAATTTTTTAAACAGTCTTAATTAATTTTAGGAAGCGAAGATCGCCGGGATAATTGGGAAGCGAATACAAATTCTCCGATCCCAGTCTGAATGGCGCATCTTCGATCTCTTTGAGCTCCTCCGGCACTGTCTCTCCCAGGTAGAAGATCAGGCTTCCCTCCTCGCGCAATGCCCTGCCGGCAAATGCGAGCACTTTTTTGAAATTGCCCAGAGCCTTGACTGTAATATAGTCTATTTCTCTCTCGGGTCTGTATTCCTGAAACTGGAGATTCACAAATTCGCAGTCCCTCAGATTCAATTTGGACGCGGCCTCGTCCTGAAAAGTGATTTTTCTGGGACTGGAATCGAGCGAGATCAGATGAATCTCCGGCCAGAATATTTTCAGTACTATGCCCGGAAAGCCGGCGCCGCTGCCTATGTCAAGGAGGGTGGAGTTCTTCTCAGGACTCATGAATTTTGTCAGCGCCGAGCTGTCGATAATCTGCTTGACGATTTCGCTTCCGGTATCTGTCTTTGAAACCAGGTTGAGCGATGCATTGAACTTCTCCACCAGGCGGGCGTAGGAATCCAGCGCCGCCAGTATTTCCCCGGAATACTCCACTCCGAATTGGTGAAGGTAGGTCTCTATATCATCCCTGAAAATCATGTTCTTCCTGTCAATGTTTCACGTGAAACATCTGTGTTGATGATCCAGTCATTCTGAGGGAGCGCAGCGACCGAAGAATCTCTTTAGAATCAAACAGATTCTTCGCTTCGCTCAAAATGACAGATATAAAAAGTCAGTGCTCTTTCTCTTTTAGCGCTACCCTTAATCCTTCCTTGAATTTCTTCAGATATATAGTCAATACCGTTATATCTCCCGGCGATATGCCGGATATTCGTGAGGCCTGGCCGACTGTCGCGGGGCGCAGGCGGTTCAGTTTTTCGGCCGCCTCGGTCTTCAACCCTTTGCAGAAGGCATAGTCGAAATTATCGGGAATCCTCTCATGCTCCAGTTTGTCGAATTTCTCGATCTCCCGCATCTGCCGCTCAAGATAGCCCTGGTACTTAACTTCGATTTCGATCTTCTTCAATATCCGGCCGGAAAGCTCCGCCAGGGCATCATCGTATTCTTTCAGGAGATCAATACCGACCCCGGGAACTTTTAACGCCTTTTCGAAGGTGATTTTGGTGCGGCCATTATTCAGGAAATCGGCCGGAAGTTTCTTGACCTCAATAAATAGCCTCTTTAGGGACTGACGATGTTTCTTCTGCTCCGCGCTCTCCTCCAGGAATTTCTGGTAATGTTCTTCGGCAATCAGTCCAAACTTGTAGCCGTATTTAAAAAGGCGCTCATCGGCATTATCCTCGCGCAGATACAGCCGATGCTCGGCGCGTGAGGTGAACATACGGTACGGTTCCTCGGTCGATTTGGTGGTCAGGTCATCCATCAGCACACCGATATAAGCCTCCGAACGTAACAGGCTGAAAGGCTTTTCGTTCTTAATCTTAAGAGCGGCATTTATTCCCGACATCAGCCCCTGCGCAGCCGCTTCTTCGTACCCGGAGGTACCGTTTACCTGCCCCGAAAAATACAGTCCCTCGATCAGCTTGGTCTCGGTGGTGGTATAAATCTGGTAGGGAAAGAAGAAATCGTATTCGATCGCATATCCCGGCTGAGTGAATTCCACCTCCTCGAGCCCGATGACCGTTTTGATCGCCTTCTTCTGGACTTCTTCATCGAGGCTGGTCGGGAAACCGTTAGGATATATCAGGTCCGTATCCAATCCCTCGGGCTCCAGAAATATCTGGTGGCGGTCCTTATCCCTGAATCTGACGACCTTATCTTCAATCGAGGGACAATAGCGCGGACCGATACCCTTGATCTGTCCGGAGTACATGGCCGAGGAATCCAGATTATCGAGAATAATCCGATGAGTATCTTGATTTGTGAAAGTTATATGGCAAATAGCTTTATTGCCATTTATGGAATTCGACCTGAATGAAAAAGGCGGAAAATCCGGGTCGCCATACTGCGATTCGGTTCTGGAGTAGTCTATCGTTTTTCCATCCAGACGGGGCGGGGTGCCTGTTTTCAGGCGGCCGCTTTTGAATCCCAGGGCAATCAGCTTTTCCGATAATCCCAGAGAGGGTTTCTCGCCCATCCGCCCGGCCGGAATCTTTTTTCTGCCGATATGAATCAGGCCATTTAGAAATGTCCCTGCTGTTATAATTAAACATCGGCAGTTGATTTTTCTGCCGCCCTCGGTTATCGCCGCACTGACATGACTGCCATTGACTTCCAGATCAACCACGGCATCCTCGAGAAAATCCAGGTTGCCCTGATTCAGGACCGCGCCGGTGATATATTCGCGATATAATTTACGGTCGGCCTGTGCGCGCGAGGAATGAACTGCCGGGCCGCGGGAGAGATTCAACCTGCGGTACTGGATACCGGTGCGGTCAATCGCCAGACCCATCTCACCCCCCAGGGCATCGATTTCCTTCACCAGATGTCCCTTGGCCTGCCCCCCGATAGCGGGATTACAGGACATCTGCCCGATCGTGTCCTTCCTGAGGCTCACCAGCAGGGTGGAACATCCCATTCTTGACGCCGCCAGGGCGGCCTCCGCTCCGGCATGCCCTCCGCCGGCAACAACTATTTCATAATGCAGATTTGTCATATCTTATTAGTATATGATACAGAAAATAGCCTGTTTTTAGTTTGTGACAAGCTCAAAATTTTTCTATAAAGCTTAATGTTTCACGTGAAACATTTTGATTTTAGTTGGCATGACAATTATTTACCGATGCAGAATTGCGAAAATATTTTGTTTAAGATATCTTCCGGAGTAGTCTTGCCGATAATCTCTTCCAATGCGTTGACAGCATTCTTCAGATCAAATGCCAGGAATTCATAGCTGGCCTTCTCTTCCAGCCCCTGCTCCACCTTATCCAGAAATCCGAGCCCCTTGCTAAGGGCATCGCGATGGCGGACATTTGTGATAATAGTCTCGTCTTTGAGACTGGATTTTTTCACTATGCCGGCAGATTTGATGATCAAGTCTCGAAGCTGCTCAAGACCGATCCCGGTCTCTGCGGAAACCGGCAGCGGGTTATACTCAGCCAGGGAGATTTTGCGGGCCTCCAGCATAGTCTCATCTATCAGGTCCGCCTTGTTTGCCAGCAGAATATAATTGACCGAGCCCAGCGCCTCAGTCAGGCTCCTGATATCATCCAGAATCTCGGGATCTGTCATATCCACCAAAGCCAGGACCAGGTCGGCATTCTCTATCTCTTTTCTGGCGCGTTTTATGCCTTCCGCCTCAACCACATCTCCGGTGGTACGGATGCCGGCGGTGTCGATCAATTCCACCGGAATGCCTGCAATATTGATAAACTCCGAGACAGTATCACGTGTTGTGCCCGGAATTTCGGTCACGATCGTACGGCTTTCGTCCAGGAGTCGATTGAAGAGCGACGATTTTCCCACATTGGGACGGCCCACAATAGGCAACTTCAAACCGCTCTTGAGGACTTTGCCTTCCTCATAAGACAATACCAGTCTGTTTATTTCATCCTTTATGATATTAAGGTCATCAGTCAGTTTTTGTATGTCAGCATGCCCCATCTCCTCTTCCGGGAAATCGGTGTAGGCTTCCAGAAGGGCAAGGAGATTTCTGATTTTATTGCCCAGAGAAGCTACTGTCTGGGACACATTTCCTCCCAATTGCCGGGCTGCTGACCTGAGGCTCATATCGGTACGGGCCGAGATCATATCAGCCACCGCCTCGGCCTGCGCCAGGTCGATAGTTCCATTCAGGAAGGCACGCTGTGTGAACTCACCCGGAAGGGCATGACGCGCCCCGGTTTTCAGGCACAGATCCAGTATTTTTTTTGCAACCAGCTGCCCGCCATGCGAACTGATTTCAATAACATCTTCAGCGGTATAAGAATTCGGCCCCCACATTACGGTTAACAAAACCTCATCCACGAGCTCCTCGCTGTCGGGATCGACTATCTTCCCGAAGTGCACCGTATGGCTGCCGGCCTCAGAGGGCGTTATTCTGCCCCGGAAGATCCTGTCTGCGATCTGCTTCGAGGATTTTCCGGATATACGCACAACGGCGATACCGCCCTCTCCGGGAGGTGTGGAGACGGCGGCGATTGTATCTTCGCTATATGATATCATTCAGTTTTAAGCGCTAATTCTTTTTGCTGCTGTGGTTTTCTTATAAGGAGCGTTTCCAGAACCGAGAGCACATTGAACATCGTCCAGTACAGCACCAGCCCTGTAGGAAAGCCTTTGAACAGGAAGAAAAATACTATCGGCAGGATATACACGAGCATCTTCTGCTTGGGATCCTGCATGGTCATCTTCTGCTGCAGGAACATGGTCCCCGCCATGATAAGAGGTAGAATCATGGTCTGGTCCGGTTGAGAGAGATCTTTCATCCAGAGCATGAATTCGGAGCCCCGCAAAAGAATGGTATTCCTGAATACCGTGAAGAGTGCAAAAAATATGGGAAGCTGCGGAAGCATCAGAAGACACCCGCTCATCGGATTGACCTTGTTCTCCTTCCAGAGCTTCATAATCTCGGCCTGCATTTTCTGGGGCTCTTTTTTGTATTTTTCCTGGAGCGCCTTGAGCTTGGGCTGCAACTCCTGCATCTTCTTCATAGACCTGAGACTTCGTGATGTCAGCGGGTAGAATACGACCTTCATCAGGATGCTGAAGATAATAATTACAACGCCGTAATTATGGAATATACCATAGAGCACTTCCATCAACCACAGAATAAAGCGGGAGATTGTTTTTATAATCGGCCATCCGAGATCGACAGTCTCCTCGAAGCCGCGATTGTAGCTTCTCAGGACCTTATAATCGATCGGGCCGACGTAAATCAGATATTTGTCAAATAGATCGGATTTGCGCTGGTGGATTTCCATCTCTGCCTGCACACCTATTTTCTTCATCCCCGGCTGACCGGCTTTCTCATTGACACTGATTTCGCGTCCCTGTATTCTGACGCCTTGGGGAGCGCGGTCGGGGGCTATGCCGACGAAGAAATATTTGGTTTTGGTTGCCACCCATTGCAGATTCCCCTCGATTTCCTGTGACATCTGGCCATTCTGGAACTTGCTGTAACCCTCTAAGCCTGTATCCCACATGACATAAGCTTTGAAGCTGTTGAAGTCGTCCTGACGGTTTTTTTCTGTTGATTCAAGCCCCGGCTCCCATCCGAAATAATAATAGCGCCCCAGATCGAAGGCTGACGCATTCTGGAAGTCTAGCCGGACCGAAAAGTCGTAGCGGTCGGCGTAGAATTCGTATTCAACCATTATGGAGCCCTGATTTGCAAGATTAGCGGTAAATGTCAGTTTGTCCTTATTTCCCCCGGAAAGCCTGATATTGTTTTTTTCGGGCATAAAGACAATGCGGTTGAAATAGAAGCTGTCCCGGGCGTCAGGAAACTGGAATTTTAATGCCGCTTCTGCCCAGGGCGGTACCATCTCGACCATGGTTGTATCGCCATTATTATAATTATAGTTCTTGAATTTGAAGCTGACCAGACCGGCCCCGCGCGAGGAGAACAAGGCTATATATTTATCGGTTTCCACCTGTACTGTATCGACCCGAAGGGTGTCGAATGCGGCATATAATGAATCGCCCCCAATCGGCTCGAAACCCTCCGCTACGGCTGTATCTACCTGCTCTTCAAACGTTTGCGCCTCATCGCCAGTCGCCTCTCTAACTCCCAGAGTGTCGGTTTCAACGGGTGTTTCAACCGGCTGAGGACGGGGCTCCGGCTGGGTCAGATATATCCATCCGACAAAGATTATTCCGATAATTATTAATGCGAGTACTGTTTTGCGATCCATAGGGTTACCTCACCGGGTCATATCCGCTCTTCTTCGAAAAGGGATGACACTTTAAAATCCGCTTTATGGACATAAATATACCTTTAAGCCCATGTTTATTCAAGGCTTCAATAGCATAATTGGAGCAGCTGGGATGAAACCTGCATTGAGTCGGAAAAAGTGGGGATATCGCCACCTGATATATTCTGATGATCAAAATTAGCGGATATGCCAGAACCTTACCGAGCCTGCGCAAAATCAAATAAATCCTTTTCTATCGCTTCAAAGAGAGTCTCATCGCCGGGATCAACTATGACCGAAATCACCAAATGTCCCCCGTGCTTGAATTTGTTTTTATTAGTGCGTATGATCTCTCTTATTATCCTCTTAATCCTGTTTCTTCTTGGAGATGATCCAATGTTCCTTCTAACTTTAAGGGCAACTTTTAAAGGCAGACTACCGGCACCATAATGATATATGACCAGGCATCTGCCTTCAAATTTCCTGCCGGATCTGAAAACCCTCTTAATCGCCAGGTCTTCCTTGAGAGAATATTCTCTGCCGAAACTATATTCACCCTTATTTCTTGGTGATCTGCGGCGTGAGGCGCTTGCGCCCTTTTGACCGGCGTCTTTTGAGGACCTTCCGCCCATTTTTTGTAGACATCCTTTTTCGGAAGCCGTGATCGTTCAGGCGTTTTCTTCGCGATGGCTGATATGTTCTCTTCACAATTCACCTCTTCTTTAAAAACCACTTATAATAGCAAAAACCGGACTTTTGTCAAGCGGTTTCAATTCTTTTTCTTGACATTATAATCTATTAACTATAAAATTTTGGAAATCTTTACGATAATTTAAGTAGAATATAAATGAAGGGACATATTATGCTCAGAAAAGTATCAATCTCAATCTTCCTGATAGGTGCTCTGGTCCTGGCCGGCTGTGAGGGCACCGTCGACGGTGAGCTTGATAGCGAGTTTGCTGTTAATGGGCTGCTGCTTCACAATCCCAATGACAACACCTCTTTTGCCTATGCCTTTATCCTGGAAGATGGCGAACCGATACCGGCCCTGACAAGTTTTCTTGTCACCAGTAATGAGGATTCCACCCAGCTTGTCCCGATTGGAGGGGGAGCTTACCTCACCAATGAGGGTATGCTGAATATCGCCCCCGATTCCAGCTATGTCTTCTGGGCCGGGGAGGATCTGGGAGATTTCTATTTCAGCAAAACGCTGGATATCGCGGATACATTTAGCGTGGTGGTTACCAGGCCCGCCACGAGAATTTATTCGGGCGGGACAGTTTCAATTGAGTGGGATCCGCCCAGCGCTGAGTTTGGCTATTTTGTGACTATTGAGCCGCCTTCTGATGCCGCCTCCCCATTCTGGGAATTTGCCAACTCCACCAATGAATTTGTGATTGGCGCCGAGGCTTTCACCACCAGCACCGGCCAGAGGGTGACAGGAATATATAAAATATATGTAGTGGCCTATTCCGAAACTTTCTATTCCGATGCTCTTATTGAGAATGATGACCGGGTATTCTTTCCCTATCCCGACACCGGATTCGCGAATAACATCGATCTGGTTGACGTTAAGGGAAGGCTGGGTTCGGCCATCATTTCATTCTACGATTCGGTTACGGTTATAGCACAGCCCTGATGTCAAAGAAAGTATTTAACGAGATAAAGGACTTAGCGACCGAGTCCGTGAACAAATGGACTCGGTCTATTGATATATTGTCCACCCGCAAGGTGCTCGAGCTTATAAATGTCGAGGATCATCAGGTAGCCCCCGCAGTCAGAAAGGTAATTCCGCAGGTTGAAAAGGCGGTCGAGCTTGTGGTTAAGTCTTTTAGGTCCGGCGGGCATCTCTACTATATCGGCGCGGGTACCTCGGGCCGGCTGGGGGTGCTGGACGCTTCCGAATGTCCCCCCACATTCGGAGTGAAACCGTCGCTGGTGCAGGGAATAATAGCAGGGGGCAGGCGAACGCTGGTCAGGTCTAAGGAAGGTATCGAGGATGATGCTGAGGCCGGCAGGCGCGATATAGAGAAAAAAGATGTCTCGTCGAAAGATACTGTGATTGCCATCGCTACCTCCAATCGGACGCCGTACACATTGGCTGGACTGAAGCAGGCAAAAAAGATGCGTGCGAGCACAGTCTTTTTGTGCTGCAACCGCAAAGTCAGGCTTTTGTTTAAGCCTGATGTTATCATCAATCCGATCACCGGCCCGGAGGCGATTGCCGGCTCGACCCGAATGAAGGCCGGAACCGCCACCAAGCTCATTCTGAATATGATCACTACAACCGCGATGGTAAAAATCGGCAAGACATACGGAAATTTGATGGTTGATCTGCAGGCGACTTCGGAGAAGCTGGTACAGCGATCGATTAAAACTCTGATTACGGTCTGCGATCTGAATTACAGTCAGGCTAAGAAGCTCCTGGAGCGCGCCGAGGGGCATGTCAAGTCTGCCATCGTGATGCATTTCAAGCGGACCGACCTGAAGACAGCGAAGAATATGCTGCAATTAGCTGATGGTCGTTTGAGCCGGATTTTGAAGTAGGCATATATTTTTGCGCGGCGTACGTCCTGATGCGCCGCGGGGTTTTCCTGATCCGAGTAGTCGTTCAAACTTGGACCAGTGCATGGTATTATATCACGCCCAAAGTGGGTTTGTGCGTGCCACGCATTCAAATAGTTAATGATGTAAGATATGACGAAGAAGCAAAGCAAATTTCTGGCGTTTCTTTTGCGGCATGGAGCCGATGAGTTTAATCTTAGGCTTGACAACCATGGATGGGCGCAGGTTCACGACGTGGTCGGAATCATGCAGAGAAAAAATCCTGGCCTCACGGTAGATGATCTGAAATATATTGTGGAGACTGATTCCAAGGAACGCTATCAGATTGAAAATGATCGTATAAGGGCTCGTTACGGACATTCGATTAAAGTGGAGTCGCGTGAAATCCCCTCGAAGCCCCCGGAAGTTCTATATCACGGCACAGCCAGAAGGAATCTTGGGCTCATATTTTCCAAAGGCCTAAGGCCGATGCGGCGGCAGTATGTGCACCTGAGTACAAATATTGAGGATGCGCGTAATGTTGGACGGAGGCATTCGCAGAATGTGGCGGTCTTGAAAATTCGCGCAGAAGATGCACATAAGTCCGGAATAACATTTTTCCGTGAGTCAAATACCTATCTAACCAAGGAAATACCGGTCGAGTTTATTGAGATGATGGAATAGTCACATATCGACAACTCTCTACTCAGCAAGTAATTTAATTATTGGATTGGATAATGCCTCAGGGTTATGTTCCTTGCAGTTGGAGCTTAAGGCAGCGCGTGAAATATTCTGATTTAAAACATGGACTGTTACCGATCTCGTGAGTCCTTTTTCTGGAAATCATCATAGCAGGAGCAGGATTATACCCACATTTCATGTGGGGTACCAGTTATTACGTTCTGCAGATGGCCATCTGAGCCGGATTTTGAAGTAGGCATATATTTTTGCGCGGCGTACCTCCCGGTGCGCCGTCGGAGTCATATTATATATTGACAATCAAGGCACATCTGAATTACTTAAAATATCTGATCTTCAACAACGCTTTCGCTCCAGGATTTTTCTCATTTGAGGTGTAATATGTTACTCAGGTATTTTGCTATGCTGCTTGCAATCAGCCTTCTTCTTCCCGGATGCGAGAATGAGGATGAGCAAGCTGCAGTAGATACAGCGGCTGAAAAAGAAGCGGTTGGTGATGTTCTCGTTGCCTATATAAGCAGCGTTGAAAACGAAAACATGGCAGATTATGCCAAAAACATTGGTCATGATCCCGAAATGGTGAATTTCGGAGCCTTCGGCGAACCGATCAGGGGCCGGGATGATCTTGAGATTGTTATGACAAATCAGAACGAAATGCTGGATAATATTCAAATTGCGGAAAATGATCCCAGGATACACATCAGTCCATCAGGTGATTTAGCCTGGGCGACATCGCTGTGGCAGTTTCATGCAACTGCGGGTGCGGACACCATGAATCTCCCGGTGAGATGCACATGGGTTTTACAGAGACAGGATGGTCAGTGGAAGATCGTTCATTTTCACAAGTCGCTTCCGGCGGGTTGATATTAAATCTGGATTAATATAACATCTGAATTGGATTTCCGATTCGAGACAGTTTTCCAAATGTATTATTCAAATCGTATCTACGAAATCTGGCGGAGTTTTTAATATTTGGTCAGTCACAGGAAAGGACTGCATTTGTACCTGTTAATGATTACTAGAACTCTCCAGATACTCTCCGTAACACCCTTGATACAAGCAATTGCTTTCCATGTCGAAAATCTCGGTCGTGATTCTGTCTAACAGGTAGCGGTCTTGTGGAGTATGCGGTCAGGAGCAGGGTCACACTTCGGCCATAGGCCGAATCAAAACCCCGTTCAACGATCAAGAGGCTGCTCGAAGGTTTCATTCAATCAGAGCGCCTCCAAAAACTTGATCACCACGCTCGAGGAATTGTCTGCTGCCACCTCGAGAAATCTTTCCAGCTGTTCACCGGCGGTCTCGGTCTCGGCTCCGCCGGCCAAGTCCGAAGCTGAACGGAAGATGATAAAGGGTACCTCGCTGACATAACATGTCTGTGCGATGGCCGAGGATTCCATGTCGACAATCAGAGCATCAAATTTTTCATTCAGCCAGAGCCGTTTGTCCTTGTTGTCGATGAACTGGTTTCCGCTGACCCCTGTCCCGCCGATGATAATACGGGGCCTGCGTCCCCCGATCGAATCCAGGACAACCTCGTCCAGCCCTGAAGTCTTCGCAAAAAGGCTGTCATCGACTTCAAAAATCCTCATTTGTATCATGCTGTCTGATTCAGGAGAATATACCACCGGGTTCATCACAACCATGCTGTCCGGCCCGATATACATATAATCATGTGTAGCCCATTTATCACAAACAACTATATCTCCGATATTCACACTCGTGTCGAGGGCCCCCGCAATTCCTGAAAAGATGACAGCTTCGGGGCGGTAGAGATCGAGAAGTTTCTGAATTCGCATGGCGGCGTTCACCAGGCCCATGCCGACCTCAGCTAATACAATCTGCTGATCTGCCAGAAAACCGCGCTGGACATCTCTTCCCAGGACTGTATCGACCTCCTCAATCTCCATCTGATCGATCAGGAGCTTCCCCTCGGCATCAAAAGCATACAGGACAAGATACGGCTGGGGAAGATGGGCCTCTTCAACACACGAGATATTTGCCGCGGTTGCAGCTACAATTAGCATTGAGAAAAGCAATAATATCAAACGTCTGTTATGATTCAAGATACCCTCCCCTGATTTAAATTTAACGGTAAGTTAAGATAATCGCTCAGGTGTGGTAATACAAGATTTTAATCGTTCTGGTCGGCGCCTAGCGGCAGGTCATATACCCGGTAGGTACGATATTTTTTGGCTCCCAGGAGTTCAGCGGCGCGGATCATGAGCTGATTGTCCTCCAGAACCCATGAAATCTCGGCCCACTCGTATCCTTTATCATAGCCCCGCTTGAATGTATCCAGGTAGAAGATGTTGTCGATACCCCGTTTCTGGTATTCATGTTCGATACCCATCGTGATGACTCGCATGGAATTTATCTTATTCTTTATTTTAGTGTGCCACAGGAGTTTCAATGCTCCAAAAGGAAAGAGCCTGCCTTTGGCATAGGGTAGAACCTGATAAATGTTAGGCAGAGCCATGGAGAAGCCGATCGGGTTGCCGTCAACCTCGGCGATAAAGACCAGATCCGGGTCGACAATCTGTCTCATATCCCGGGCAATATGCAGAAATTCATCATCGGGAAGCGGTATAAAACCCCAGTTTCTGCTCCAGGCGTTATTATAAATCTTGTTGACGATCTTGAGTTCATTATCGAAATCCTTCAGATCGAGATTGCGGACATTAACGTTTTCCTTCTTGCGGATTCGTTCCACAATCTTCTCAACCCTCTCGGGCGGCTTGTTTTCCCTGGTGATTTTGAAGGCATAGAGGTCTTTGGCTTTCTGGAATCCGAAACGGTCCATGAAGCTGATATAATACCCGGGATTGTAGGGCATATTAATAACCGGGGGAGCATCGAAATCATCGATGACAAATCCCAGTTCGTAATTGGTGGAGAAATTGGTCGGCCCGCGCATCACGGTCATGCCCTCTTTCTTGAGTTCAATCAGGGCCACACGCAAGAGCACTTGAGCAACCTGGTAGTCGTCAATACATTCGAAGAAGCCGAAGAAACCGACCGTGTCCTCGTGAAAAGCGTTGTGATTGAAATTGACGATGGAGGCGATGCGCCCGGCAATCCTGCCATCCTTCTCTGCCATAAAATATTTGACCCTGGCATAGCGGAAGAATGGATTTTTACTTTTGTCGAAGAATTCCCGGCGCTCGGAAATCAGCGGCGGCACCCAATTCTCGTCATCTGCGTAGAGCTTGAACGGGAATTTAATGAACCTGTCCATGTCCGCGGAGGACTTGACTTCTATAATAGATACATTTTCGAAGCTCATAGGTCAGTCTAAATGAGGCCGAGTTTTTTGCCTACCTTCTCGAATGTCTCCAGGACAAAATCGAGCTGTTCGTCAGTGTGCGTTGCGGTATATGACGTCCTGATCAGCGCATTGCCTGGATTGACCGCAGGTGCGATGATTGCATTGGCAAAAATACCTGCATCGTAAAGGGTGCGCCAGAATTTGAAGCAGGCCATATCTTCGCCAATATAAACCGGCACGATGGGGGTTTCGGTGGTACCGATAGAGTAGCCCATGGCACGCAGCCCATCACGCATTTTCTTGCCATTCAGCAGGAGCTTTTCACGCCGTTCCGGCTCCGCCTTTATGATCTTCAGGCATTCCAACACGGCAGCCACAGCCGAGGGCGGCAATGCTGCCGAGAATATCAATGGACGCGAGAAATGCTTGATATAGTTTATTACATATGCATCAGCGGCGATCACTCCCCCGATGGAAGCGAACGACTTTGAGAAAGTACCCATAATCAGGTCGACCTGATCGTTTAACCCGAAATGGGTGGCGGTCCCGGAACCATCCTCACCCAATACCCCCAGCGAATGGGCATCATCAACCATCAGCCTGAAGCCGAATCTCTCTCTAAGTTTGACAAGCTGCGGAAGATTGACAATATCGCCCTCCATAGAAAACACACCATCAACCACCAGAAGAATCCCCTGATCACCGTTATTGCGGGATACCAGAATCCGTTCCAGGTCCTCGATGTCGTTATGCTTGTATTTCAGGGTTTTCCCGAATGCCAGGCGGCAGCCGTCAACAATCGAAGCATGATCGGAACGGTCTGCAAGGATCAGGTCATTCTTATTGACTAAACATGAAATAGTACCGAGGTTGGTCTGAAAACCGGTGGAAAAAACCAGCACCGCCTCTTTTCTCAGAAACTTTGCCAGCTCTTCTTCCAGCTCCAGATGAATGTCCAGGGTACCATTCAAAAAGCGCGAGCCGGTACATCCGACACCATATTTCTTTACTGCCTCTCTGGAGGCCTCAATGACTTTTGGATGTGTTGTAAGCCCCAGGTAATTATTGGAGCCGATCATAATCAGCTCTTTGCCGTCAATCATAACGGTATTTGCGGCAGCCGAGGAGATCGGATTGAAATAGGGATAATAACCCGCCTGTTTGACCTCAGTGGCCCGGGTAAATTCCCGGCATTTGTCGAATATGTCTCGAATTTTTACTTGTTCGCTTCCTTGCATTTCCTTATTCTTTCAATCAAAAACTAAAGGGTAATCTGACACAAGTAATTTGTCAAGAAAATTAAATCCATGAAAGAGAGTGCTGACAGTCAGACTGCGCTTGTGACCGGCGCCAACGGCTTCATCGGAAGTCACCTTTGCCGGGAGCTTGTAAATCATGGATTCAGGGTCCGGGCCCTGGTGCGCAAAACCTCCAATCTGCAATTCCTTGAGAATCTTGACCTTGAGCTCGTTTTCGGAGAAATTACGCAGCCCCTGTCTCTGCCCGAGGCGGTGCGCGGTGTCGATTATGTCTTTCATCCCGCAGGACTGGTCAAAGCCAGAAACCGCGAAACTTACTTCAGCATCAACAGAGATGGTACACGGAACCTGGTTGAAGCTGTGCTGGCGACCGCTCCCGATATAAAAAGATTTGTACATGTCTCCTCCCAGGCCGCTGCCGGCCCTTCCAGGTCAATGACTGCGGTGCTGGAATCCGATCCACCCTCTCCGGTATCCTTTTACGGTGAGTCCAAGCTGGCTTCCGAAAAGGAAGTCCTGAAGCGTAAGGACAAAATTCCTGTTACAATTATAAGACCCCCGGCTGTCTATGGCCCGCGGGATATCGATGTGTACAAGTTCTTCAGGCTGGCCAAAGCTGGTATCAATCCATCGATCGGAATCGACCCCACTTATGTCTCCATCGTTCATGTTCATGATCTGGTTAGATGTATCCGCATGGCCTCCCTATCTGACAAAGCAGCAGGAGAGACATTTTTTGCCTGCAACAGGGAGTGGTACTCGATGGACACGCTTATGCGGGTTATCGGCAAAGCTGTCAACAGGCAGCCGATCAAGATCGCCATCCCGATACCGATTGCCGGGTTTATTGCATTTTTAATAGAGCTGGTCTATGGACTTAGAAATACAATCCCGCCCGTGAGCCGGGATAAACTCAAGGAACTGGCCCAGAAATACTGGATCTGTTCGGCAGAAAAAGCCCAAAAGGTCCTGGGCTGGTCGGCCTTGATTTCTATCGAGGAAGGTTTATATTCCACTTCCGAGTGGTATAAAGCAAAAAGGTGGTTATAATATATGGATATGGCTAAGATTTTTCTTGTGACAGTCATCTACGGCGCAATTCCGCTGGTGATAATATCGATCATTCAAGCTATAACAGAAAGCCTGTTGAAGCTGCATGAATATATCCCCGAGGACAGCCGTGCCGGCAGGGGGCTCGAGCTGTACCTGCTGCAGTTTATATCGGACCTCTTTTTCTTCGTGATACTGCCTGCCCTGGTTTACTACTGGGTATATCCTGTCATGCCCTTCTCCGGCTATAAGTCCGGGGTGGCTGTGGGCATAGCAGCTTATGCTCTCGGCAGCCTGCCCTACGCTACCAGCCTGGGGCTGCGGCTGAAATTACCGACCCCTCTGATAGTGTCAACATTGTTATTTAACCTCCTCAAGCTCACGGCCGCGCTTGGGGTCATAATCCATTACATGAATTACTGATATTATGCACAAATTACTACCTCCAGAAGAAAGAGCGCGTATAGCGCAGCAATTTCCAGAACTAAAACAGAAGAGCTATCTTAATGCGGCTTCGCTGGGGCCCTGGCCGAAAGCTTCCCGCGAGGCCATCATGGAAATGATCGCTGAATGGAGCCGGCTGTCCGATCCTACTCCCAGAGTTTTTGATTACTGGCGCGAAACCAAGAAGGAGCTGGGTCAGATGATAAATGCTGATCCCGATCAGGTCGGCTTTGCCTACAACACTTCCCATGGTCTCAGCCTGGCGGCAGCCGGAATCGATTTTAGAAAAGGGGATGAGATAATTCTGTCCGATGTCGAATTCCCGGCCAACACCTATCCCTGGACCAATCTGCGCGCCAAAGGCGTGGAGGTCAAATTCATCAGGTCCACAGACCGGCATTTCGATATCGATATTTTCGAAAAAGCCATCACCAAAAAAACAAAGCTGTTTTCCGTATCATATATCCAGTTTTTTAACGGCTACAGGAATGACATCCAGAAACTGGGCGAAATCTGCAAAGAGCGAAATATCTTTTATATCGTCGATGGTATCCAGGGGATGGGTAATGTGCCCATTGACGTCCAGGAATGCCATATCGATCTTCTGGCCTCCGGCGCGCATAAATGGCTGCTCTCACCGGTTGGTTGCGGCTTTTTCTATCTCAATGAAAATCCCAAAATTGAAGTAAAGCAGGGCTTTGCGGGATGGTTCGGGGTCGACTGGAAAGAGGACTGGACCAACCTTATAAGACATGACCTGAAGCCCCGCAAGTCAGTGGAACGCTTGAGCTTGAGTGCGATACCGTATCTGCAGATGTACGCTATGCGCAACTCGGTCAAGCTCATAAACTCGATCGGCGTGGATCGGATTTATGAGCACAATCTCAGCCTTTTAGACAAACTGATCGATTACCTTGAAACCAGCAAATATTATAAAATGGCATCGAGCACGGAAATCCAGCATAGGTCATCAATATTTTCCTTCACCTGTCCGGATCCGAAAGGGCTGTATAAATTTCTGGTAAACAAAAAGATAATTCCTTCATTGCGCGAGGGATTGATCAGGATTTCTGCCGATTTTTATAATCATCCGGAGCAGATCGATTTTCTCTGCCAGGCTCTGGATGAATATTCCCGGTCTGCCGAATAACGATGGTTGTGGAATATTCAGCAAATTTCCCCTCAAAAAAAATTGCTTGACAAGCGTATCATAGAGAGGTATATATTTTTTAAATTTATCTATGGGTATTATGGACGAACTGAAGTACGTAAAAGATTATTCGACCTTCGAGCAGGAATATGTGGAGCTGATATACGCTCTGCAGAAAAAGAGGCCGGTGGCCCGTATCAAGGATATTGCCCGTCTTCGTGATGTTGCCTCTCCCACGGTTACGGTGGCGGTTGACCGCCTCAGGCAGAGCGGCCTGGTTCAGCATGAAAAATCCGGATATGTCACTCTGACTGAAGAGGGTATGCGTCTGGCCAAACGGCTCGAAAGGCGCCACAGCCTCCTGCGCGAGTTTTTCCAGAAAATCCTTGGGGTTGAGGAAGATATAGCCGAGACAGATGCCTGCAATATTGAACATATACTGCACAAAAACTCCATCGACAACCTCGAGCGCTTCCTGGAATTCGCCAAGGAGCATGAGGGGGATAATGGCAACTGGCTGGCGGAATATTTAAACCGGACAAAATAAATATTATTTTTTTCTTGACAAGTTAGAGAACTCTATTATATTTATAAATGTCTAAGGGAAATATTGAGAACTATTAAGGAGATTTTTGGTTTTAGATTATAAAGATCGAAAATAAAGAAAGATTGAAAATAAAAGAAAAGCATGCATGGCATAAGTGCCATTATGACCTCTTACTTTTGTTTCTGCCATCTCATCCGGATTAGTCCGAGCCCTCGGACCAGTCCGGATATTTTTTTTGTCTGCACTTTACTTTCATGACAAGATTCAATATTTTCAGTGCAAATATTTTTGACGAGGTGAAATATGGCTGATGATAAATACAAGGGCTACCGCGGCCCGGCCCTTTCGGTTCTGAAGAATTTCAATGTCTATGTCTGGTCCGATGTCGAGGTGGAAACGACCAAGGGAGTTTTTGCCGGTGTGATACTCCCGCGCTCGGAGACTGCCGACGATTGTCACCTGGTTTTGAAGATGTCCAACGGTTACAATGTCGGTGTGCTGGCCGAGAATATTCAAAACATCCGGGAGATCGGCCACAAGGAAGCACACTACAAGATTCCCGAGTCGGAGTTCCCGCGTGATCCGGCCAAGCCCAATGTTACCTTATTAGGTACCGGCGGGACTATCGCCTCGCGTCTGGACTATCGTACCGGCGCGGTTATACCCGCCTTCACCCCGGGCGAGCTTTACGGCGCGGTGCCGGAGCTGGCGGACATCTGCAATCTCAAAACCGAGAAGCTTTACGGAGTCTTCTCCGAGAATATGGGCCCGGAGCAATATATGTTCACAGCCAAAAAGATCGGCGAGGAGATCGAGAACGGCGTGGACGGCATAGTCATCGGCCATGGCACCGACGCCATGCACCACACCGCCGCGGCATTATCATTCATGGTGCAGGATTCGCCCGTGCCGATAGTTATAGTCGGTTCGCAGAGATCATCCGACCGTCCCTCCTCGGATGCCGCCTTCAATCTGCAATGTGCCTGTCATACCGCGGCGCATTCCGATATCGCCGAGGTGACCGTATGTATGTTCGGCCCCACCTCCGATCAGTACAATCTTCTGCACAAGGGCACCCGTGTGCGCAAGATGCATTCCTCGTATCGTTCCACCTTCCGCACCCTGGGGGATATCCCGATTGCTATGGTTACGCCGGAGAAGGTCACGCCGATCAAGAAGGATTACAAGCGCCGCGACATGAACCGCAAGCCGAAGATCGATGCTGTTTTCGAGGAGATGGTTTCGATCGTGTACTACTACCCCAACATGCGTCCGGATATTATTGAATCCCTGGTGGACAACGGCTACAAGGGAATAGTGATTGCCGGCACCGGCCTGGGGCATGTGAACAAGCCCTTGTACGAGCCGATCCGCAAGGCGGTTGAGAAGGGCGTGCAGGTTGTCATGACTGTGCAGACCTTATGGGGTTATGTGCAGATGTATGTTTACGACACCGGACGCGATCTCCTGGACATCGGTATCATGCCAATGGAGAACATGCTGCCCGAGGTGGCCTATATCAAGCTGGGATGGGTTCTGGCGCACACCACCGAGCGTGAGGAGGTCCGCAAGATGATGCTGACACCGATCAACGACGAGATCACCGAACGCGAACCCTTCGACGGCTATTTAATCTGGCAGGGCGGCGTCCCCGAAGTAGAGGAGTTTATCTCGAAGATATTGCGGTAGGAGGCGAATCCGACTGTTTTTAGGTTACGCCAAGTTTCTGAATTTGGATAAGATGTTTTAAAATACAATTATTTTTCATTTTAATCCCTCACTGGTTTGGCGATTTCCTCGCTTCCGATGTAGTCCCATATTTCCATTACATTTCTAAGCTCTTTGTTTTCCTTGGATTCCAAAAATTTAGTAGCCGGATTGAACACACGAGAGTAAAATTTTATCTGCTTGGTCATTAATATCATTAAGACCTGCAAATCTGCAACAACGCTGAAATGCCTATCAACCAACGATTGAATTCCTCTAACCTGAAGTAAACTAAAACTTGAAGAATGTGCATCCCCGCATAATAAGGAGTAATTCCACTTAGCATGTAATTCTCTCAAACCCGCCTTTTCGCCCATTTCAGCCCAGGAAGGACGCCAGTTTCTTTTTCCATCAAGCAGTTTCTTTTTGCTTTTTTCCTTTAATTCTTTATAGAGGGAATTGGCTTTTAGAGTTTTCGTGCATTTATCAATGACATCCTTCTTATCATCCCTCCATGCTTTTTTCATTTCTTTATCAATAGTCTCAAATGGCATATCCAGAAGCTTTACGGCTTCATTAAGAGAATAAATGTAGTACCGAAAATTTTCCTCATCTATAGTAGTTGGATCAATGAATAAATAGTAAAATACTAAGACGGCTTCATGAACAGCACGTGTGAGGATTCTTATTGATGAATAATCTAGGATCCTAATTCCAAATTCGGGTACCTCTGATTCTCCAATAAGATGATAAATGGAAATACAATGATTAATTGTTTTTTTATATATACTTTCAGCATCCTGCAATTTTAGGTAATCGCCCTCTATTTTGGTTCCTTTTATGGATTCGGGCATTTCCATCATTCCGCTTAATAGAATGCGAAATTGCTTCTTGTTCTCCTCCAAGTCGGTAAAATTCATTTTCCCTCCCAAGCAATTAATTAAAACCTTATGTGCTTATGACTATGCATTTATAAGTAAGAATAAACTAAGGCGTCCATATGAAAACCATTATAGAAATTCATGAAAACGAAGGTAAATATTGCCAGTCTCGGCAGCGTTCCGTCTTTTGCGGAGTAATAACTGGCCTAAATCTATGCGTGCTTCCAAAACTGCCATTAAATCGCTTCCATCCATCAATATTATCAGGCGTCTGCCAGATGAAACTGCTTTTACAGAATCTTGAGCGAATCCATTAATTGAAATAAATAGTCCCAATGTATTGTCAAGCTTTCTAGATAATTTTCCCGTAAGGCTGTCCATGTCTCTTGCAGCAACGGGACTTTTTTGCCATTTTGCTTCCAGTAGATAGTCTGTCATTTCAAAGGAGAAGGCCCCATCTATCTGTTCACCAGTTATTTTAAATGAAGCTTTTGGATCCAAATCAAATATTTCGAATAGCTCTCGCAATATTTTCTCTAATCTATATCCCCTTTTATTTGGTTCAGTTGATCCTAGTAATAAAGCATATTCACTTGATAGCTCATTGAGCTTTTGTTGTACGGCCTGAATCTGCATTGATTTTTTATGAGCCCTTTCTCTTCGTAGTTCCATTTGCTTTATTTCCTCTACGAGTTGTTGATGTCCAACAAACTGCTTTCTGAGAGCGGATACAGCTTCTTTTGCAAGGGTTTCTTTCTTCTTTCCATCATCTAGGCGACGCAGGTGAGAAAAATCCTCCATTTGGCAAACTTCATTCATCAAATCAATGATTTCTGTTTGATATTTTTCCTGATCCTTCATTAGCTCATTAACCAAATCATGGGCAATATTTCGCTTTAGATCATCCCAATTTATTCTAGCCAGAATATTTGATGACTCTAAAGCATGATACAAAAAGCTTCTTAGATCACGCTTATACCAAAAAATATAAGTCAAAGCTTCCTTTAAACATTGTATGGCTGCAGGAGAAATCCTTTTCTTCATTTCCCTAATCCAATGTGAGTTTATGTAGCTTTTAATAATCAATTCACACTTCATATTTATACAAAAAGATAAATTCGTCAATTATTATTTCCTAATAATTCACCTATACCCCACATGAAAACATGGGATTAGCCGGGCATCCTGCTGTGTTGTTCTTAAATGTAAACTAACTGGTACCCCACATGAAATGTGGGCCGAAGGTCAGGCGCCTGACTGATTTAGCCGGGCATCCTGCTATGTTGCTCCTAAATACAAACTCACTACATAGGAAACAAAATTCCTCACTCGCGGCGCACCGGGAGGTACGCCGCCCACTAACTCAAAAGAAGCGCCGCACGAGGACGTACTCCATCTGACCCGACATGGCCGCGCACGAGCTATAAGAGGTAGGGCAGGACCCCTGTGGTCCTGCCTATTTCATTATTGACCTCGTTTTCAGCGTTGGCAGGTTCGCAGGGAACCTGCCCTACGATTTCTGCATCGAAAATATGAGATTGCCACGTCGCCCTCGGCAATGTCGGGGCTCCTCGCAATGACGGGATTCGTTATGATATCAATATTGGTGACCCGCCATTTATGGCCGGTTTCTAATCCAATCAAAAAAAGTATATTATTAATCTAAACAGCCGATATAAAAATAGGTCTATGATTCCAAAAATCTGATGCCGCTAAGGAGATTACAATGCTTGTATGGTGTATGATTCTATTTGCCCTGGGTGTTATGGCTTTGCTCGACAGCATATTCAACTATGGACAGGTCTTCCGCAGTGCAAACGCGATAATGTTTATGCTCGTTTCGCTGGGGCTCTTGTTCAGGGTATTGATCAAAAAGAGAGCCAGCCAGACTGAACAAATGGAAGAGGAAATTGTGTCCCTGCGAGAACGTCTCGAGGAAGCAAGACAGGCCCTGACCAAGCTCGCCAAGACAACACCGGTCTAAGAGGACGATTGCCCAGTACCAGAGATTAAGCCCGTCATTTACCGGCGGGTTTTTTTATCAGCCATATCAATCGGCATCCGATTGGCTGTATCCGCCAAAATCTGAACCGGCGAAATCCTCCCGCACCGGATGGAACACATCGATCACCCTCACCTCGGTCTTCGCCCGCCCTGAATGCACGATGTTGGGCGGCAGAACCATAACCTTACCCGCCGTTAAACTGAACTTCTCGCCATCGACCGTGAGCTCCAGTTCACCCTCGATAACATTCACGACCTGCTCATGGTAATGTGAATGCTCCGGAACGATCGCGCCCTTATCCAGGTTGACATGCATAACAGTCATCGTACCGGCTGTCACGGCCTTGCCATTAATCCCGTCCGCGATAACGATCCTGGGAAGTTCCTCAAGAATAACCAATCCCATAATATCCTCCTCAATACCAATGAATACTAATTAACAATACGTTTCCGCAACGCCCGGGGTTTTCATTCTCGCAACGATATCCCGCATTCTGGACGGGAAACTCCCGTATCCATTTAAAAATATGGACATACGGGAACCATCAGGCCGGGATTTCAATTACAAGATTAAAACACGGGCGATAACCAGCATCTGTCGCCCGCTTTTTTGTTCACCATTAAAAACAGGAGAGAATATGTCCACTAAAGAGAAAACTTATCCCAACGGTGTAAATGTCGAACAGCTTGTTGATACTATCAACGCTATCAAGGAGAACCCGGAACTGGCACAGTTCAATTTCCGCGCCTCGACTAAATGGCTCGATGGGGGCTATTCCCAAACCATGATAAAGGGCTTTTATGGCGCAGGGCAGGAAGATAAGTCCCGGAGCAGAGAGTTTGTTATGGACGGTGATGAGCCGCCGGTATTACTCGGCTCTAACAAGGCCCCCAATGCAGTTGAATCGGTGCTTCATGCGCTGGCATCGTGTCTGGCAGTGGGATTTTCTTACAATGCCGCGGCTCAGGGTATCAATGTCAAGAATCTCGAGTTCGACCTTGAGGGGAAGATGGATCTGCATGGTTTCCTAGGGCTTTCGGACCAGGTCCGTCCGGGCTACAAGGATATCAATCTGAAATATCGTGTGGACTGTGATGCTCCGCCGGAAAAGGTCGAGGAACTCTGGGCACATGTCAAGAAGACCTCGCCTGTGCTGGATATGCTCTCCAATCCGGTTCCGGTTACCATTTCGAACGGCCGCTAATCGGGTTGGCTCTCCAGTATCTGACGACCAGAATTGCGCAGGGTCACACCTAGACAAGTCGAGGCAAGACCCTGCGCGACATATAATAAAAATAATCAATTATCGGTAGCCTAAAAAGGTTTGACTTATGTTATGAGGTCAAATCTCTTTGAGATTTGACGATGTCAAAAGTCACAGACTTTTGACCTACGATTTTCCACGGAGTATGGGAGTTACTTCGCACACGAAATTTATGGGCACTTGAAGAATTTATTCTTCTGTCTTGGTCAGTTTTGTGGACTTGGGGAAGATCGTTATGTCCTGGTACTGAACATAATCTTCCGCTGAAGTTATCGCAATAATGGCATCGGCGACATCATCGGGTTCAATCATCTTACGGCGGTCGTCGGAATCCGGATCGATATTCTTGCCCATCGTGTTCATGGCGTGCGGCATGACATTGGTGACCCGAATATTATACGGTTTGAGCTCGGCTTTTAAGCTGTCGCCGAAACGAGCAAGAGCAGCCTTGGAGGCGCAGTAGGCCGAGAGCTTTTCCATGCCCAGCTTGGAGCCGATCGAGCAGATATTTACAATCTGCCCCGACTTCTGCTTCTTCATCTGCGCCACAGCATGACGGGTGACCAGAAATGCGCCCTTGACATTGACATTGAATGTCAGCTCGAAGTCCTTGACGTCCATCTGATCAATTTCGCCGCCTTTGAATACACCGGCATTATTTATGAGAATATCTATCTGTCCGAATTCCTGGATTGCGCTGTCGACAAGTTTCTTGGCCTGAGAGTCATCTGTTATATCCGCCACGACTTTTCTAAGTTGATCCGAGGCCCGCTTCAACTCTTCCGCAGCCTGATCGAGCTCATCCGATTGCTGACTGGTGATTATTACTCTCGCGCCTTCCTCAAGATAACGTCTGGCAATGGTCTTACCCAGTCCGCGGCTAGAGCCGGTCACAAGGACAACTTTGTCTCTAAGTAGGTCTGACATCAGGCATCGACCTCGCTTTCGACCTCATTCGGCTCTTTCTTACGAGCGATTTCACGAGCTTTCTCATCATTAAAGCGTTCGGCCCGGAGGTTGCGAACGATCTGGGCGTAAGCATTATGATTGTGAATCGATTCCTGATTTTCGGATTCGACACTGAACCAGTCGATACGCTCATCATCCTGAAGCTTCTCGGTGATGTTCCTGACCACATCCTCAACAAAGGCTGGATTATCGTAGGCCTCCTCGGTGACATATTTCTCATCCTCGCGTTTGAGAAGCGGGAAGAGTTCGCAAGAAGCGGAATGCTCGACTATATGAATCAGCTCTTCCAGCCAGATAAACTGGTTAACGCGGACTTTGAGAGTCACCACCGAACGCTGGTTGTGCGCGCCGCGCTCGGATATTTCTTTCGAGCAGGGACACAATGTGGTCACCGGCACCTCGACTGTGATGGCGGGTTTTATATCCTCCGAACCATTGGCCACAGCCTCGATAGTGCAGTTATAATCGAGCATTGCACTCTGGCCTGAAACCGGTGCTTTCTTCTCGATAAAATAGGGGAAGGTCAGTTCCAGATGAGCGGTTTTGGCTTTCAGCCTGGTTTTGATCTCCTCCAGAATGCCCTTTATATTTCTGATATCAATTTCCTGGTGGTGTTCGGTCAGGACCTCGACAAAGCGGGACATATGTGTTCCCTTGAATTCGCGCGGCAGATCGACATAAAGATTAACACTTGCGATTGTATGCTGAAGGTCCTTATGTTTGTCGCGAAGAGTGATCGGGTATTTGATGTTCTTTATACCGACCCGGTCAATACTGATATTGCGGTTATCTTTTCTGTTCTGCACATCTATCATTTAGCCATCTCCTCTTTCAGCAATTGCTATATTGTTTTCGGTTTCAAACAGTTTAATACGCTGCAGTGTTCCATCGGGAAGTTTGGAATCCAGTACTTCAAAAATCCGCTTGGCCAGATTCTCGGCGGTGGGAATAATATCCCGGGTAAAATCGACATCAACGCTGAAGTTTTTATGATCACACCGGGAAATTATATGCTCGTTAATTATATTCTTTAACTCCTTGAGGTTCATTATCATACCGGTGGCGGGATCGAGCTCGCCGGTGACCGTGACCTCCAGCACATAATTATGACCATGCCCGTTGGGATTGGAGCAGGGCCCGAATATGCGCCTGTTCTCCTCGTCCGAGAAGTCCGGGTTATAGAGACGGTGTCCGGATGTGAAATGAGCCTTACGTGTTATAGAGACCTTCATTTTCAATGTCCTGTTATTTTTTTCGATCTTTCCCCGGCCAGCCTGAATTTATAAATTATGATCCGCCCGGCCATCAACGCGAAAAAGTATATATTAAATAATACAGTTATAATGAATAAAGCAAGCGCCGGGTTTCCGAAAATGAAACACAAACAAAAAACAAATATATGTGTCCCGAAGCACAGGAGCGAATTCAAGGTCAGAAACCCTTTATCACGGTACCAGTCGTCCTGATTGAAGCCGGGATAAATGCTTAATATTGAAATTGAAAGCCTGTCGATCTGTTTTATGAGCATATCCTGCCAGCTATACAGCGCCCTGTATAACAGTCTCAATATTCCCACCGTCCGACTATCCCTGTCATCCTTCTTTTTTTCTTCCAGCCTTGCCCCGAGATGTTCCTCTATGCTTTCGGCGTACTTGAGCTGATAATAGTTGAAGTAGGAACATTGAATGAACAGACTGAACCACGTCAATATACCGAGGATTATATAAATGCTGCTGTCCACAGATGTATAGGCTTCAATTGCAATAACAGCAATCAAGATCGTTAGAACCAGCATGTCACCTAGTGAATCCATAAATCGGCCAACCCGTGAGGTCATCCCCCGCAACCTGGCCAGCGAACCGTCCGAGGCATCACAAACATCCCGTAAATGCAGGAGTATTGCTGCAACGATCAGTTTATCATACCACAGGAATGCGCTCGATGCCAGTCCGAGAATTATAGCAAGCGAAAGCACAAAGTGCGGATGAACCCTGAGATAATAGAAAAACCGTATGGCATAGGGGTAGTAGAAAATCCAGAGAACGGATAAATTGAAGTACTTATCTTCGCCCTTGAATTTAAATGCTCTTGACCAGTCGACCTGATTGGACATGCGCTATTTACCAAAAAGCCTCAGATTTTCCCCGGATAGTGGTGCGGATTCATCAGATGCGAGATACAATACCACCCGGGCGACATCCCGAGGAGTGAGCGGGGGATTTGATTCCGGCCCGAAGGCCCGGTAATGCATTTCCGTATCGACCCCGCTGGGGGAAATCTGGTTTACACGGATGTTTTTTTCTTTCAATTCGACATCCAGAATCTCGGTCAGGCCCCAGAGGCCGTATTTGGAGATATCATAGGGCCCGAAGCCGTCAAACTTCTGCAGGCCGAAACATCCTGAAAGAGATGATATGTTTACGATAGTTCCGTTTCCGGACTTTAACAGCAATGGTATGGCGTGCTGACATATCAGATATGCTGCTTTCAGGTTGATGTTAATGATTTCATCAAAATCGGATTCGGCGATCTGGTCGATTCGCCCCCGTTTGAATGTCCCGGCGGCATTGACTACAGTGTCAAGGTGTTCGGCGTTAGCTGAGATGAACCTGAAGAGCTCATTAATATCAGAGGGCTTTCCAAGATCGGTTTGTTTGATATGAATTTTGGCGCCCTTCTTTTCCAGGCTGGATTTAAGCTCTTCCAGTTTATCGATAGATCGTGCCGGGCAGAATACTTCGGCGCCATGTTCAGCAAAAAGTTCGACAGTCGCTCTGCCGATACCTTTGCTCGCCCCGGTTACAAGTGCGATCTTATTTTCCAGCTTCCCGGCCATGATTCATGTAAATAATAGCTCAAGAGGCGATAAGCAAGCGAAAAAAACGGGGATTATAGCGGGACATGAATCCGCTCAATAGTCCTGTGTGTAAAGTGTAATCGCGATTAAACTTCCGGAAGAACATTCAAATAAGTATATCTCGTGCCAATCCATGCTGCTCTCCCAGCGGTAATTCAAGCCGGTTATGTATTTGAAGGTGTTGGGGCCAGCCGCCTGAGCTGTTATCGTCTCATCAAAATAACTCCCGCTAAGATTACCGCCAGAGATATCCCAGTGTTCCCAATCGAAAGAGGCATCATCGACAGTGGCGGAAGCGTCGAAATACAATATGCTGTAGGTATCCGGGTCAAATGTCACGGTCATGGTACCGGTAGGTATAGCGCCGTTATCATGCACCATATCGATATCGCCCTCGAATGTATTTCCTGTGGTAGTTCCGGTCGCAACCCAATATAGATTAAAATCAGGCTTTAGATAGGAAGTGTCACCCGAATCCCTGAAATAGGCATCTACTATAACGTTTATGACGACGCGAGCAATATTTATGCTCGGCGCTTCTTTAACCTCAATATTCAGGTAATAATCATATTCGGTAGCGTCATTCAAGCTTCCGGCGATTGAATTAACTGCAACAGCAAAAATATCCCAGCCATCCTGCTGGAGTCCCAGAATGCTATCGACAATAACGCTGGAGCCATCCCCGATGTACTCCACTGCTGTACCTTTTCTCTTAAAGACAATCAGATGCATACTGTCGGCCAGCATGCTCTTATCATAGACAGTAATTTGCAGCTGATCACCATCGGCGAAATCCGGATTATTCAGCCCGAATTTGAATATTTTGGATTCGAGGGCGGTTGCCCCGAACGGAAAAGTGGCGTTCTGATTAGCATCTGAATCGATGTCGTATTCGTGATAAGTCTTATCCAGCAAACGCGAGGAGAGCTGACCGCCAAGATCGTAAATTTCTTCATTTATCAATTGCTTGATAAAGGCCGGATACCATTGGGCATGCGGCTGATTTATGACAGTGACATAATTCCCGAAGATTGTTCTCCACGCTGATATTTCATGCTCTTTACGTTCGACGTATATATATGGCAGAACACTGGGTCCGAATCGTGAGTACATAAATTTGATGAAGGCGCCCATGCCCCGGCCGTGAAGCAGATGCTGATATTCTGGTGCGGCGGGACGCATATCAAACGAATCCAGTAAACAGGTTGAATTTTCAAGATACAAATCCGGAACGAAGGTATCGGGATCGGCGGACATGAAACACTGAAACCATGTGCTCCCGGCATAGTCAAACCATGACAGCGGCAGTCTGTCAAGCGTGCTCCTGTTGTGCATTGCGGCGACAAGCAGATAGAGCTCATTCCCGATATCAAGTTTCATTTCAGGATAATCGGCTGTACCCATATCCTGTTCGCGGACCTCTATCGATGTGTATTGGTTATCGGTATAGTAAGAGTGCGCTTCTCTGGGGATATATTGCGCAAAACTTCCCAAAGACTTCTCCCGGATGAGCACATTAATCGGCAGCGTTGTGTTCTCATCGGGAATCTGGAATTGCATATATTCTATGGTATTTAAAGCCTGATCCAGGAAGAGCTTCAATTGTTCCGCATTCTCCTGCAATATTCGCGGATATCGAATCCTGAAATCGCCATCCTGAAGAGTCAGGTAATCGCTCACACCAAGCAGATATATAATCAGCCCGGCGCCATCGGAAACAGCATTCAATTTTCCATGAGTTCTCGCATCGGGGCTGATCACAGGAATATCGCCAAGTAAAAATCCTGAGGAATCGGCAGCCTGGAAGAGACTGTACACAGAGCCGGAATCATCATCTTCGACCAGATAAAACTCCTCACCCATGGCAATGAAGCTCTCCGCATTAAGCACCCCATCATATCTGATTGCAATATGAAGATTCCCATCAAAGCCCTGTGGTAAACCCTCGAGCCTGAATAAAGGCGATACTCCCTGTTCCGCAAATGGTTCTCCGCTTCCTGACAAATATAAGTTGAGTTCAGTGGCCATGTCGAGGGATCCGGAGGGGATTTCGATCGAGATATCATCGCTTGAAAGAGTGCCGCCCTCGCTTCCTATCGTTGCCGAGGCTAAGAGGTTGTCATGGTCATTATCTGATGGTCCCGAAGAGTCATTGCCGGAGCATCCCGTGATAATCAAGCATAGCATGAAAAATAAAATAAATAATCTGCGCATGGTCGTCCTCCGGTTTCGGCATCCTCCCGCGGCAAGCCAAGAAATATGCAGGTATGCAACACTATAAGATAAACACCGATACCAATTTAGTCAATTCTATTCTGCAGCGCAGGAGGCTCGCCGTTAGCGGTTGACAGATGACCGCTTTTCTCGTAATTTCATGGAATTGATTATTTACGGAAAGGATTGATTCATGAAACGCTTAAGCACCATTCTGATTGTCATCATGACAGCGCTGACACTTAACGCACAGGAGGAATCGAAACCGTTCTTGAGATATCCGGCCCTGTCTCCGGACGGGGAGACTGTATGCTTCTCATGTAAGGGTGACCTCTGGCTGGTATCCTCAGAGGGAGGGCAGGCCACAAGGCTGACAGTGCATCCGGCAGATGATATCATGCCCCAGTTCTCGCCTGATGGACGCATGATTCTGTTTACCTCTGAAAGATACGACAATCGCGATATTTATATAATCCCGGTGACCGGTGGTGAACCTGAAAGACTGACATATTATACCGGTTCCGATTACGGCACCGGCTGGACGCCGGATGGCGACAGCGTAATATTCTATTCACTCAGGCAATTTAATTATGATGTCTTCAAGATGTCGATAAATGGCGGCACTCCGGTGGCCATGACAGGCGGACATTGGGACGGCGAATATGCCGGCAAGGTTTCACCTGACGGAAAGAAGCTCATTTTCAATAATGGTTCGGGACGTTACCGCTGGTGGAAAGCCAACTTTGCCGGTAACACCAACAGCGATATCTGGATGCTGGATAGAACCAGTGAGGAATTTACTCTCGACCGGATAACCTCGGACGATGGCCATGATCTCTGGCCGGTCTATGATCAGGCCAGTGAGGTGATTTATTTTGTCGCCAACAGGGATAGCACTGTAGCCAATCTCTGGAAGAAGGACTTGAATTCCGGGGCCGAGTCACAGCTCACAGATTATTCTGATGATGGTGCACAGTGGCTTAATTCGAATCCCCGGATGAACAAGCTGGTATTTGAACAGAATTTCAATATCTGGTATTTTGATCCCACCCAGGGCAGCCCCAGGATTGTCGATATAGAGCTGACCGCAGATTACAAGAACAATCCGGTCAAGCAGATGACTTTCGACGGATATATTCAGGAATATGACATTTCACCTGATGGCGAGCTGGCTGTTCTGGTAATCCGGGGCGAGCTCTTCCTGATCCCCACCGATGAGCCCGAATTTGCACGGCGGATAACCAATACCCCGCAAAGGGAAAAACATCCCTGCTTCGGACCGGATTCAAAGACCATATACTATGTCTCCGACAGGACCGGCAACTATGATGTTTATTCCTATGATTTAGCCGGGAAAAATGAGATCCGGATGACATCTACCCCGCAGAATGAAGCCAAACCATTGTGCTCTCCTGACGGCAAGAGGCTGGTTTATTATCGGGAATTGGATAAAGTAATTGTCTATGATCTGGAAAATAATGTTGAATCTGATACGATTATCGGAATGTTCATAGATCTGGCAATCGAGCCGCATGTCGAGTACGATTTTTCTCCCGATTCACGCTATCTTACCCTCACCATGGCCGGGGAAACTTACGAAACCAATATCTTCATTACCGATTTTGAATCCGAGCCCGTAAATGTATCACATTACACCGATCAATGTTTCCGCCCCCGCTTTTCCGGGGACGGCGAACTGGTATATTTCTCGCGCTGGAGCCGTGACGATCTGACCTCGACCTTTAAAATCGAACTCGCCCCTGATCCATTTGAATTTGAGGAGGATCGGATCGATTCTCTTCTCCTGGACATGGAGAAAGAAGAAAAAGAGAAAAAAGATGAGGGAGATAAAGACCAAAAAGCAGTTGAACCGACAAAAATAGACTTTGAGGATATCCATAAACGAGTATCCAGAGCACTTGACCTGGATGCCTCCTCTCATTATCCGTTGATTACAGCCGATGGCGAGTCTATTATCTTTGTGGCGGGCATAATGGGCAAGCCGGAGATATGGTCGGCCTGTCTGGAGGAAGATGATCCTGACCTGACGCAGTTGACCCATTCCGGTCAGCCAAAAAGCGATCTGAAATTATCTGCCGATTCAAAATATGTTTTTTTCCTGGAAGGCGGCAAACTAAAGAAGCTGAATATAAAGGACAAGAAAGTTGAGAATCTTGGCTTCACGGCCGAGATGGATGTTGTGGTGGACAGGGAAAACCGCCAGAAATTTCAGGAGACCTGGTGGATGTTTGATGAATACTATTATGATCCCGATCTTCATGGAGTTGACTGGGACAGGATTCGGGAAAAATACAGTCCGCTGGTCGACGAGGTCGAGACAGAAGACGAGTTTAACCAGATCATCCTGGAGATGATGGGCGACCTGGGATCATCTCACATCAACATTTATTCCCGCGGCGGTGGAATCAAAAAAGAACTCTCGACCGCCTGGTATGGGTTTCATCTTGACCAAGATGAGCTGGATGAAAATGGCCTTTACAGGATAAGCCTTGTGCTGCCGAACTCGCCGGCTGCATTGGCCGATACACCGCTTGATACAGGCGACTATCTATTGGCGATCAACGGGCAGGAGATCAACCGTGAGACCAATATCTATCCGCTTTTTAGCGGCCAGATCGATAAGAAGACTATCTTTACGGTGGCCAAAGGCCCTGATGCTGAGCCCTATGATGTGACTGTGAAAGGGACGGAATTCGGCCCCATCTACGACTTGTTCTATGATTTCTGGGTGGAAGAACGCCGCCGGATGGTTGACTCACTTTCTGACGGCAGGCTGGCATACATTCATATCCGCCGCATGTATCCCGACGCCCTGGAGAAATTCAAACTGGAGATAGTCAATCAGACGCAGGATAAAGAGGGCGTCGTGCTGGACGTGCGCTATAACGGCGGCGGCAATATTGCGGTGCATCTCCTGGGCATCCTGATAAAAGAGCCGTATATCTATCGCAACTTCGCCGGTTACCCGGTCACCTCGGAAAATAAAATGCGCAGCAAGGCGCTCGAAAAACCCAGTATTCTCTTGATCAATAACGGTTCGGGTTCCAACTCCGAGATTTTTGCCGAAGGCTATCGCAAGCTCGGCCTGGGTAAGATAGTGGGCGAAAGGACCGCGGGCGGCGTGATCGGAACGGCTTCTTATAATCTGATCGACGGCACGCGTATCAGGAGACCCTCATGGGGATGCTACACGACCGATATGGAAAATTTAGAATTGGTGCCGCGCTATCCTGACATTACAGTTGAGAACATGCTTACAGATATTGTCAAAGGAAGGGATCCGCAACTGGAGCGTGCAGTAAGAGAGCTGCTCAATCAGATTGGAGATAAAACCGAATAGGAGACTCCAAAATTCTACCATCTTGCAAACGAGGATAACTTCGGGCTCACCAGCCTATCCTCGTTTTCAGGGGAGGGTGATTTTTCGGATTCGTCCTGGAAACTGGGACGGTACCATTTCTGTACCTCCTGGTGCGTGGAGAGAATAAATCCAAGCTCCTCCAGGAGATCGACCGTCCTGGTTACCGAGGGTCCGCGGTTCAATGTACGCCGCCAGGTACCCTCTTTACCGAGCGAGAGATAGGTTGCCAGCACAGCCCAGATTTTTTTATCGATGAAAAGGGGAACCGATATATATACCAGTCCGGAGGGGGATGTCTCAGTGTAGACCTTTTGCTTCTCAACCGCCATAAAACAGATATCTTTGATCATATCGGCCAGGTATTTTTCGGTCTGATGATACTCCCCGGCCTGCGGCTGGCCGCCCCAGTGGCTCAGTTCGTTTTCAGAAATATCATAGAGATAAATACCCCAGGGAAGATCAGAGGAGTACTTTTTAATAGTCGTTGCAATCGCCTCGTCGGACTTATTCATCTGAAACAAATCTCCCTTGTACAGGCGGAGATTTCTCCGCTTCCATTCATTTCTAATAAATATGTCGACCGGAATCAGCGGAATATAACATGATTAGGAATTATTGCTCACAGAACGGTCAGCGGGAATGGATGTGCTGTTCTATTTTTGAATATCCCGCTTTATATTTTGGGGATGTTTGCCGAATGCACAGGGCGTTTCATCTTTGCCCCGGGTGAGGCAGAAAATATCCTGGATTCTGAGCGGCTCACCTATTTTAAAGGCCTGCCCGTACTTAACCCCGGCCATGGCGCCGAACGAGCGCGCCATCGTCTCCAAAGACCATAAATAATCCCTGGATTTCTCGGGATTCATGAACTGCGAGGCATGAGCCTTGAGCGCCTCCATCCAGAGCTCATATTGATCGGTGATATCCACGATAAATGTCGGCGTGGCCTCGACCGGTAGGAAATAGTGAAAGAGAGCTTTGACTTTGTGAATTTCACCCTGGATGGGGAGCTTCTTGAAGGTGGCGTAATAGATGGAGTTTGTCACTATTTTGCCTGCTGCCCGATGATCCGGATGTGACTGGCGTTTGCCATGCCCGCCGCTCATCCAAGGGGCCAGCACTATCTCCGGCCTGTATTTTCTAAAAATTGCAGCCAGCTCGTAGCGGTACTCGGGACGATCCTTGAGTTTGGTATCGCCCCAGTCTAGGGTTTCCAGGAGATCGGCCTGCATGATTTCGGCCGCCTTCCTGGATTCCTGCGATCTGACCTCCGGGGTACCCCCCGTGCCCATCTCCCCTTTGGTAAGATAGACGATACCGGTACGATAGCCCATCTGAGCCATCTTTATCAGTACTCCACCGGTTCCCACCTCGACATCATCGGGGTGCGCCCCGATTGAAATTATGTCGTATTTTTCGGTCATAACAAAAAAAGATGCTGCCCGTTATGCGGGCAGCATCTATAATAGTACCTTAGTTTACATTTCCTCTACAAGATTCTCTGAATGGAACTTGAGTATTTCGACCAGCCGGTCATATACGAACCGCTGATTAAACGCCGGGTAGCCCGTGTAGCCGGAATAAGTGTCGAAGGAATAGTTGATTCCATTCTGATCCATGGAATTGCGGATGTCCTCAGCCTGCTGATGGAAGAGGAACTGATTTGTATCGCTCACTTCGAGGTGTACGGCGATAGAATCAAAATTCCCGCCATACGTATCAAAAACAGCGCTCAAATCATGCGCCAGCCATTTATCGAAAACGGGCTGATAGATATTGCCGTTATAGTCGAAGGGCAGGTCGATACCGTAGAAGCTAAGGAATGTTGTCGAATCGGCGTAGCCGGGCTCTCCATCTTCCGGATGCGGGCTGAATGCCTGAGCCAGAGAGAAGAAAAGCATGGTGTACGGCTTCTCGGTAAACAGGTTGGTTGTATCCATATCCTGGTAATCATCGGGATCGATGGGGATGCTGAGGCCCTGCTCCTCGATCATCATCGGGATCAAATCCTCGATCTGCTGGAAGCTTCCGGCAGGCGTCGAGGCCGAAACCGAAGAATACAGTTCAGGATATTTGGCCGCCAGCTTGAGAGCGCCATACCCGCCCATGCCGAAACCGCCGATGGCCCGGGATTCTCGTTCACTGATAACCCGAAGCTGATCCTCCAGGGTACTTTCTATAAAGGCAACCCACTGGTCAACAACCATCGTTTCAAACCACCCAAAAAACTCGTTATCGGTATACCAGGTGCCGCCGTAAGGGGTGGAGGCGTTGATGCTGGCAATGTAGAACTCCTTGATCTCCCCCTCGTAAATGAGACTGTCCGCGATCCACTGAACCATCCTGGAGAAATAGTAGTTTTCATCACCTTCAAAATCGTGGAGAAGGTAAAGGATCGGGAAAGGACGTCCCTGGGGAGTAAATGACGGTGGGGCGTAGAGCTTGGTAAAGAAATTCTTGTCCACCGTAAAATTAAAGAATTGCCAGCCGGCATGATCGGAAATCGCTGAATAGGCGCGGGGGTATGTGAACACACCGTCATTTTTAAATCCGCGCTCATTGATATCCGGAAAATCGGCTGGATTCTCGCGCTCCGAACAGCCAATCAGAATCAATCCGACCAGAAACAAAACCGTAAATAATATCTTTGATCTCTTCATTGTTCACAACCTCCTAGAACCTGACGGTGAATCCGATTGAGGTGACAGCCGTAAAGTCACTGTATGTGCCAGTATGATTATCAAAAATTCCATCTTCATCGGCATCGACCAGATCCGAGACGGTGGTTTCAGGTGTGATAATCATTGATACGGCGCCATAGAGTTCAACTATTCCGACATAAACTGAGGCGCCGCCGCTCAGGTGATGGCGGTCGGCGGGATTATCGAAAATTACTCGTGCACCCTCCTCAGGTATAGGAGTCTGTTCGAAGCTGTAACCGCCCCTCAATTTGTATTTTTCGTGCGGATGGCCCTCGACACCGACGGAAATCCTGAGAGCATCATCCCACTCCTCGATGAAGTCGACGGGAGTCAGGTAACCGTTTATGAATGAGAACTCGGTCAAACCGGTGGTGCTGGTAACATCAAATTCAATGCCCTCGTTCTCCGACCACATAATATAGGCAAAGTCTGCCGCGATCATAACCCTCTCGCTGAGCTGGTAGGCCAAGCCGAATCCAAATTCGGAGGGGATTACCCACTCGGCATCGGCTTCGTGATTTGCGGTGTAAACCTCGCCCTTAAATAGCTGGTTGGCGGGATTGGCAGTGTCGGCAAATTCTTCCAGGTGCCGGTTGCCGGGTGAATAAAGGGTGGCATAAAGGTCACCCGAAAGATCTATTGTCGTCTTGGACTGATAAGAGGCGCCCAGTTTCAACTTTTCACTGGCCTGGAAGAGCAGCCCGACATTCACTCCCAGACCCCATCCGCTGGCATCATATTCAGTCATGGTGACCAGGTTTTCATAGGGACGGGAGGAGAACGATTCCGAAAGAGTGTTCGGGCGCAGTATTATTTCGCTGCGGTTGTACGAACCCTTACGGATTGAAAGACCCACGCCCAGGGACATCCTGTCTTCGATCAACTCAGCCGCAATGGTGGGATGAAAATCGATAAGGTCAACATTGAAAGCATGAGTAATTTCCGGGAAGGGAACCAGCGGCTCGACCACCGGCAAATCGAATGAATCGTCTACATACTGATTGTAGGCCGGGCTGAGCTTGAATACATTCCATTCCACATCATGATCGTAGGGCTGGAACACTCCGAATCCCACAGTTAATTTTTCAAACATCGGAAGTACAAATGCGGCGGCTCCAAAGGGAGTGTAGGGAATCTTGTCATCAGAAACCCTTTCCTCGCCGTCATAGTATCCAAATGAATAGTCGTTTAATGTCATCTGCGGAGTAAACTCCGGTCGATAGCTATAGAGATCGATTCCAAATGCTATCTCATGCTGGTAGAGGTTCGACAGCCCTGCAGGATTGTAATACAATGCGCTCCAGTCATCGGCCACCGCTCTGAACGCTCCGCCCATAGAGAGCGCTTTCAGGCCGACTCCGGAGACATTATAACCGCCTGCCATCACCTCACCAGAAAATAACAGAATCAGGAGTATCAGCATGATTGTGTTAAAAATTCGCATGGTTTTTACTATCTCCAGTTAAATAGATTAATTTCCCAATAAATAGCATCCCAAGGCTTTAAGTCGTTGCCAAACAAATTCTTTCTCTGCAAAAAAGTAAAATCCAAAACTATATTATAATCCCGCCTTTGTCAACACTTTTTTGGTCTTTTGATACTGTCATAATTCTTGCCATCAGATGAAGAGACGTTTATATTTCAAGAATGTCCAAAACCCGATGTTCACTTTTTCTGCTTGATCGCCAAAATGATAGGAGCGCGAAACTTTAGACCGGAAATGGTGTTTAATCTCACCTGGAAGATTATAGAATGGAAAAGAAAATAACAATTCAGGGTGCTCGTCAGCACAACCTTAAGAATATAGACCTGCAGATCCCACGTGACAAGCTGGTAGTAATTACCGGGCTTTCCGGGTCAGGAAAGTCCTCTTTGGCCTTTGATACTATCTATGCCGAGGGCCAGAGGCGATATGTGGAATCGTTATCGGCATATGCCCGCCAGTTTCTGGGGATTATGGATAAGCCGGATGTCGATTTTATCGACGGCCTCTCTCCGGCCATCTCGATTGAACAGCGCACATCCGCCAAAAATCCCCGCTCGACTGTGGGTACTGTGACGGAAATCTATGATTATCTTAGACTTCTGTTCGCGCGCATCGGCGTGCCGCACTGTTTCAACTGCGGTAAAAAGATCGCCCAGCAGACCTCCTCGCAGATGGTGGACCAGATCATGGAGCTGAAAGAGGGCACCAGGCTGCAGATTCTGGCGCCTCTGGTGCGGGGACGCAAGGGCGAACATAAGGAAATCGTCGAAAAAGCGGGAAAAGAGGGTTTCGTGCGCATTCGCATCGACGGCGAGGTCTATCCGATCGACGAGGCCCCGGATATGGAGAAAAATAAGAAACATGACGTCGAAATAGTGATTGATCGGCTGGTGATTTCGGAAAAAGTCCGCCGGCGCCTGGCCGATTCGGTCGAAATCGCCCTGAAGATAGGCGGCGGTATGGCTATGGTCGATATTATCGGCGGAGAGGAGATGCTCTTCTCCGAGAATTACGCCTGTGTTGACTGTGGTATATCGTATGAAGAGCTGACTCCGCGCATGTTTTCGTTCAATTCGCCTTATGGGGCCTGCCCGGCCTGTGACGGCCTGGGCCATCGGATGGAAATTGACGAGAGCCTCGTGATTCCCAATCCTGACCTGCCGATAAACGAGGGTGCAATTGCGCCATGGGGTGCCGATCTGGCCAACTGGTATCGGTACCAGTTGCGCGGACTTGCGAATCATTACGGTTTTAAACTCTCCAGTCACTTCAGCAAATTGCCAAGAAAGGTTCAGAACGTCATTTTGCATGGCTCCGGTAATACTGAGATAAAATTCGCCTATGAACATGCTTCCGGACGCGGCAATGCCCGAGGTGAATTTGTGTCCTCATTTGAGGGTGTAATCCCACATCTGGAAAGAAGATACCGCCAAACCGAATCTTCAGGAGTCCGCAACTGGATCGAGCAGTATATGTCGATTACAGAATGCCCGTTATGCGGGGGCGCGAGATTGAGGCGGGAGTCGCTGGCGGTCTATATCGCTGATAAAAATATTCATGATATTACCAGAATGTCGATCAAGGCGGCCCGTGAGTTCTTCGAAATGATCAAACTCAGCAAACGCCAACAGAAGATAGCACATCAGGTTATGAAGGAAATCCGGGAACGGCTGGGGTTTCTGGTCAATGTGGGGCTGGAGTATTTGACCCTTGACCGCGCGGCTTCCACCCTCTCCGGCGGGGAGGCTCAAAGGATACGGCTGGCAACCCAAATAGGGTCACGCCTGACAGGGGTTTTATATATACTTGATGAACCCTCAATAGGCCTTCATCAGCGGGATAATAACCGTCTCTTGAGCACTTTGACAGAACTTCGCGATCTGGGCAATACTGTTGTGGTGGTTGAGCATGATCGCGATACGATACTTGCGGCCGATTATGTGGTGGATCTGGGACCCGGCGCAGGTAAACATGGCGGCGAGATTGTGGCGGCAGGCACTCCCGCACAAATCAAGCGCCAGACCAAAAAATCGCTGACCGGAAAATATCTGGCTGGAAAATCGAAGATCCCTGTGCCGAAACATCGTAACGGCGGCAACGGGGATATGCTCAATCTCAAGGGTGCGGCCGGAAATAACCTGAAAGAGATCAATATCGATATCCCGTTAGGCAAGTTTATCTGCGTGACCGGAGTCTCCGGATCGGGCAAATCGACATTGATCGAGGAGACATTGTATCCGATTCTGAGCAGCAGATTCTACAATTCACGACGGAAACCGTTGCCCTATAAGAAAATTCTCGGCCTGGAGCATATTGATAAGGTGATCGATATCGACCAGTCGCCGATTGGAAGAACCCCGCGTTCGAATCCCGCTACATATACCGGGACATTCACATTTATCCGCGACCTTTTCTCCCAGACTCCCGAAGCCAAGCTGCGCGGTTACAAGCCGGGACGGTTCTCGTTCAATGTCAAGGGCGGGCGATGCGAGGCCTGCGAGGGGGACGGGATAATAAAAATCGAGATGCATTTCCTGCCCGATGTTTATATCCCCTGCGAGGTCTGCAAGGGCCGGCGCTATAATAATGAGACGCTGGAGATCAGGTACAAGGGCAAGAATATTGCCGAGGTGCTGGATATGACTGTGGCCGAGGCACTGGAATTTTTCGGAAATATTCCCCCGCTCAAGCGCAAGCTGATGACACTGTATAATGTCGGCCTGGGCTATATTCATCTCGGCCAGCAGGCCACCACATTATCGGGCGGCGAGGCGCAGAGGGTCAAGCTTTCCACCGAGCTTTCCAAGACTGCCACCGGGAGGACATTCTATATTCTCGATGAGCCCACCACCGGACTGCATTTCGAGGATATCAAGATGCTTCTGAATGTCTTAAATGAGCTGGTCAACCGCGGCAATACGGTGCTTGTGATCGAGCATAATATGGATGTGATCAAGACCGCCGACTGGATCATTGATCTCGGCCCGGAGGGCGGAGATGACGGCGGTTACGTCATCGCCACCGGCACCCCCGAACAGGTAGCCAAAAACGGCAAATCATACACCGGCCAGTTTTTGAAGCAGGAATTAGGGGATTAATAAAGGATCATTTGAGTGCGAGATCACAATCCCGATAAATCGGGACCAAGGCCTCGCACGACGACAACAGTCAACCCCTTACCTATTCATCACGACACATCAATCTGTCGCGCGATGTCTCTTCCAGCCTTGAGCCGGATGTGGCCCCAGGCAAGGTTACCATCAATCCTTCACACAGCGG
Source organism: Candidatus Zixiibacteriota bacterium (assembly GCA_011056555.1). Taxonomy (GTDB): domain Bacteria; phylum Zixibacteria; class MSB-5A5; order JAABVY01; family JAABVY01; genus JAABVY01. Next base: position 39,068 of record DSEQ01000001.1, on the reverse strand, counting down.
ACCGAGAGGCCGACATTTTTGGGTTCGTAGTAGCGGAAGATGCCTGACCGGTCATATAAGAGGGCACGGTGCCATGTCCTGCCCTCGGATTCCCCGGCGGTCCAGAAAAACGCTGCCTGGTTTATTGAGTTAAATGTATTGCCGCTGCCAAAATAACGGTTGCCTCCCGGGAGGGCTGTGAAACCGGTCTCGTTGGTGGCGCCATCGTTGGGAAGCTGCCAGTTATAAGTCGCTTTGAGCTTGCCGCCCAATCCGTCAGCCCGCCATCCAGCGGAATCGGCTTCCTCATTGCTCAGGCCCAGATGCCTCTCAAGCTGCTTCCATTCAGAATCCGAGGGCACATGCCATCCCTCCGGAGCAATCCCTCTGCTGTCATTCACGGCATACCAATTGTAGAGCCTGCCATATACTGCGGCATTGGTGACTTCATTATTGTAATCACAATATGCCCCGGCAGTCATCGAGGACCATTCAGCAACAACGGTGACATTGGCGATAGGATCGCCATTGCGATAATGTGTCACTTTTAAATTATCGGCCATCCACAATTGGTCACCGATTTTGACTACGCTATATATATTACCATCAATGTCGGTGATTGTGAGGCTCTCAGGATTGATACTATCATCATCACCGCATCCTGTCAGCAAAAAGAACAAGAAAATGATCGAAGCGACCGCGGGCCAGGTGAGGACTTTTTTCGTCATAAAATAACTCCTCCTAAAAAAATCCCATAAAATTGAAGAATCGGCGTGAATTGTGAGTTCAATGCGTTCAGCTTTGAACCAGGGTTGCGGCGCACCGAGGCCGATGCGCCGCGCATGAGTTAATCGGATAGAGGATGATTGTCTACAAACTACCGCTTGTGGATTCTTTCATAAATTCGATTTCCGGCTCGCTGATCACGCCCGCCTTGCTCATGGCCTCCTTCAGTTCCGGAGCCTTAACAAACTTCTGGGCATTCTCGATGCTGTCCCATTCGAAGATTCCCACCAGATCGTTGGGATCATCGGCAGGATGCATGATGCTGTACGATTTCTCGCCTGATGACTTGCGGAAGTCGGCAAAATTATCAAATTGCGTCTTCCAGTTATCAAAGTCCTTAACTTTATGCTTTATTACGAGATAAGGCATAAGTCCTCCTGGGATTAATTTTTTGGATTATCTATATATGACCGTTAACGGCATTAAACAGGATAATGTTTCTCCTGATTATGATTAATTTGACGTTTCTGGTATCGGACGCGGTAACTTATTGAATCATTGCTTGTTAGGTTTAGATCGCTATATCCCGTGACCTGAAGTAGACGGCCCCTGCCACAGTAAAAACTATCGCCGAGGCCGCGAATATCAGTATTGCTATTGCAGGAATTGAATTATTGAGCAGAATATAATTTGGATTATAATAATAGAAAAAGGACAGGTATTTCATCCATGACACAGACCCCACCAGCGCCGAGATCAGGTCGAGAATATACATCACAAAAATTATCCCGCCGAAGACCATGTATGTGCGCCTTTGCTCGGAATTAACTGCCGACACCAGCATCGAAAGGCTGAAGACCGCCCATCCGAAAAAGAGGCTCATCACCCCTACCAGAAAATGATAATTGGAAACAACAGCGGTATTGTAAATCCCGGCCAGAGGGAAAATCGGCAGCACCGCGCAGATTGTGAAGATAATCAGCATCACGAGCCCGCCAAAATACAGCCCGAAGTATATGCTGAGCCTTGAGACCGGGCAGGCCAGAGAAATCTCGATAGTACCGCGCTCAACCTCACCCGAAAGACCTGACCCCGCCAGCGAGGCCATCAGGAAGATCAGCATCAGCGGCACCATCATGCTGTAATGCTTGTATGTCAGGAAACCCTCTATATTGAAGATATCCAGGTTCTCGATCCCGAATGCCCGCAAAAGGCCTGTGGGCAGGCTCTCCATCAATCCGCGGAGATTTTCCGCTTGCTCGAGGATGAGCGGAAAGAAAGCGACATAGAGCCAGATAAGGAGTATTCCCGCCAGGCAGAAGATCGTTAATGTTATGCCCCTGTCCTTAAACAGGCGGCGCAATATCACAGACATAATCACCGCTTTTCATAAAATTCCAGGAAGATGTCTTTCAATGATGCATGTTCAATCTGCAAATCCCTCAATTCAAAATTACCGAGTCTGGCGATAAGAGGATTGATATCCCCTTTGACATCCATTGAAAGGCTCTCGGATGTCTCGCTGGTGATCTCGACCCCCTCTATCTCGAATGCATTTCTGTCGAATGATCCTGCAAAGAAGGCCTGGACCTTGTATATCCTCTTCTGCTTCAAATCCCTCACCCCTTCCGCCGCCACCAGTTTGCCTTCCTTGATTATCTCCACCCGATCGCATATCCGCTCAACGTCGCCCAGATAATGCGAGGACATAAAAATGGTCTTGCCCTCGGAATTGGCCTTCTTGAGAAGTTCATAGACTGAATCTTGAAATAACGGATCGAGGCCGAGTGTGGGCTCATCGAGAACCAGAATCTCCGGGTCACCCATAAGTGCCAGGATCAATCCCAGCTTTTGACTATTTCCGAGAGAGAGGTGGCGGGTTTTGACGGAAATATCCAGATCCAGAAATTTAGCCATGTCCCTGGCATTGTCATTACATTTTCGCAGCCTGCGGACATAGTCGATATGGTCCTCACCCGTCCATTTATCATAAAGCCGCACAGTCCCCGGGAGATAGCCGATTTTATTCTTGAGCTCGACCGCAGCCCCCCGTGAATCTATACCCAGAATGCTGACACTGCCGTCAGTGGGACGGATGAAATCCATCATGCAGCGTATCGTGGTGGTCTTACCCGCGCCATTGGGACCCAGAAAGCCGAAGATTTCCTTTTTCTCGACATCGAACGAAATGCCATCGACAGCCCGTGTCGGCCCGAAATGCTTTTTCAGGTTTTTGATCTCGATAGCGGCCATGCAGAAATTATAAAATATTCAAATCGATATGGAAATCTTTAAATTTGATGGGGCCGCGGGTCCGTGTCAACCTCATAATTCGGATGGATGGTTCCACCTGGTCATTCAGGGGGGGCATCTGGACCAAGTCATTCCGAGGAGATCATAATCTCGGATTATGATCGACGTGGGAATCTCCTCCGCTGTGCTATCAGACTAAACTAAGAGATTGCCACGCCCGGCTGCAGCCAGGCTCGCAATGACGATAGGGTGGCACGCCCTAATTCATCCGGGCCTGGGCAGATTATAATCAAGCGCTCGGCCAACCGCCTATGAGCAGGCCACCCTCTATCATATCGCTCCGAACACTCCAATCTGTAGCGCAGGGTCTTGTCCGGCCCTGGCCGGATGTGACCCTGCGCATCCATACGGAGGACCGCACCTGCTCTGACATCGGCCGTCGCTCAGTTTCTTGCCTTGCCTCGGGCATGGTGTGAACCCGCGCATCTCTGACACCACCACACACTTTCATTTGACAATCCCTTTAACATCAATAAATTGATTTCCGAATCACTTTATACCGGGTGCCCCAGCCGCTTTAGCGGTGGGAACCATAGAAGGAGAAAGTTATGCCTGATGATGTATATGAACTCTGGCCGGAGCTGGAGTGGATCGAGGATGAGAAACTGCGTCATGCCACCGCGGACACATGGGCGCTGGCGCTGGAAAAAAGTTCCCTCGATGCCAAAGACTTAAATGAGATACCATTCACGCTCTTAATCGAAAACTGCAAGGTGACCTTTATGCAGCACAAACGTGCGGTGGTGCATCTCGCGCGCGACTGTGCGGCTCAGATGCAGAAGTTTTTCAAGGATAACCTGCCGATCGATATGGATGTTGTGATTGCCGGGGCGATCCTGGCGGATGTCGGCAAGCTGCTGGAGTATGAGAAGGTTGGAGGACGGGTGGTGCAGTCGGATTACGGCAAGGTGCTGCGTCATCCCTTTTCGGGTGTGGGGCTGGCGATGCAGTGCGGGGTGCCCAGGGAGGTCTGCCATATAATCGCGGCGCATGCCGGTGAGGGCGACATGGTCAAGCGCACCCCCGAGGCCTACATAGTCCACCACTGCGACTTCATGAGCTTTGAGCCGTTTAAGGAGAGGTAGGATGGGATTGACTTAAATATATTATTACGAAGATTAAGCGAGGAGTTAAAATGTTCTGGAAAAATGCTGTTCTTGATGCTTTAAGGCGCTATTCAGAAAGACACAATACGAATACTGTAATAAGAAGCAAGCTAATTAGAGAAGAGATTGGAAATATTGTGAAAGATACAAGGTCAAAAGGCAGAACGCCTGAGCAGACACTCAGTCGTATTATGCAGGAATTGCGGGATGACGGTTATGTGCATTTTGTTGATGATGATGGTACGTATGAAATAAACAATTTATGACATTAACGAATATGCCTAATTGGACTTAAACTTAACTTCTGCAAGCTTCTTGAGGTTTCCTTGGATTCGATTACCGTGCAATGTATTATAATCTCTATTAGACTAGGCAAGCTTTCCTTTTTATGGTTTGTATAATCCGAGGACTTTTTTGTGTCAGGTAAAATCAAAAAATTCAGTACTCAAGTTCTTTTGCACACAGTAGTTATGGAAATAGCTTAGATGTCGTCAAAGACTTTTTTGAGGTAGCTGAATTGAGATGGTCCAAGAACATCGAACTGTCCATTAGTTGCCAACAGAATGCTATTTCTAAATCTCTGTATCCTTGTTAACATGGGCGCAATTGTCTTATTGCTTGTTTCGATAAAATTAAGACAATCCTTTTCTGTGGTTGGTATTTTGAAGCCCCTCTCATTACTTGCTACCAGAACACCTTGATCCCTCAATTTTGCCATCACTTGTAATCGGAAGGTCGTTGGTTTGATGGTGTCTGATTCAAGAGGAGATAGGTGTCTAATCAGTTCTTTGGTGCTTATATATTTATCGGGATTGATATAAAAATTGAACAATAAATATTTTAAGCATTCAACTTGATATTTTTTGACTTGATCCGTCGTAGAACTCCAGGCACTAATATAGTTTAATGCAATTCTGCAAGATACATCCGTTATGATTTCGTTGAATATATGACCGGAATCTTTGAGATCATTGATATATTTCTCATATCTTGGCGGCCAGTGATAAATTAGAATAAGAACTGGTTTTAGTATCTCAATATATTGCGACTTATCCGAATCGTCATCGTTGGAATTATATACTCTCCCGATACTTCCACAAATGAAATCCGCCAATTGAAGAAATGTGTTGGATTTACTACCTTCAAACTTGAAGTTAAAGTTGTTGAACAGATCGGGTGGATGATGCTTTTTTATATAAGCTTGGAAACCTTCCATGAACTCCGCGTCTCCATAGCTATCGGACGAAATGGTGAGTTCTTCGAAAACTTTGATTAGCTCTGAATCTAAAATTCTATGGATATACTTATAGAATGACTTCTTATATTTGAATCCTTTGGAAACAAGATGCCGTTTATCAATTGCTACAGTAAAGACCCTGACTTTTAATCCAGAAATATCTTTTAGAATGTCTTTTCTTTTTTTTGCATTCTTCCCGATCTTACTTGACTTTAGTTCGCCGCCTCTAAAATAATGACTCCGCAATTTGAGAGTGCCCTTTTCCACAGCGTCATAATCCGATTCATTCACAATAACTGCGGTGACTAAAAAATGTGTGCCTGATTTAGAAAAATTTAGACCATTGTCTCCAGATTCATCTATAAATGCAAATTTACGGTTCACAGATTTAAAACTCCGAGTAAAGTATGAAATATTGCGCCTATTTTGATGACAATATAATAAACGGAAGGAATTTAGAAAAGGATTTATATTAAATTTCCAAAAATTATCTAGATTAGATGAGTCGCAAATCCACTAGTTTTCAGATCTTAAGAAGCAGTCGCTATCAGAGCCGTCATCATATTCTTAAAGGCTATAATTCACCAAGATGTTGTTACGCCTAAAACCACATCCTGGCCTTTTTTCGGTACAGGGTGTATTCCTCACCGAAGGTCTGGGACATGGAACGTTCCTCGAGGGGGATAAAGACCGCCTGCATGACCAGAAAAAATCCCAGGGGGGCTATGAACGCAGTCAGCGATCCAAGCAAGATCGCCTCTCCCGGAAGAATTGCGGTCATACCGAGGTACATGGGATGGCGGCTTAATTTGAACGGGCCATAGATTATCATGGCGCTGGGCTTCTCATGTGGTTTGACTGCCGTTTCGGCCGGTAACGGACAGCTACCGGGGTAAGCCGATTTACTTTAGCTTCCTGACTTCGATGAATAATGTATCGGATTGGCAGATCGGCCTGCCTTTCATCTCATCCAGAAAATCATCCAGCCGCTTCATCCAGTAATCCCCGCGCCCGGTCTTGAAGGCAAATTCCTCAAACTGGTCGAAATGATGCTCATATGTTTCCGGCTCATCGCACTTCTCAATTTCGATTTCGAAATTTAAGCCCTTATGTTTCAAATAGCCTTTCAGGGTCTCGAGTGAAATATATTTAAAATGCGAATAGCCGGCCTCTCGCTGCACCTCCAGGAAGAACTCCTGGGCCATGATGGCGTTGCGCTTGGCTTCACTGCGGGGATCATTCAACGGTTCCTCAATCAGAACATAGTTCGAGGACAGCCTGAGCATCTCATCAACCGCCTGTTGCCACTCTTTAATATGATGAAGCGCATCCTTCTCATAAACCAGGTCGAAGCCGGCATCATCGAATTCCACCGAGCGCCCATCCCCAACCATGTATTCTATATTGGATTTTGAATTGTCTTTCAGGGCTCGTTCGACAGCATCCGGATTTATGTCTATGGCAATAATTTCACCGCAGTATTGGGACAATTCGGCGGTGAAGGAGCCGTCACGGCAGCCGATATCCAGCACGCGTTCGGGATTGAGCTCTACTATTTTGTCTTTGAGCATTGGACTATTCTGGTGTAGGGCATGATCTTTGTGATCATGCCAATTATATCGTCGCCAGGTTCGCAGGGAACCTGTTCAACAAGATATATAGCTGACTTTATGCCGTCCCCAGCTTTTTTTTCGTGTACGGAATCAGGCCGCCCTCTTTCATGATAGCCATGATTTCAGGGGCGTAGGCGGGAAAATCAAATTCACCGTAAGGAGACTTAATCTTCCCCTTCTCCAGGTCGATCTCGAGCCTGTCGCCTTTCTTGACCTTGTCAACCAGTTCGGGCTGGACGATGGCCGGCACGCCGTTATTTATAAGGTTGCGGAAGTAGATACGTGCAAATGTTTTTGCTATCACCGCCCCCACCCCGGCGAATTTCAGGCATTTAACCGCCTGCTCACGCGAGGAGCCACAGCCGAAATTCGTACCGCCAACCACGATATCGCCATCCTCGACAGTTTTGACAAAATCCGGATCGAGGTCCTCCATGGCATGCTGCGCCATCTCCTCGGGATCTGTTACGGTGTAGGTATATTTTCCCGGGAAGATCACATCGGTATTGATGTCATCGCCATATTTGTGGACTTTACCTTTTATCGTCGCCATGAAACTCACCTCCTGTTTCAGCCATGCAATATAGCGCCGGAATGAGTGTTGGGCAAGGGATTTAAAGATCCGGGCGGTTTGGAACATTCGTCGGGCGCGGTTGTTAAAAACTGGCTGTAAAAACGAAAGATTCAAAGGAAAATCCGTTGCATATTTTCCGATTTCGTATATAATAGTGCAGACAAAATTGACCTGATATGGCCCTATCGTCTAGTGGACTAGGACGGGTGGTTCTCAGCCATCAAACCGGGGTTCGATTCCCCGTAGGGCTACTTAATATGTAAGCGCATGTTATCTGATAAGACGGCATGCGCTTAAATATCTTCAATGGCAGGCCTCATGTCAGGCAATATAGTTATAAATACGGGCGAAAGCATTTCGTCATTATACGTACTCAACTTACGTAATTGATATGGGATTTACTCGTATTGCCCTTGCGCAACCGTTTGATTAAACTTAACAAGGACAATAATTTAGAATCTCGGTTTGAGTTATGCGATCCAATTTTGCTAAAGAGTACGCTGAACTGTATCGGTCCCCCGCTGGCAGGCCCCGGTGGATTAGCGGGTCTGAGAGGTAAATTTTGAAATCCAAACACAATTTGCAGAATCTTAACTCCGGCGTGGTAACGGCTGTCGATGGCAGTGTGGTGGATTGTGTTTTCGAAGACAAACTACCATCGCTTTATAATCTTTTGGAAGTGGAGGGCGAAAGAAAAATTCTGATCGAAGTAATCAGCCTGATTGATTCAAGAACGGTCAGGGGAATAGCCCTCACCCCCGTTCAGGGATTAGAGCGCGACAGCAGGGTGCGGGATACCGGGGGCCCGATCAAGGTGCCGGTCGGAAAAAAGCTGCTGGGAAGAGTTTTTGATGTATTCGGGAATCCGATCGATCGCAAGGACCCTCCCGAAGTCGAAGAATACAGGTCGATTCATGTTCGCCCTGTTCCACTGACCGAGCGCGAGACCTCGGAAGAGCTGTTCAGAACCGGGATCAAGGCGATAGATATCCTGGCGCCGCTGGAGAAAGGGGGCAAGGCCGGGATGTTTGGCGGCGCCGGTGTAGGCAAGACCGTTCTCATTATGGAGATGATTCACAATATGGTGGGAAAATATGAAGGCGTCAGTGTTTTCTGCGGCATCGGTGAACGGGTGCGCGAGGCCGAGGAACTTTACCGTGAGGTAAAAGAAAGCGGTGTTCTGGATAGTACTCTTCTGGTTTACGGGCAGATGAATGAGCAGCCGGGAGCGCGTTTCCGAGTAGGCCACAGCGCCCTGACCATGGCCGAATATTTTCGTGACAATGCCAACCAGGATGTGCTGCTACTGATTGATAATATTTTCAGATTCATCCAGGCCGGCGCCGAGGTCTCCGGGCTGATGGGACGGCTGCCGTCGCGGGTGGGCTATCAACCGACCATGGGAACCGAACTGGCTGAACTCGAGGAACGGATCTGCAGTACACGGCGGGGCGCGATAACCTCGATCCAGGCGGTTTATGTTCCCGCGGATGATTTCACCGATCCCGCCGCCGTGCACACATTCAATCACCTTTCCTCTTCGATAGTGCTTTCACGGAGACGTGCCAGCCAGGGGCTTTATCCGGCTATCGATCCCCTCAAATCTTATTCCAAGATGCTGGTGCCGCATGTGGTCGGCGAGAGACATTACAACATTGCCCAGGATATCCGCCGCACCCTGTCCGAGTATGAGGATCTCAAAGATATTATTGCCATGCTGGGTATGGAGGAACTCTCGCAGGAAGACCAGAAGACTGTTCATCGGGCAAGAAAACTTGAAAGGTTTCTTACACAGCCCTTCTTCGTGACGGAGCAATTCACCGACAAAAAAGGCAAAATGGTGGACCTGGAGGATGCCCTGGAGGGCTGCAGGAGAATACTGGAGGGCGATTTTGAAGATTACAGCGAGGGAGATTTCTACATGATCGGCTCGCTCGCTGACCTCAGAGAGGACAAACATAAAGGTAGTGAGGGAGAAAAATAATCATGCGCCTTAAAATATCCGTACCGCACGAAATAATTCTGGATGAGGATGTCGAGCAGATCACGGCTGAAGGAGAAGAAGGCTCGTTCGGCATATTGCCCTCTCATATCGATTATGTTTCCTCTCTGAGGGCCGGTATCCTGAGCTATGTGATAGATGATCAGGAAGAATTCCTGGCCATAGATGAGGGTATTCTGGTCAAGCGCGGCTCGCAGGTAATGATTTCCACCTATAAAGCGATCAAAGATAGGCCCCTGGGAGAGCTGCAGAAGGCAATTGACGAGGAAATTACGGTATTGAGCGAGCATGAGAGAAAAGCCCGCTCCTCTCTGGCAATGCTGGAGGGAGGAATTATACGCAAATTCACTGAGCAGAGTCAGATTGAATAAAAGGGAAATATGAGCGGCAAATTTGGCGAGAAGATCAGCAAAAAAGAAAAACGCAAGCTGAAAGCCCGGAGGGAAAAAGACAAATCGGGCCTGTGGTTCTGGCTGGGCATGTTCGGTATGGTGGGATGGTCGGTGGCGATCCCCACCATAGTGTGCCTGGCGATCGGCATCTGGATCGATTCCACCCATCCGGGACAGATCTCCTGGACCCTGACCTTTCTGGTGATCGGAGTTGTGCTTGGATCTCTCAATGCCTGGTACTGGATCAAACGGGAGAGCAGGCATGACTGAATCGTCAGACATTATTCTGCTTACCTTTGTGGTGGGGCTGATCCTCCTGGCGGTGCGCCTCTTTGGGTCATATCTTAAGCGGCTGGGACTGCCTGCCCTGGTGGCCTTCATCTTGATAGGCGTAATTCTGCGGGCCAGCCATTACCAGTGGCACTGGATAACATCCGAGTGTGAGGATGTCTTCGAGTTTCTGGCAAAACTGGGACTGGTCGCCCTTTTGTTCCGGATCGGACTGGAAAGCAACATCAAGATGCTTTTTGAGCGTCTCAAGAGCGCCAGTTTTATCTGGATCGGCAATATAGTCATAAGTTTTCTGGCAGGTTACTGGACGGCATATTACTTACTCGATTTGAATCTGGTCCCCAGCCTCTTTATAGGATCGGCTATGGTAGCGACATCAGTGGGTATATCGGTCGGCATCTGGAAAGAGGCTGAGCAGCTCAAATCGAGGCGAGGAGAGATATTGACTGATGTGGCCGAGTTGGATGATATCACCGGTATTATAGTGATAGCGGTGTTATTTTCTATTGTACCGTTCCTGAAACAGGGCTCTTTCTCGGGAGCGCTGTTTTCAGAAGTTTTACGGGAGACCGGTCTGGTGCTATTGAAGCTTGTATTATTCGGGGCGATATGTGTTTTATTCTCTATTTATCTCGAGCAACGTGTGGTCAGTTATTTCAAAAATCTGCAGAAAAAATCGGAACCGATCATAGTAATTGCCGGACTCGGAATAGTCCTGGCATCGCTGGCCGGCCTCCTTGGATTTTCATTGGCAATCGGGGCTTTTTTTGCGGGGGCAGCCTTCTCCCGTGACCCGGAACATGTCAAGATCGATGCCGCCTTTTCACCTCTATATTCATTTTTAAGCCCTTTCTTTTTTATAGGGATCGGCCTTAAGGTCGCTCTGGCATCCCTTTCCGGGGCGATTATTGTGGGGCTCATCCTAACAGTAGCAGCGATATTTGGAAAGATAATCGGTACATGCACGCCGGCTGTTTTCGGCGAAGGCTGGAAGGGAGCAAGCCTTTTAGGAGTGAGCATGATTCCGCGGGCTGAAATCGCACTGATTATCATGCAGAAAGGTCTGGCACTCGGGGCCTGGGCGGTTTCATCAAAACTGTTCTCTGCCATGGTATTTGTTTCGGCCGCGACATGTATCCTGACGCCTTTCGCAGTAAGAGCCATGCTGCATAAATGGCCCCAGGCACAAACCGGAGGTGCGGGCTGATACATATATCATTACAGATTATAATCGGTTTTGCAATCGGCCTGGTATTGGGCGCATTCAATTACAGCCTGCTCTGGATGACAGTAAACAGGCTGATGAAGAGCGGCAGTCCCGGCCTTATTACGCTATTCAGCTTTTTCGTACGAATGGCTGTAATACTGCTGGTGTTCTACATCCTTGCGGTCAGAGCCGGATGGATTTCAGTGGCTGCCGGTCTTGCAGGCTTAATTCTAATCCGTGCAGTTATGGTTGGAAAATTCGGTCCCGGGCAGCAATCGTACAGGACAAAAGGAGATCGTCGAGTATGACCATAAGTCCCGATTCCATAATATACTGGGAATGGAAATTCATCACCCTGAATGCCACGATTGTATTCACCTGGGTGGTGATGGCTATTCTGGTATTGATTTCCATACTTGTCACCAGAAACCTTAAATCCGGATTTAAGATGTCCCGCTGGCAGAGCTTTCTTGAAACTGTGGTGGAATATATCCGGGACCAGATCAGACAAATAGTCAGAGAGGATCCGAAGAGATACCTGCCATTTCTGGGCACCCTGTTTATGTTTATTTCATTGTCCAATTTACTGGCATTCGTACCCGAGTATCATCCGCCCACCGGTTCAATTTATACCACCGGCGCCCTGGCCATCTGTGTCTTCTTTGCGGTACCTATTTTCGGCATAAGCCGGCGCGGAGTGGGAGGATACCTGAAGCACTATCTCAAACCTACCCCGATTATGTTTCCCTTCCTGGTGATCTCCGAGTTTTCGCGCACACTGGCTCTGGCAGTCCGTCTTTTTGGCAATGTACTCAGCGGCACGATGATAGCTGCTGTCCTTCTGGCGGTAGCGCCGCTTTTTGTACCGGTGGTCATGCAGGTGTTGAGTCTTCTGATCGGGCAGATTCACGCCTATATTTTCGCCATACTGGCGGCGGTATATATCGGTTCGGCCTCCCGGGCGCGTTCCGAGGAGGAACATCAAAATGATGAAAATAATCAAACAGAAAATAAAGACGAGGAGGATAACTGATGGACAGCATAAGTATTATCGGCGCAGCCTCGGTTTTAGGTGCGGGGCTGGCTATCGCTATCGGCTCGATCGGACCGGCTCTTGGAGAGGGGCGCGCCCTGGCACGGGCGCTGGATTCTATCGCCCAGCAGCCGGATGAGTCCAATACGATCACCCGTACTCTTTTCGTGGGTATGGCCATGATCGAGTCGACCGCGATCTACTGTTTCGTTATAGCGATTATTCTGATTTTCGCCAACCCCTTCTGGAACTATGTAACCGCGCAGGCGGGAGGACAATAAGATGCAGATAGACTGGTTTACATTGATCGCACAGATCGTAAACTTTTTGATTCTGGTCTGGCTCCTGAAGCATTTTCTCTACGACCGCATAGTGGACAGCATGGATAAACGGCGTGAGAAAATATCATCCCGCCTCAAGGAAGCCGATGATAAAAAAACCGAAGCGGAAAAACTGCGCGAGGAATACGAGAATAAAAAGAAGGAGCTCGAAGGAAAGCGGGAGGAAATCATATCGGATGCGAAAGAAGAAGCTGAAAAACGAAAGAAGCAGATGCTGCATGAATCCAGGGAGGAAATAGAGCAGCTTCGACAGGACTGGCAGAAATCCCTGGAACACGAGAAATCCTCGATTCTTAATACGCTCAGAGACCGCACTGCCCGGCAGGTCTTTGAAATCTCCAGACAGGTTCTCGATGACCTGGCCGGCGCTGAACTGCAGGAGCAGATGATTGACCGCTTCCTTGAACGGTTCTCGGAACTGAGCCAGAAACAGCTGGACAAATTGAAAAGTTCGGTCAGCGGCAACAAGGGCCAGGTGCAGGTACTGAGTTCTTTTGAGATTTCCGGCAAGACAAAAGAGAAGCTGACCAGGGCCCTGAAAGATAAGCTCGATGGGATCAGGGATATCGATTACGAAGAAGACAGCGACCTGAGGTGTGGAATCGCACTGGTGGCGGAAGGCCAGCGCATAGAATGGAATATCGATGATTATCTTGAAGGGCTTGAAGAAGAATTCAAAGAGCGGATGGTCGAACTAAAAGCCGAGAAAGTGAAGGGCCAGGATAAACCTGACGGTGAAGACGATAATAAAAAGCCAGAAGAACAGGAGCCTGAAAAGCCCTCCCAGTCGGATAAGTGAGTGATTCATTATGAGCCCAGAAGATACCGGTTTAAAATCTATCATCGACCATACATTATCACTGCTTGAGAGCACCCGCAGGGAATATAAATACAACCTGGAGATGTATGAGAGCGGGCGCACGGTCGCGGTAATCTCGAGTATTGCCTGGGTACGGGGGTTGAGGAGCGTCGGATTTCAGGAGCTGGTCAGGTTTCCTGGAGGGCTGCGAGGAATAGTATTCAACCTCAAGCCGCGCCAGACAGGTATTATCCTGCTGGACAGAGGCGCAGATATCCCGGTTGCAAGCGAGGTCAAACGATCTCATCGTGTGATTGATGTGCCTGTGGGTGAAGAGCTGATCGGGCGGGTGGTCGATGCGATCGGCCGTCCTCTTGACGGAGGCGGTCCCGTAAACACGGAAAATCGTATGCCGGTCGAGCGCGAGGCGCCCTCGATGATGGATCGTGACCCTGTCAAAAAGCCGCTGCTGACCGGAATCAAGGCAATCGATGCCCTTATCCCGGTTGGTCGAGGTCAACGAGAACTCATTCTGGGGGACCGCAAGACGGGAAAGACAGCTATAGCTCTGGACACGATAATTAATCAGCGCGATCAGGATGTCATCTGCATCTACTGCGCTATCGGCAAGAAGAGTTCGGATATTGCATCGGTAATTGAGGACCTGCGTCAACACGATGCTCTTGATTATACGATTGTGGTGGCTGCCTCCGGGGAAAATCCTCCCGGCTTGAAATATATTGCTCCTTATTCCGCCACTTCGATGGGAGAGTATTTCAGGGACCGGGGCCGTGATGCGCTGGTGGTATACGACGACCTGACGCTGCATGCCAGGGCATACCGTGAGCTGTCCTTACTCCTGCGCCGTCCGCCAGCGCGCGAGGCATACCCGGGCGATATCTTTTATATTCATTCCCGTCTGCTGGAGCGGGCAACCCATTTGAATCCGGAGCTCGAAGGGGGCTCTTTAACCGCACTGCCCGTAATAGAAACTCAGGCGCAGAATATCTCGGCCTATATTCCTACTAATTTGATTTCCATTACCGATGGGCAGATATATCTGTCGCCCAAGTTATATCGGCAGGGAATTCTTCCCGCGATCGATATTGGCAAATCGGTCTCGCGGGTTGGAGGAAAAACTCAGCTTGCCGCCTATCACGGATTGGCCGGGGATTTGAAGCTGGCCTATTCCCAGTTCGAAGAACTGGAAACCTTCTCGCGTTTCAGCACCCGTCTCGATGAGGAAACCCGCCGCAAGCTCAAGCGCGGGGAACGTGTGCGGCAGGCTCTCAAGCAGCCTCAATATAAACCCCTCAGTGTGCCCGAGCAGATTGCTGTCCTGGTTGCTGTCAATAATGGTCTTTTCGACCAATTCCAGCCTGCAGAGGTGAGAGATATCTCAAGCAAGGTCAGGCAAACAATGCTGGATCAGGCCGAAGATATTTCGAAAAAGATATTGAACAATGAAAAACTCAAAGATAAAGATATTGAGCAGCTCCTGAATTTATTCAGGGAGAAACTGAATCTCGAGGAGTCAGATGGCAACTCTTGAGGCACTGCAGAACAGAATTCAGAGCGTCACAGACCTGATGTCGGTGGTAAAGACCATGAAGGCCATGGCGGCAGTAAGCATCCGTCAATATGAAAAAGCGGTTGAATCGGCTCAATTGTACTACCATACAATTGAACTCGGATTCCAGGCCCTCTCACGAAAGTCGGGACGGCTTGTGCGCTTGATCCGGGAACGCCAGCATACGGAACAGACGGTAGCCCTGATAATAGGGTCCGACCAGGGAATGTGCGGGCAGTTCAATGAACGCGCTTTTGATCTTCTGGAAAAAAACCGTGAAGAAATGGAAGAAAACATCGGGAAAATAGAGCTGCTTGTGATCGGGGTCAAAATGTATTCCATAGTGGCTGACAGCGATTTTGATTTACTGCGGTCCTTCCCTGCTCCCGCTTCGGTCGAGACTATATCCAATTCGATTGAGAATATATTGTCCATGTTGGAAAAGCTGAGGAAAGAGCGGGGTTTTATCAATCTGCGCCTGTTCTATAACAGGAAATCATCCGGTTCCAGTTACCAGCCTGTCAGCCAGAGACTTTTGCCCATAACCGCGAGCTGGCTGGAAGAGCTGTCAGACAGGAAATGGCCGGACAAAGTTATTCCCAACTACAGGATCGCTACCGATAATCTTCTCTCGGCCCTGGTTCGACAGTATATGTTTTCCGGATTATATCGCGCGCTGGCGGAATCTCTGGCCGGCGAAAACGCCAGCCGCCTGGCGGCCATGCAGGCGGCCGAAAAAAATATCGAAGAGCAACTGGATCGATTGACCTCCGAGTATCACCATGAGAGACAGGAAAGCATAACCTCAGAGCTGCTGGATATGGTGGCCGGTTATGAAGCGCTGACCGGCGATGAGGATGAAGAAGAAGAGGATGATGAATAAGCCTGTCACTTTTTTCAGGCAATCCAAATTTTAAACTCTAAATGAGTCATCTTCGATCTCCATTTTTCTTCCTCTGAGTATAATCATCACCAAAGTCGTCAAGTCGGCATAAAGTTTTATAGGTATTCCAGCTCTGGCGGATTATGGGGGTAGGGTTGTTTCGATGTTTCCAGACATAATAACGCGTTTTGGGATCGCCCGGGCTGCCGGAACCAAAGTCACCATAAAGTTTGCGATAGCGGTCATACTGCCGGTCGGAAGCGGCCCTGGCGAGTATTGACGCGGCTCCCACGATGACATGATTTTTATCAGCCTGATGTTCCGGGTTGATCTCGATGTTGCGGTGCAGGCGTTTGGGGATCAGCACCGCCTTCTCTTGAAGCAGCGGCGCCATACCCCGGCCTGTCAACAGCTCCAGCCGCCTGAAAAACAACTCGGTCGAGACCTCCCAGTTGTCAACTATCACCCTGCTGAATCGATGTTTACGGTGAAGATTTCTGAGCAGTTTCAGGAAGGCCACCATCTCCCACGAATTCAGGTTGAGCGATTTATCATCGATTTCCAGGGGCGGGATATGTCTGATCGAGGTTGTCAGGGCTGTGCTCCTGATTATCCGGCAGAGCTCATCGCGCCGCTTACGGCTCAACAACTTGCTGTCCTTAACCCCGGCTTTGCGCCATTTTTCAACCAGCCTTTCATCAGCCACAACCCCGGCAATGAAGATGCTTCCAATACAGGGGCATTTGGTGGCATCATCGATTCCGGCCAGTATTTCAATTCCTGTATCCATTCGACCTCAAAATTCCGCAATGCATATTATTTTATCTTACAACAGTTTTCATACAGAGTTCTCTATCTGTCAGGATTTATAATAAGCACAAAACAACAAACTTGCGTACGGGAGACTATTCACATTACCATAATATTATGGCGATGGAATTTGCGAAAGCCAGCAAAGAAAATAGTAGAGGTCGCATATACCTGGCGCTGGGCGACAGCATGAGCATTGACTACTATACCGGTATCAAGGGCGGTGGAGCGGTCAGCCAGTTCTTCAAATTTCTGGGGCCTGGATGGGGTCTTATCGATGAGACCTTTGACGGATGCGTCATTCGAGAGGTACCTTTTGACCATGAAGCCGACCTGATTACGCTCACTATAGCAGGAAATGATGTTATTTCCCTCCTGGGAGATCCCAGTCGACTTGTCGTCAAAGAAATTGTCTTAGAACATGAAAAATTGCTGGCCCGAATCAGGAAGAGAAATCCGCTTTCATGCTTTATCGTTGGCAATATATATTATCCGGACACACCCCTGACAGCCTACCAGCACGATCTGCTCAAACAGTTGAATGCCGGAATTGCCGAAAATGTTGAAAAATGCGAGGCCTGTCTTGCAGATATCTATACCGCCTTCTTTGGGCATGAGAAAGAATTTCTCTGTAATGTAATTGAACCTGCTTTTGAAGGTGCGAAGATGATATGTAAGCTGTTTAAAGAGCAGTATAACAGATTTCTGAGCGAAGGTAAGTTGTTGTAACAAAGTACACGCAATACCCCCCGCGCTGACAGGATCGTCCTGAGAAAGAGGCCGGACTTAGCGATTTGCTGAGGCTTGGCCGGATTGCTATTGAGAATGGCTCTTACTGAATTGATTAAATGACAGCCATACCACGCCGAACATCAGGGCCGTAAATATCAGCCCGGCATATATCATTACACCGCCCAGATAGACATTTTCGCTGATATTCGAGGGTACCCCCCGCCATATCAGATAAGCGCCTGCAGCGGACAGCACAATCAGGTTTATCCAGGCCAACAAGTTCAAAAAGGATATCACAAATCCATTTGACTCGTTGGATTTACTTGGAGGGGTCACTATCCTGCCCTTCTTATTCCGGAGCATAACATGAGTAAGCGAGCCAATAGCTGATTCAGGAATCATATTCCTTACATGACAATGCGGGCATTCAATCGAGTCATTTCCCTTCAGGAATTCAGCGTTGATGTTCTTTTTGCAATTCAGGCATTTGAAACTCACCACAGGAATCGAATCCCTGACTTCGGTTTCCCCGGAATCACTTGATTTACCGAGGCTCCTGCGCAGCTTTTCATATTCGGCAACCAGGCTGCGGGTCTTGAAGAGTCCGGCGAAAAGAAAAGTCATTCCCAGTACGGCTGCTATATAACCGGCATACTTGAAGCTATTCGAAGATATCAGATCGGTCGGAATGCCTGCCAATACGGTTTTGGCCTCAAAAACATATATGAAGAAACCCAGCGCTATACATATCAGGAATATACCCAGAGTAAATATGCCTTTTGATTTCATAGAATATATCCTTCTTTTCGAATTCTCAGGTTAATTAAAATTATGCTATTACAAGTATCGGTAAGGCGGATTCGCGCCTTAATAGTCTATAAATAAGGAATGAAATTTTATTGGCGGGAAAATTCAGCCGCGGCCCGTTTTGAACATAACCCCGCAACGGTCTTCGGTTGGGACAATTTTGGGCGAAAATCAATGGAGAAACCAAAATAGGTATGTTGATGGAGGCCGCGAGCATGAGTATCAGGTAGGCAAAAGGATGCAACTTATTTCAAAAAAAATGAACTTGATGTCATCGTTTTGCATACAAATTTCACTTGCTCAAACCCTGACCAGCAGGCAGACCGCCGCTGACATAAATCTAAGGACGAGATCATCTATTCATTAAGGTAATTATATACAGCGCAGCCGGCCTAATCAGATAAATTTCATGCGGTTTTGGCCGAAACTTAACTCATATCCTGCTTTCCGGGGTCAGAAATGTAAATTGGGGTGAATCGCTGCACAATTTAAATTCGCGAATCCTGCTGGCATAAGATTTGCGGAATCATCTGACAACCACATAGGAAGTCGACACCGATCGACTCATCACGATAAGAGTCGGGTGTTTTTAATAGCCAGGAAGGATAAACCATTAACCTTAGGAGGAGCTAATGTTCCTAAAACTTATCCGCGATGAAAAAGGGCAGGATATGATCGAGTACGCCCTGCTCGGATCATTCATCTCAATCGTAGCGATTCTTGCTATCAGGGCAATTGGACCGCTGGTTCAGACAATTTACACAAATATTCAGAATGCCTTAACCCCGACCGCTTAAGGGTGACAGGAAGTGAGGTTAACTAAATGAGCGACATAATCAAAATAGATAATCTGGTTATAGCAGCAGCCATATTGTTAACCTTACTTGCAATGCATAGCGATTATCGTTATCGAATTATTGCCAACCGTTTGACCTTGCCAGCCATCGTCCTGGGCGTTCTTCTGAACACTCTGGTCAGTGGCTGGCATGGTCTTTTATTTTCGCTGCTGGGACTCTTCGCCGGTGTAGGCTTAATGATTATTCCTTATACACTGGGACGTATGGGCGGCGGCGATGTCAAATTTATGGGGGCTCTGGGCGCGCTTCTGGGAGGATACTCGGTTCTGAATATATTTTTGTATACCACGCTTGCGGGAGGAATTTTGGCCCTGATCGTGGCCATTTTCAACAAACAGTTAAGGGCTACCTTAAAAAGAATATGGCTTATCGTCTGTGCTATTTTTATATCCCGATGCTTCGTACTGCCGGCCGAGCAGATGAAAAAAAGCATCCATATACCTTATGGCATAGCGATAGGACTGGGAACATTTTGTTACCTGTTGGCGGGCAAAATCGTTTAAGAGGATAATGTTATGGCTTTCAAATCCAGGATATTCAGGAATAAAAAAGGCAACTCTATCATAGAGTTCGCATTGGTTCTGCCCATTTTGCTCTTGATCCTGTTCGGAATCACCGAATTCGGCAGGGCTATTATGGTAACCAATGTTCTGCATACAGCCTCGCGGGAGGGCGCCCGCCTGGCCTCTGTTTCAGATTTGAGCGATACCGTTTCAATTCAAACCAGGGTGCAGGAGGTTCTCTCCGCATCCAACGTGGCGCCCAAAAATATAACCATGCAGTACGACGCCGCCACAAAAACCGTGAGGGTATCGGTCACTTCTGATTTCGAAGTATTGAGTTTGGGCATACTTGGTACATTTGCGGGGGTAATAGAACTGCAAGGAACGACGATAATGAAATATGAGGGCTGATCGAATTTCAGATGCAGTAATTGAAATAGAGTTCTAATGATGAAATATGACGGGTTCAATAAGATGAGATTTTTGGAAGGATATTCAAGATGAGAAACATCGGAATAATTTTGGTGATATTTTTGGCGCTCGTATGCGGCGCCGCGGCCAGTGTCATGGCCTATTATTACCTGAAGAACAATCCCGGCGAAAAGGGACCGGAGCTGACGCCGGTGGTGGTTGCCAGCCATGATCTGACATTCGGGGAAACACTTGAGCCGCAGGACATGAGGGTGGTGATGTACCCGGCCACGAGCGTCCCCAAAAACGCCTATGCGGAGATTGACAGCCTGAAAGGCCAGATAACCAAGGTCTTCCTGAAGGAAAATGAGCCTATCCTGAATTCCAAACTTTCCTCCATCGGAGGCGGGCTGTCGCTTTTGATTGAGCCGAATATGCGCGCCGCCTCGATCCAGGTGGACAAGGTATCCGGGGTCTCAGGCTTTATTCTCCCGGGTGATATGGTCGATGTAATTCTGACAGTAGATGATTACGGCAGCCGCAGAGACGCTATGGCCAAGACTATCCTGCAGAAGGTAGAAGTGCTGGCGGCAGGCGAAAAGACCGAGCAGAAAGGCGATAAGGTCATTACCGTACAGGCTGTTACATTGCTGGTTGATGCCAAAGGCGTGCAGGATCTGGCCCTGGCATCCCAGGAGGGAAAACTCCATCTGGCTCTGAGAAATCGTGCTGACAATGAAGTTGTTCCGATGAGTCCGATCAGCAAGACCGAGATTCTGAAAGATAATGCCAAGCCCAAGCCCAAGCCCGCTCCCAAAGTGACCAAGCCCAGAGTGGTGGTGAAAAAGGAGGAGCCGGTTAAGGAATCCGATTCGCTTGTGATCTTCAGAGGAGCTGCGAAGAAAACCGAGGTTCCGGCGATGGCTGAAGAAAAGGTAGACAGGGAATCCAATAAATAATCGATAGATTGACCGATGGCGATTTGGGGAAAGGAGATCCGAATTGAAATATAGAATCCTAAAACCGGCTTTTGAAATGGTGGTAATTGCGGCCCTGCTGCTGATGTGCGTCTCAAGTCTTAACGCACAGGATCAGCTGATAAGGGTCACAAAAGGCAAGTCCACCGTGATCAAATATCACGAAGTAATCAAGGCTGTTTCACTTGCTAATGAAGATGTTGCCGATGTGGTCTCGATAACCGCCACCGCACTGGTGGTCATCGGCAAGGAGCAGGGCGAAACCTCGCTGATAGTCTGGGGTGAATCAGAAAAACTGACATCCTACGAAATTAAAGTGGACCGCAATACAAGCGGCCAGCAGGTGGTCCTGGATGTGCAGGTGGCCGAGGTGAATAAAACGGCCCTTTCGGAGTATGGTTTTGACTTCTTATTTATTGATGATGACGACAGGCATATAGCAGAGGGTACAAAAATTTTGGGCTCCTATGCCGGCGAAGTTACCACTCCCGATCCGACAAGCATGAGCCTGCCCGCCAGCCCGAATATCTCCGGTGTGATCAGATGGCTGGGAGACAACCAGGAAATATCCGCAGTCATTCGGACCATGCAGAGAAAGGGCGACCTCGAGCTGCTGGCCAATCCGCATCTGCTCTGCCTGAGCGGGGAACAGGCCAGTTTCCTCGTGGGTGGCGAGATCCCGGTCCCGGTGGCACAATCGGTGTCGGCCGGAGGCGTGCCCACTGTGACGATAGAATGGAAAGAATTCGGTATCATGCTCGACTTTGTCCCCACCGTTGTGGACACAAACCTGGTCAACCTGAGAATAATGCCGGAGGTCTCCAGCCTCGACTACACCAATGCGGTCACATACGGGGGCTTTGATATTCCGGCGCTGAGAACGCGCAAAGCCGATGCAATTGTGGAATTGAATTCGGGTCAGTCCATAGTCATGGGCGGCCTTTTGTCGAGCGAGTCTTTCGAGACAATCAAGAGAATTCCGATCCTCGGACATATTCCCATTCTCGGTTTCTTCTTCAGTCATAAACAGACCTCGAAGATGGAAACGGAACTGCTGATTATCGTTTCTCCCAGGATCATCACCTCTGTGGAAGACGAGGTGATTCCGCCTCTCCCGTTTGAGAAAGACGAGGAGAAAGCGGTTAAGCCTCAAAAGAAGAGTAAGGAGCCTCTTCAGGGAAGTTCAGCTCCGGAAAGCTCGCCTGCGGAAAACTCATCCCCTGAAAAGCAGCCTGTTGAGGGACCTGAGGAAATGTCCGATTCATCCTTTGAAAATGCGGAGCATCTAAGCGAGTGAGGTGGCGATCATCATGATCTCGAATATAAACAATAATAGAGGCGCAAGCATGATAATGGTGGCAGTTGCCATTGTCATGATCTTCGCTTTCTCGGTACTGGCAATAGACGTGTCCCTGATCCTGCTGGCCAAGACGCAGCTTCAAAATGCCGCGGATGCCGCCGCAATAGCCGGGGCGACCGGCTATTACCTGAGCGCGGGCAATCAGGAGATCGCCGCCCAGGATGCGATAGCGGTGGCCGGTATGAACTATGCTGTTCAGGATTCAATGCAGCATGTAATCATTGACGAGGGCGATGTAACCTTCCCGGATGAAAACAGGATTACTGTCTACACCAATCGAACAAAGGCGACCAAAGATCCGGTCAGGCTCTATTTTTTGAAGATTCTGGATCCCCTGTTCGACAACCTGGGCGAAATGCGGGCCCGAGCCACAGCCCGGGTCTACCCAATTGGCGGTACTGATTGCCTTAAGCCCTGGTGCTTTCCCGACCAGTGGGATGATGCCGACATAGATAGTACCTATGATGTGGGCGAATACTACGACCCTGATATAACCGGCTACAAGGTTCCCGATGATGTCGGTGTCCAGATAACTTTGAAGTTGAGAAACGCAAATAAGTCTCCCAGGACAGGATGGTATTATGCCGTTGATTTCGGTGCCATCAACACCGGCGATCCCGTGATAACAGGAGCGGATGCCTACAGGCAGTGGATTGCAGAGTGCGAGCCGTTCAATATCTCAGTTGGCGATTATCTCCAGATCGAGCCCGGTAATATGGTGGGACCGACAGCCCAGGGAGTTGGGGATCTGATTGCCCTGGATCCCACCGCCGAGTGGGACCCGGTAACAGGAACGATAATAAACTCAGCTTATCCGACCAGTCCCCGGATAATTAAAGTTTGTGCCTTTGACCCCAGCCTGGGAGTTCAGACTGACTCCAATGGCAGGGACTATCTGGTTGTTGTCAAAATTATCGCGGCTTTCATCGAAAACCATAACGGCAGTGATGTTACCGCCCGCTTTATTAAGCGAGCAAGTGATGGGGAAATATGCGAGGACTGCGAGGACGGATTTTTATTCAAGTCGGTTCTGGTGGAGTAAAAATATCGGAGGACAAAAGTGAATGAACAGTTGACAATAATAATGGTACAGGCGGATGATTCCTTGCACAATGTGATCAAGGACCACATTGACGAGATCGAGGAAATCAGGCTCATATCCGAGATCGGCGATATCCAGACGTGCTATGAGAATATGGAATCTCTCAGGCCGGATATAATACTGATCGATCTTCACAGGTCCGGTGATGTTGAGAATATCTTTGCCATCTCCAGCAAAATCAGCATCGAATATCCGGATACCGCCATCTTTATCAGCTCCACAATCCAGGAGCCTGAATTGATACTGACCGCCCTGCGTTCCGGTGCCCAGGAATTTTTCGGCAAACCTCTTGAAATAGAGGAATTTAAAAGGGCAGTGGAACGAATCGTATTGAAAAAACAGCGTATGGCTCAGGTTGGCCCGCCAAAAAGCAAGGTCATCAGTGTATTCAGCAAAAAAGGCGGTTTGGGGGTCACTACCCTGGCTGTTAACATAGCCGGTGCACTGGCCAGGATTTCAAAACAGAAAGCGGCGATTTTTGACCTCGACCTGCAGCTCGGTGATGTGACCAGTTTTCTCGACCTTGCTCCTCAATATAATATAGTAGATGCATGCGACAGTGAGGGCCGGGTCGACGGAACCAAGTTGCAGAGCTGCATGACACATCATAAACTCGGCATCTCTATTCTGGCCGAGCCAACAAATCCGGCCGATTCAAATGGAATAAGTTCCGTTCATATCGGCCAGATACTGGATCATCTCAAATCGATGTATCCATATGTCCTGGTTGATACATCCCACTCCTTTGATTCCAAGAATCTCGAGGTCTTCGCCCAATCCGACTATATCTTCCTTGTTTCAGTCTCCAGTATTCCGGCCATACGGGCAACACGCAAGACCCTTGATTATCTCAGGAATCTTGGCTATGACGAGAACAAGATCAAGATTGTCGTCAATCGTTTCAACAAGAGGGACAAGATCAAAGTCGAAGAGATTGAGAGAATTCTTGATTTCCCGGTGTTCTGGTCGATTCCGAACAATTACAAGGCTTCAATCAACGCTATCGACTCCGGATTGCCTTTGATCGGGGAGAAACGCATGACCAATGTAGGCAAGAGCATTTTCAAACTTGCCAGGGTTATGACTAATGGAAACTTTAGCCACAAAACCAAAAGAAGCAGTTAATCTTAGATTGGGATTTAAGTTATGAATTTTAGAAAGAACTCAGAGGGAGAGAGAATTCCAGCCAGCCAGCCCTTTCAGAGCGGGGATTCAGAGACCCTGCAGCAAAGGCGCGATAGCTTTGAGGAATTGAAGACCCAGCTCCACCAGAAGCTGGTCGAAAGGCTCAATTTGGCAGCGCTGGCCAATCTGGACCAGGCCTTGCTGCGCGCACAGATTCGGGAGATCACCGAAATACTGGTGGCGGAAGAGAATATTTTTCTAAGCCAGGAAAACAAAGAGCGGCTGATAAATGAAATCCAGAACGAAACTCTCGGGCTGGGGCCGATTGAAAGATATACCCATGATCAGGACATATCCGATATCCTGGTCAATACCCACGGCCAGGTGTATATCGAGAAAAACGGCAAATTGATGCTTACCGAAACAAAATTTAAAAGCGACAGTCACGTCATGCTGATCATCGACAGAATATTATCCAAAGTCGGCCGAAGGGTGGATGAATCTTCGCCCATGGCTGATGCGCGGCTGCCAGACGGCTCCCGTGTGAATGCGGTAATTCCACCCATCGCGATCGATGGTCCGATGCTTTCTATCAGAAAGTTCAGGACTGATGTCCTCAGCATGAATGACCTTTTGAAAAACAATTCTATCTCCATGCCCATGCTGCAATTCCTCCAGGGCGCGGTAAAAAGCAGATTGAACATCATTATCTCGGGCGGGACCGGCGCCGGTAAAACCACCCTTCTGAATATCTTGTCGGGATATATTCCGACCGAGGAGCGGATTATTACTATTGAGGATTCGGCCGAGTTGAAGCTGCAACAGCCGCATGTGATCAGGCTCGAGACCAGGCCTGCCAATATCGAGGGCAGAGGCACGGTCGAGCAAAGAGATCTGGTCCGAAACGCGCTCAGGATGAGACCCAACCGAATAATCATCGGAGAGGTCAGAGGAGCCGAAATTTACGACATGTTACAGGCCATGAACACAGGTCATGACGGCTCCCTGACCACAGTTCATGCCAACAGCTCCAGGGATGTTCTGCTGCGACTTGAGACCCTGATGCTTCTGGCCGGCATTGAGATTCGCGAGAAAGCTATTCGGCAGCTGATAAGCTCTGCTATCGACATTGTAATACAGATCAACCGCTTCAGCGATGGATCCCGAAAGATCTCGAGCATTTCCGAGATAGTCGGAATGGAGCATGACACGATCACGATGCAGGAAATTTTCAAGTTTGATAGAACCGGAGTTGGCGAGGAGGGGGAAGTAATCGGTCAATACAGAGCGACAGGGATCCGTCCGCGCTCGCTGGACCGTATCCTTTCGTCGGGAGTTAAACTTCAGACGGATGTATTTAATTTGTAGGAGCACTATCCATGTTAATCAAGATAGCAATTCTGGTTTTTACGGCGGTATTCTTCGTAACATTCGGCCTCTTTCTGGTCCTGCGCAAGCGAATGAGCAGCGAAAGCAGGCGCTTGAAGATGAGAATGAATGGAATTGCTGCCGGGGGCGAAAGTCAGGATGATTTCCTGCACTCGCTTATAAAAGATAACAAGCTCAGCAAGATACCATTGCTGAACAGTTTCTTAATGAAATTCAGGTTCTCCAGGAATCTGCAGCTCCTGATCACTCAATCGGGAGTTTCGGTAAACCTGGGCACACTGGTTTTAAGCATGCTCTCCCTGGGAGCTCTGCTGCTGTTATTCGGATATCATGTGCTCAGCGATATGGCGATAGCGCTGGCATTGGGAACAGCCGGAGTAGCAATACCATACCTTTATCTCCTTCTGAAAAAGCGGAAGAGGCTGGAAGAATTTGAAAACCTGCTTCCAGAGGCTCTGGATATGATCGTCAATGCCCTCAAGGCGGGATTCTCTTTCGATTCGGCATTGAAAATGGTGGTGCAGGAAATACCCGATCCTCTGGGACTCGAAATGGCAATAACCTACGAGGAACAAAACCTCGGCATCGAGCTGCCCGAGGCCCTGAATAACCTCAAGACCAGGGTCCCCAGCGATGACCTGGAAATATTCTTGACTGCGCTGATTATTCATAAGAAAACCGGCGGCAACCTGGCCGAGGTTCTGGGCAAAACAGCCAGGACAATCAGGGACAGGCTGAGACTGAAAAGAGAAGTGAAAACAAAGACCGTGCATGGCAGGTTCTCCGGTATGATCCTGATCCTTCTGCCCATAATAATGGCCGCAGCTATTTATCTGCTAAACCCTGATTACGTGATGGTGCTTATTGAAGAGAAGATAGGTAATTATCTTCTTATTGCTGCGGTAATCATGCAGATAATTGGAATCTTTGTCATAAGAAAAATAGTCAACATCAGGCTATAGGTGGATGTAATGGATATATATTTAATTATTTCCTTCGTTTTCGTATCCGGCTTTTTGCTGGCATTTACATTACTCTACATGTACTCCAGGGCCAAAAATCCTCTCAGGCGCAGGTTGGGAGAGTTGCAGAATAACGCGGAGTACCTGAAGAAGAAGTCAAATGCCGCACGCAAGAAAGGTCTCTCTCTCTGGGGGGAGAACAATCAGCAGTCATCTTATATCAAATTATGGCTGGCCAAGGCTGGATACAGAAAGCCCCAGAGTGTATCGAATTATTACGGCAGCAGGCTGCTGACCACCTTGTTTTTTACTGTATCAGCAGCGATGCTCGGTTTCTACCTGCACCTCAATTCGGCGGAAATGACCGCAATTATATTCGTGGGTGTTGTTGTGGGAGCCGTTATCCCCAAAATCTGGGTCATGCACAAAATTGTTAAGCGCAGAGAAGAAATCAGAAGAGCGGTTCCCAATGTCCTGGATCTGATGGTTGTCTGTGCTGAGGCCGGCCTGAGTTTCACCGCGGCCATTCATAGAATAGTGAATGAAAATCGCGGCAGCAGAAACCCCCTGTACGAGGAGCTGCACCTTCTAACCCAGGAATTCCTGATCGGCGGTTCCAAACAGGATGCCTTCAGGAATCTGGCCGACAGGACCGGGGTGGAGGAAATCAGGTCGTTGGCAATCACCCTGATCCAGGCCGAGAAGCTGGGAACAAGCATCGCCGAATCATTGAGAGTCTTAGCGGATTCAATGAGGTTCAAACGCAGGCAGAATGCCGAGGAAAGAGCCAACAAGACCTCGGTGAAGCTGGTATTCCCGCTGGTCCTTCTAATATTTCCCGAACTGCTGGTCATTCTGGTCGGGCCTGCGCTGATTATTATGTATAAAACACTTTCAACTGTGGTATAAGAAAACCAATTGTAAGGAGATTCCCATGTCAACAACCATAATTCTGATCGTCGTGGCGGTCATCCTGGGATTGCTTTACTTCGCCAGGAGAAATTCGAGGCTGAAAAAGCAGACCCACAGGAACTTTTGAAATCCCGGAAGTTGATCCGGCATATTTCATAACTTATCCATCCTTCCCAATAATGAGACAGGTGCCTGATGCTTGTGTTCAGACATGAGAATCGGGCATTTTGTTATTGCCCGGATCTCCGGGAATCGGGCAAAAGATCGTCATGTTTTCGAGCGTAATCCCGAAAAATATCCCCGATATCGGTGCACTTCATAAACTTATCTTTGTTAAGGAACTGCATCTGAACCGGCGACCTTCGGATCACCACCGTTTTAAACTCTGCACCCAATAGCCGGCGCCAGGGGCTAAACTGCAATAATAGCAACCGCTTATGGCGAATTCAGTTTCTGGCGATTCCCTTACAAAGTCAGAACCGGTTGAATTCAGGATCAAATTCTTCACCACGCACCTTCGCTCACAATTGCACCCTTCCCCTGTTATCTATTATAATATAATGAGTTAGAGTCATAGACGATATTTTTGAAAAAATCCCTTGACAATCTCTCGCTCAATTCCGATAATATAAGCAAGTACTTGCTGGGCTCTTTGCATACGTGGTGAATTTATGGCTATTGGAAAGAAAGGAAAGAAACGACAGGATCAGATTATAAACGAGGCAATGTCACTGATCCGCCAGGGAGGAATTAAGGCCCTGACGATGAGGAAGGTTGCTGATATCGTCGGTATCAATGAAGCTACCGCCTATCGCTATTTCCCTGATAAGACAGCATTGCTCACGGCGATCACTGAGAAAATCAAGGCCGCTTTAATGGGTCCGATCAAACAACTGCTGGAATCAGATCTCCCGCCCGAAGTCAAACTGGAGAAGATCGTGGCCGTTCATTTACAATTTGTGCATGAAAGCAACGGGCTTCCTCTTGTCTTCATGGCTGAGGTGGCCTCCGGAAATGTTGAGGTATTGGTTCAGCAGATCAGAGGCATTATCCAGTCATATCAGGAGGTTCTCGAGGGCCTGGTTGCCGAGGTCATCGGTGCCGACGGAGGACCATCAGCACAGGAGTTCGCCACCCTGTTTTTCGGCATGGCCACAGCCATAGCAATACAGCGCCGGCTTGGAATAAGCACTCAGGCCCACAAAGATTTGGCCGGATCGATGCTCCCTTTCATCGTTAAAAGCATGCTTGATGGAAATAACCATCCGGAGAGAAGAGAATGAAACATCATTATATATTTACATATCTGATTATGGCAGCTGTGCTGTTGGCATCACTGGCGCCAGCTTCAGGTCAGCGAGCAGTAACTGTCTCGGAGGCGATCGATTCCTCTTTGGCGTTTAATCCTCAACTTCTAATGACAGATGCTAAGCTGGATGCCTCTGAGGCCACGGTTCGTCAGGCAACAGGATCGCTGCTGCCGCAGCTTTACGCTACGGCCGGATACACCCGATATGAGGAACCCAATATTGTTACTCCAATCCATGAGCAGGGTGTTTTCCCGCCGCTTGATGATGAGATTTATGAGGCCAACCTCCAATTGTCCATACCTATTTTTGATGGAGGCCGCCGCTTAACCAGGCGTAAAGCTGCCTCTGCCGATGTCGATGAAAGCCGGGCAACAGATGATCTTGTTCGGAATGAGATATTGCAGCAGGTTGCTGAGATATTCTTATATGCCCGCCGGGCTGAAGATCAGTCGGCGCTCATCAACAAACGACTGACTTCCCTGTATCGGCAATTGCACGACCTGCAAAGTCTGGAGAAGGAAGGTCGAGCGTCCAAAGGTGATCTTGCTCTGGTATCCTCCCTCATAGCTTCACTGAAATCGGACTCAAGCGCAATTGCACGATCGCGGCATCAGCTTGGAATACGGCTTTCAGCTCTTATGGGCACGGATGACGAGGTGACACCGGCAATCTCTGAAAACGGAATGGACCTTGAGGCACTTATTCAATCTTATCCGCTGACAGATTTCGAGGCTGATGGGCAGAGCGGGCCCAGTGTACGTGTTTCTGAGGCTCGTCTTAAAAAAGCCGGGGCTTACCAGTCCTTAGCATCTCGAGAATTGTGGCCTGAGATTTCCGGTTTTGGAGTCTATTCCTACCGTACCGGTTCCGACTGGGATCCGGTGGGTGAATGGACCGTTGGCATAAAAGTCTCTTTGCCGCTCTTTACAGGGGGATCAAGAATCTCAAATATCGAAGAGGCTGCCTCACTCAGGCGCGCCTCTGAAAATGCTCTCAGAAGCGCAAAATTGGAACAGCAATCAATTCTTCAAGCAGCATATAACGATTACATATCGGCAGCAAACAGGCGTGATTATTTATCTACGGCTGTAAAGGAAAAGCTGATTTCTGTGCAGGCTCATCTTGACCTGTATGAGGCCGGGCGAATACCGCTGCGCGATTTGCATGTCCAGGAGACAGAACTCCTCCAGTTGCAGATAGAAAAAAACGCTCAGCAATATGAGGCGCGTCTGGCGCTCCTGCGTTACGAGGCTGCCGCCGGGACTCTTACTCAGAGCAAGGTGATAAGTTTGACAGGAGGAGTTCAATGAAAGGTTTAGCAACTTTAATAATAGGAGTCTCAATAACGCCGCTCAGGCACGCAGCCATAGTGCTTATGATGTTTTCACTGGCGTTCTTGACAGGCTGTTCGGGGGAAAGCGAAAGCCCGAAAGCGGATGCTCCGGTGGCTGTGAGGGTAACCAGTCCGCAGGTAAGGGATATGACGGATCATGTAACCTATACCGGTATCGTCCGGGCCAGACAGGAGTACACTGTTATCGCGCGGGTGCAGGGAACCGTGGGCTCTCTCCCGATAGCTGAAGGTAAGGCAATTCATACAGGCGACACTTTGGTTGCATTATCTACTCCGGAACTTGAAGCGGTTGTGGCGAGACTGGAGGCGGAATTCGAATACTGGGACGAAAGATTGGCAGAGGATAAGAGACTGGAGGCCAAAGGGGCGATTTCACGTGAACAGGTAGATGCATCAAAGAGGGCTTTCGCAAGCTCCAAAGCCGCCTTACAGGAAGCCGAATCACAGCTGGCGAAGGCTACTGAACTGGCATCATTTGACGGCTATATGCTCAAGCACTTTGTGGATCCCGGCCAGACCGTGATGCCCGGACAGCCGCTTCTTCAAATCGGCAGTGACGAGCTTGAAATTCAAGCCGAGGTTGTTCAGGAGGACATTGGCCCGAGCATCAAGCCCGGTACGGTCGCCGTTGTTCACGACAGCGAAGGCGCGCAACACAGGACCCGGGTGGCACAGGTCGCATCGATGACGAGCAAGAAGAGCCGTACGTTTACAGTTACAGTTTCATTGGCGCCGTCATTCGGTGAGCAATACCGCGTCGGCGAGGCTGTTGTGGTTGACTTTATAGTGAAGAGTTCGGAACAGGTCCTTTCCGTTCCGGTAACTGCACTGTTAAACACAGGCACCGATCCAGCCATCTATCTGATAATTGATAATCGTGCGGTCAGAACTCCCGTATCGGTGGGAATTCAGCAATCTGAATATGTTGCCGTGCAGTTCGATTGGAATGGCTCTGATCCGGTGGCAATTTCGAACATTGCCGGCCTCTCTGATGGCGATCCTGTATACCCGGTTTATGTGGAGAGATAGTAACCATGACATTATCAGAATTTGCTCTGAAAAATAAACATACCGTATACGCGTTGGCGATTGCCGCGATATTCTTCGGTGTTTTGTCGTATTTCTCGCTTCCGATCCAGCTCTTCCCCGAAACGGCTCCGCCGCTGGTGAACATATTGACACCATACCCCGGAGCCGCGGCTGAAGATGTTGCTGACATGGTCTCTGATCCGATCGAGGAGGAATGCGCTGCCTTGGAAGGAGTCTATAAGGTATCCTCTTCGTCGCAGGATGGATTATCACTTGTGACGGTTGAATTCCGGTACGATGTTGACGTCGATATGGCAGCATTGGATGCGCAAAACGCGATATCTCGAATCCGGGAACAATTGCCAGCCGGTATACAGGAGCCACAGGTCTTAAAGTTCTCTACAAGCGACAGGCCGGTTTTGACTGTTGGCATTACAGGTGAAAATCTTACTGATGTGCGCAGGTTAGCCGAGGAGAAACTTGCTCCTGAACTGCAGCGTGTGGAGGGGGTTGCGCTGGTGGATGTTTTCGGGGGTCATGAACCTGAACTATCGGTGCTGCTTGATCGCAACCGGCTGGAGGCATACAGCCTGCCCATCGCGGCTGTTGCCAATGCCATAAAATCCCACAACATCAGTGTTCCCGCAGGAAAAATCAACTCCGAAGAGAGCCAGTATTCGTTTCGCATTGACGAAGAGAGCAAGACAATCCAGGATATTGAAAATATTCCCATCCCGCTTCATGATGGAAGCCGACTTCTGTTGCGTGATGTGGCTGCGATTCGTTATGGCAGCGCGGAGGACCTGTCCAAGTACCATGTTAACGGCCAGGCTGCTATTGCTGTCCAGATATTCAAGCAGGATGATGCGAATACCGTCGATGTAGTTTCGAATGCTCAGGAGAAGTTCGATGAACTGGATCACCGATATCCGCAACTCGAGTTCATTGAAGCTGAAGAATCGGCCTCGTTTACGCGACAGGTTGTAAGCAACATGTTTGGAAGTGTCGCGCAAGCGCTGTTGCTCGCGGCTGTAATCATATTTCTTTTTCTGGGAAGTCTGCGCAGGGCTGTGGTGGTTGCGATATCAATGCCCATGTCTTTCCTGCTTACTTTTGCAGGCATGAAATTTTTCGGGATTCAAATCGACCTGGTTACGCTGACAGCGATTATCCTGGCTGTTGGCATGGTTATCGATGCCTCTGTTGTAGTTCTGGAAAATATTGCAAGGAGATATCAGCTGGAGGATCTCACTCCCGAAGAAGCGGCTCGGGTCGGAGCTTCGGAAATCCAGTTTGCTATTATCGCCGGTAATGCGACGACGCTGACAGT
This sequence comes from Candidatus Zixiibacteriota bacterium, assembly GCA_011056555.1. Lineage (GTDB taxonomy): Bacteria > Zixibacteria > MSB-5A5 > JAABVY01 > JAABVY01 > JAABVY01. The sequence goes on along the minus strand of DSEQ01000001.1, from coordinate 6,032 downwards.
TCTGATTCCTTTGCTTTTCTTGTACGGATTTGTCGGAAAGACTTTTGGTCCTCTGGCTGCGACTTTAATAATTGCTTTCTTGTCATCGCTGTTGGTCGCTCTGGTTATGGTTCCAATTCTGACCACCTTTACCGCGGGCGAGGGCGGACGTTTTGAGAGGCTGTCCCGCAAGATATCCGGACCGTGGAACTGGCTTATGGATCGGGTCCGAATGGCTTACCTGTTTCTATTAACATATTCCCTCTCACATCGCTGGGCTGTCTTTGTCTCGGCTGTCATATTGCTCTTTGCCGGTCTTTTGCTTCTGAGGAATCAGGGAACTGAGTTGCTGCCCAAGATGGACAGCGGGACGAGCTTCGTGACCGTCGAGACAACCTCCGGAACCTCACTGGATCATACAGAGACAATTGTTAAAGAGGTTGAAGAAATAATTCTTGAGGAGCCCGGAGTACTTCTGGTTTCAACCCAGATTGGTTTTGAGCCTGGAATGCATTCCTTTGGGGGAGGCGGTGTCCAGGGTCCGACACAGGGTTATATATCGATAACACTTTCCCCCCGTACTGACCGCAATGAAACAATTTGGGAAATTCAAGACCGTATTAGAGAAAAGATAAAAAAAATTCCTGGTATTGAAAATCTTGTAGTGCGCGAATCCGGAAGCACAGCAAGGTCAACCACGGCTTCCTCAATCGTGGTTAGTATTCGGGGGGACGATCCCCTGGTTCTTGATCAACTGGGGGACCAGGTATTGAATGCCATTAGCATAGTTCCCTCGGTGGTCAATCCATACAGGAGTTGGCGTCGCGACCAGCGTGCCGTCTATTTAAATGTCAACAGAGAGCGTGCGCTTGATCTGGCGATGACACCGCTGGGTCTTTCGCGGGATCTGACCTACTCTTTGGACGGTGTTATGGCGGGAACTTTTGAGGGTCAGGACGGTGAGCAGACTCCGATCAGGGTCAGATATGACCGGCGCTACCGCGCGACGGAACCGGATGCGTATGCGGTCAGAGCGATATCGCCGGCCGGGGAAACTTCAATTCCGGTAAGTGCGATTATTAATGGCCGGGAGGCGACTGTCCAGGGCCTTGTGACCAGAGAGAATTTACAACCAACTCTTGATATTCTCGCACTTCACCAGGGGCGACCGCTGAATTTTGTGGCTGCTGATGTCAGCAAAGCTGTTAATGAGTTGACAATTCCGCAGGGTTATACGGCGGAATTACTGGGAGAGGACAAAGACATGGCAGAATCCAGAAGCGAGCTGGTTTTTGCGCTGGTTATTGCATTTGTCACCGTGTATCTATTATTGGTGGCACAGTTCCGATCATTTCTGCACCCCGTTACAGTCCTGATGAGCATCCCCCTCAGTTTAATTGGCGTGGGCATTGCCTTGTGGGTAGCTGGTAAAGCAGTCTCGATGCCGGTGATGGTTGGACTGATTCTTCTGATCGGCATCCTGGTGAACAACTCGATTATCTTAATTGATTTAATCCGTCAACGACGTATTGATGGCGTTGGCCGCCGGGAAGCTATAATCGAATCGGTCGAGACCCGCTTCAGGCCGATTATGATGACTTCGTTTTCGACCATCGTGGGTATGATTCCACTTGCCATGGAATGGGCGCTTGGAGCAGAGAGGTTCTCGCCGCTTGCCATAGCTGTCATCGGAGGCATGACAGCCTCTACCCTGCTGACCATGATTGTGATTCCGATCATATATGACTGGCTGGATGATTTACAGGGCTGGTTCTCGCGGATATGGAAAAAGTGAACTCCCTAAAAATCAACACGGTTTACTTTTCATGGAATTTGTTACCACAGGAAGAATTTACTATGTTGACAGAAAACTGTTAGAAAATCCGGTATTCGAGGGTAATTCCGCAAAAAGTGAAACCTCCGAAGTTCTTCAACCTCAGAGGCTTAAATTTGGTAGCGGGGGCCCGCTTTTCGATAAAGTTGCAGAGATATGCCCTGTAATAGAAATAGAGCTTCAAGCTAAGTGAATATTTGATAAAGGCTTGTTCGTTCATTCTCTTTCTTTGTTTTCACCATGATCTCGACTGATTTTGGCTCTGCGGGGGCCAAAAATACAGCTTCTGTGGCAATTCTTTCCGATTGATGGGTATTCTTCACTTCTAGACAATCTCAGAAAACTGCATCCTGCCCAACACGTGCAGCATGATTTTGGACAACCCATCCCAAACCATAGGATTGAAAAGTGGACCATTCATCCTTCTCGATCCGAGACAGCGGGGAATGGAATGACCTTCTCCAGTGGAGAATCCCATCACAAAAGTGTGAGAGATCATAAAGACCAGCCCCCAAATCACAGGTGTGAAGTTCATGTACTATAGCGTGCGCGGTTCCTGGCATGCCCCTACAAAGCAGGGGGTTCACAACAATTCGGGTTCCCATCCCTCCGAGAATTTATATAGAAGCTGTTTGGAATTGACTGTGCTCGAAGTCTTTCACGGGTATTCTAGATTCGATTCTGTATGTAATATTGATTATTAAGACGCAATAGGTCAGACTTAATCGGAAAATATGTGCCTAATTTGGAACATATCAAATCCATAGAGCTTATGTTCTTACTTTTGCTCGCCTGCATCACGCCAATCATATTATCATAATCGCTCTTGTCACGATGCGCTTCGCAGAACTTCCCTGCACTGGCCCATTTAATATCTGTACTAGCTTCCATTTCTAGAGTCTTCCAGGCAGCAATCCAGATCCTTGTCTTGACGGTGGTATGCGGATGATGCAGGACATAATCCGGCTTAAATTCGGAGAATAGACTTCTAACCATCTTTTTACACCTCGCCTCCCCTATCACCGCGAAGGTCGTTTATAATAGCATTAGTGTTGGCCAGAAACTGCGTGGCGGCCGCAGCGGTCGGGCCGCCAATAGACAGGTGTGTGAAGTAGTTGAACTTAAGATAACCGACATTCCCAACCGGTCTTCTTGCCTCAAGAAACCCATAATTGCGCCTGGCAGCCTCGACTTTTTCCTTATCTGACATGGCATAACCTCCAGCCTTGAGGAAATTGAATGTGCCGCGCACGAGTATAGGATTCTATCCGCACCATTAAGATCTCTTAATGTCAACTATTGACACTCATTCTGATTTTAGTATATTTATGACGACCATATAAGTTTAATTTGACGCGGCGGGCTTCATGTCAGGGCACATAATTGGGGATCATACCTGATGGGGAACAAGTATCAAGACAGGATTGACCGTGATTCCGGAATGATCATGGACTTCTTGAGAGGCCCGCACAAGCATTTCATGCAATTCTATAAACTCTGCTTTAACCACACGAGAAAACATCTCTGCTCTCTTCAGCGCCGTGGGGCCGCGCTTCCCCAAATAGGATCCGACCCTGAGAAGAATCTGGATGATGTGACAATAGACGTACTCGGTGTGTTGCTCAGCAGCGCCAGTGGGCCATACAATATAGTATTCGATTACTTTGCGAAACATGGCATTAATCCTGATAAGAAGCTAGACGGTTTTTTGGTCTACCATCGATTTACAGTGCTGATTAGAGGTTTTGCCAATCAGGAGTTATATAAAATCCGTGGTTACGAAAATCCCCAGACCAGGAAAATCAAAAGGCGTTTCAAGGATATATTGAAAGGCTCAGGTTATCACGAGAGCAATATTGGTGGTAGAGAATTCTTCACGCTTGAAGCTACCCAGAATCTTCGGGAGGACAAGCCGGTTATACCCTACGAGAAACTTTTGCAGATTGTAGAAAACGCTTACCACGAAAATATCAGCTATGTCAAATGGTGCCGAAAGATATTTGAAGCGATAGATAAATGGGGAGAATATCAAAACGGCATTTTCCGCCATGAACTTTTCCAGGCAGCAATTGAAATAAGCAGCAAGCATATGGAAATTAATTTTGTCGAGCGCAACAATCTATCCTCGATCGAGTTAGCATTGATCAGGCAGGCTGTGGAGAGGGCGATTCCAAAGACTCTTGATTGGGTTAGTGAAAATGCCAGTAGGGGATTTGTGGAAAAAAAGAGAATAACCAAAGAGGAATCCCAATTATTTTTGAAGGCGATTGAATTATATCTCCGGGACTTTGGCTGTGATGGTTCTCCTGATAAATATCCCCGCTACTATTTTGCGCTTTTCCCGGGCAATAAACAGGATTTTTATCTGAAAAATCATAAATATCCATTCGAGACAATGATTAATTCTGCCAGGGATTATTTCACAAATTTATTAAGAAATGATTCTACAATCAATGGAATTGGGGACTATTGATATATGTGTGGAGAAAGGCGGTGATTTGTGCACCCTTCCCGCTTTGAGATAGAAATGTATCTGGCCGGAAGGCTTGATGACGATAAAAAAAGAGCGGAAATAGCAGAACATTTGAAACTATGCGAGTTCTGCAGCGAGATTGCCGAAGAATTCAGGGAATATCTTGAGTTGCTGTACGAAGAAGATCCCGAAATACCTCTTCGCGCCTATCGGCAGGCCGAGTTGCTGGCTAACCAGGCATTGGAAGGCACGATTATACCTTTAAAGCCTATTGAATCTGCCTGTGACGAGGAGATAGCCTACCTTGCGGCTGACGGGCCAGAGGGTGAGCTGCCGGAGATCGTTAATCTGGTCACATTTTATTCCGATGATCCCGAGCTGGTATTGAAGGTCATGCGGAATAACCGGGAGAAACGCGATTATCTGGAGCTGATAGGCGATGAGCCATTTCAGGTAGCTAACGTTATGATCAGAATCCCCGAAATTGAACATGACTTAATCACAGATACAAACGGAATCGCTTCTTTGGCGGATTTAAAAAACAGCCAATATGAGCAATTCTCCTGGCAGATCAAAATGCCCGATGCTGTATTTCATCTGGAGCCACTTGAATATGATCCCGACAAAACAGAGTATTCCAAAGAGATGGAACTTGAAACAGACCATGGAGATAAAATCAGGATCAGGTTCGAAGGCAAAACCGAGGGCAAACAGATCAGCGTCACGATAATGCAGCTGGAAGGAGAATCGGATTTCGGAGGACTCAAGGTTCTTATTTCCCAGGAAAATTTGAGACTTATAAAGTCAATATCTGAAACAGGCGATGTGGTTTTCGATCTTGCTGATAAAAAAGCAGGAATAGACATAAGGCTTTTTAAGTAAATGCATTACTCCCCACTGCAATTCGCTCGGATCTTTGAGGAGATGAAGGGCAGGCTCAAGCGGGCGCCCGGCATGGATTCAAAACTGCTGGTTTTGACTAATTGTTGGCCCGATCTCCAGAATGACCTGCAGAGCAAGTCTTACCATGGCTACCTGCAGGAATATGCTTCCCTCCTGAAACATTATCTGGATGCCGCTTCACTGCTGGACCTGGAGATTTCGGAGATCCGCAATATTGTCTCTATTTTGATCCGATTAACAAAGATTGATTCAAAACTGGGCCTGGATGAATTGAACAAGCTGGCCCTTAAAAGGCTGGCGATGCTCTATTTTTATGTCGGGGAAGTTAAATCAGGCCTTGAAGCATGTCAGGGCATCATGAATCGGGAAGTCGATATGAGCTTTGAAATTGACGACACCCCCGGTTCAAGCGAATATGAATATTTTGATGCGGTTTGCAAGTACTACGAAACACACGATTCCGGGATGCATGAGATTCTGATTCAGATGAGGGACGAATGGAAGGCTAAATCGACAAGCCTGGATTATGATTATGCGCTCTGCTTATTTGTTGAAAAAGGTGATTCCGGCAGGGGCGTGCGCGGGCGCATGCGAACGCTGAAAGCCTCGCTGGAATTGGCATCGAAAGCTTCTCCCGATGACAAGGTTTCCTTTGACAACCAGACCAAGTCGCCGGATGATCCATTTGTCGGTTCTGTTTATAACTCACTGAAAGCTGTGCGAAAAGTAATTGGCAGGTATGGTCACAAGGAAGCAAGCAAACGATTTTACAATGCACATTTCTCTATCGAGAACAGCAAGCAGACTTTCACCGGCGATTCAATCGGCCTGGCTGCGGGGCTG
>DSEQ01000009.1 GCA_011056555.1 Candidatus Zixiibacteriota bacterium | reverse complement strand
TCGTCGAGCGTCATCGCGGGACCATCGAAGTCGACATGGCCGATGAGGGCGGAGCGATATTCAATATTGTTCTCCCGGCTTATCATGGAACCTGATAGAATTTCTGATTAGTAATCAATCAGGGAGTTTTTGATATGGAAGACAAATTGAATGTTCTGGTTGTAGATGATGAACAGATTGTTTTGGACAGTGTCCGCAAACATCTAAAAAAAGAGGATAAATACGAAGTCTTTAGCGCGCTTTCGGTTCGGCAGGCAAGCGAAATAATGCTGGATAACGAAATGCATATTATTCTGACCGATTTGATGATGCCCGATATCGATGGGTTGGAATTCATGAGCATGGTTAAACGCGACAATCCCCATATTCCTGTGATAGTCATAACCGGCTATGCCACCATCAACACCGCCCTGCAATCGACCCAGCTGGGAGCCTTTGACTACATTGCCAAGCCCTTCACCAAAAAGGAGCTTCTGGGGGTTCTCACGCGCGCCGCCGATCTTGTCCGGGCGGCGGAAAAGGCGCAAGTTAACTCCGAAAGTCCCGGGGGGGAAGTAACGGAAGTCGACATAAGAGAAAGCAAGATGTTTAAGAATATTGACGATCACTCCTGGCTAATGATGCGGCAGGATGAGACAGTGCTTCTGGGGGTAAAACGGACCTTTCTGCACACAGTCGGTAAAATTGAATCGATCCATTTGCCTGACGAGGGGGATGAGCTTCGTCAGGGAGGGGTTTTCCTGCAAATCATCTCTGCTGACCTGCAATCACATTCACTGGTGGCTCCCTTATCCGGCACAGTAGTGGAGGTGAATGAAAAAGTGCTGAAAAATCCCGAGCTTTCGCTCCAGGATCCCTATGGCGAGGGCTGGCTGATTCGGCTCAAACCGTCAAAATTTGAGTACGAGATAAAAATGCTGGGATTGTAGATTTGATTCTATTCCCTGATCTTTTCGATATTTTCCTCTTTACCGAGCACCACCAACAGATCCTTTTCCTTGACCCGATATCCGCCGCCGGGAGCAAATTGGAACTCCCCGGATTTGGCGCCCTTGCTGGCGATCACCTGCACCTGGTATTTCCTGCTGAGGTCCAGTTCGGCCAGCGTTTTGCCAACGAATTTCTCGGGTGCCGCAATCTCGGCCACGTAATGGCCCGCGGAAAGAGGAAGAAAATCGACCAGATTCGATCTGGCCAGTGAATGGGCAATCCGGATGGCCATATTCTCCTCGGGAATCATGGCTTCGTCGGCGCCGACCCGGGTTAACACTTTGGCATGATCTGCTGAATTAGCCTTGGCAATTATCTTTTTGACCCCCAGCTCCTTCAGGTGCAAAGTGATCAGAATAGCCGCGAGCGAGTCCTTTCCGGTGGAGATGATTGCACAGTCATAATTATCGACATTCAGGTTTTCAGTGAATTCCTTATGGGTGGCATCCGCAATTATGGCCAGATGGGCCAGCTCGCGGACCGCCTGAACTTTGGCCTTATCGATGTCGATCGCGGCCACTTTGCGTTTGAGCTTGGACAGCTCGCGCACAACTGTAGAGCCGAAGTTCCCCAGACCGATTACGATAAAATTTTTCATAATTACCTCATCCTATCATTATCTGTTCCTCAAGATAAACAGCCTCTCTATGCCTGGAAGGTCCGGCCAGCGAAAATACCAGTGTCAAAAGTCCAACCCTGCCCAGGAACATCAGTATAGTTATGATGATCTTCCCGCCGGTTTCGAGTTGATTGGTTGTACCGAGCGAGAGACCCACAGTACCGAAGGCCGATATTACCTCGAAAGCGTTGCTTATGAACCAGCCGTGAGCCAGACCGTGCATATCGGGTTCTTCCTGCAGGGTCATCAGCGCAACCAGCATGATTACCACCAGGGTTATGGCTGTCAACGTAACGGTAATGGCACTATTTACAGAATCATTGGAGATCGAGCGGTTGTATGCCCTGACATGCGTTCTTCCTTTAAGACGGTTATATGCCAGAAGGCCCAGGGCGGCAAAGGTTGTCGTTTTGATGCCCCCCGCCGTTGAACCGGGACAACCACCGATAAACATCAATATCATTGTCAACAACAGGCTGATTTCAGATAAGCCGGGCTGCGGAATAGTATTGAAGCCCGCGGTCCGGGCAGTCACGGACTGGAAAAAAGCATTGGCGACAGACTGCGCCGTTCCGGTTTGTTCGAAGGCATGCCCGCTTTCAAAAAAGAGGATCGCAAGCGTGCCCAGAAGCAAGAGAAAAGCGGTCGCCGAGAGCGACAGTTTCGAATGCAGGGAGAGCTTATATGCGCCGGTTTTGATTCGCATGCCGATTTCGGCCAGGACCAGGAACCCCAGGCCGCCACAGATAATTAGAACTGAAAATATCAGAATAATGAAAATGTCGTTGTGGTATGCCTCGAGACTGGTACTGAATGTCGAAAATCCCGCATTACAGAAGGCCGAAACCGAATGAAAGATTGAATTGAAGATAGCCTCTCCCAGCGGGAACTGAGATTTAAACCTCAGAAATATCAATATGGCCCCCAGGAATTCGAAAATTGCTGTAGTCAGAATTACGGCTTTGAGCAGTATTTTGACCTGAATTTGTTTACTGCTTCCCAGGGATTTGGTCAAGGCCAGATTATCGAGAAAGGAAAGATGGGGTATGAGCCGGGCCAGGAGAATCGAGGCGAATGTCATAATACCCAGTCCGCCTATCTGGATCAAAAACAATATGATAATCTGGCCGATAAGCGAAAAATCCTTCCCGGTATCCAGGACAATCAGCCCGGTTACGCAAACCGCCGAGGTCGAGGTAAACAAGGCATCAATAAAAGCGATGGGCTCCTCCGCCGCACTTACAGGCAGGCTGAGCAGAACCGCACCGCAAAGTATGGCGGAGAGAAAATATATCAAAATCCGGCGTTCCGGTCTTCTGCCGACTAATTCCATGACGGTAATTTATAAATATAACTTCCATATAATCCAGTAAAAACATATTTTTTTCAACTCGCAGGCAGTGATTTTCAGGCCATTCCGGACAAAGCCATAGAACGACTTTATATTAACTTTTGCACAATTTAACTGTTATATTAACAATGTTATATGGGAAAGTCTACGGATGAAGAATAACAATAGATACGATATTGTAATTATCGGGGGCGGAATTATAGGCACTGCCACCGCCATGGCTCACTGCAAGAAGCCGGGGCTTTCTCTGGCAGTACTGGAGGCCGAGGAATGCCTGGCCTATCATCAAAGCGGACACAATTCGGGCGTAATACACTCAGGTATTTATTACAAGCCAGGATCGCTCAAGGCCAGATTATCGGTTGAGGGACGCGAGGCTCTATATGAATTCTGCAAAGAACATAATATACCTCATGAGAGATGTGGTAAAGTCATTGTTGCTGTTGATGAAGAGGAATTGAAGTATCTCGATACCCTTCTGGAAAGAGGCAGGGATAATGGCATGAGTGAAATCAAAAAGCTCGATGCTGATGGTGTCCGTAAATATGAGCCTCATGTGGCAGGGATTGCCGGAATCCATGTACCCGACACCGGTATTGTAGATTATATCAAAGTAGTCGAGAAATATGCGGAAATAATCCGCGCGGCAGGATCCGATATAATTTTGAATGCCAGGGTGTCGGCTATTACTCGCGACGAGAACGGCATTACTCTTTCAACCCGCAAAGGCGATTTCCATGCATCCTGTATTATTAACTGCGCCGGTCTGAACACAGATCGTGTGGCCCGTATGGCCGGGCTAAAACCCCAACTGCAGATTATACCTTTCAGGGGTGAATATTACACAATCAAACCGGAAAGGCGGGGGTTGGTCAAAAATCTCATCTACCCTGTGCCCGATCCGCGTTTCCCGTTTCTGGGAGTGCATTTCACCCGTTTGATTGACGGCAGGGTGGAGGCCGGGCCCAATGCTGTTCTGGCGCTCAGCCGCAGAGCTTACAGGAAGACAGATTTTTCATTTCTGGAAATGGCCAACCTGGCGGCCTATTCCGGTTTCTGGAAAATGGCCAGAAAATATTGGAAGACTGGCCTGGAAGAATATTTGCGTTCCTGGAGCAAGCCGGCTTTCGTAAAGGCATTGCAAAAGCTGTTGCCGGATTTGAAGGAGGATGATATTATTGAGGGCGGCTCGGGAATTCGAGCCCAGGCTCTTGAACCGGACGGTACTCTTGTTGATGATTTCCGGATTGTGGAAGCCGAGGATATGATTCATGTCCTCAATGCCCCCTCTCCGGCAGCGACAGCCTCAATCAGAATAGGAGAATATATTGCAGAACTTGCGGAAAGAAATTTCAAACTTTGAATAGAGAAAAGCGGAGGTTAGTTTTGGATTTATCGACTCAACAGGCAAAAACAGAACATATTGAAGACATTCAGAAGATTGCCAGAACCGCGTGGGGGGAGATGTGTCCTGATGCTCTGGCCGACAGCGATGTTTCGCAGTATTTCAATGAGAAATACGGCGCGGATGATCTAAAGGAATGGCTGATCCATGACGGTACCTGGTTTTATGTACTGCTTGACTCTGACCGTGTGGTCGGGTTCTGCCAGTTGACCCGTGAGCAGGATGAGAAGAATATTGCGGTCTTTGAGAAATTCCTGCTATATCCGGATTATCAAGAACAGAAAATAGCCTATAGATTATTTCATCAGGTGATAAAGGCCGCTACCAGCCATGGTGTCACCGAGGTTGTGATCGATATACCGGAGTGCTCGAAAAAATGGCGCGACGTTTTCACACATATAGGCGTGGAATTCGAGACCTGGCGCAAATTCGACAAGAAGGTCGGTTCAAAGGAGATCACATTCTGGCCGGGGCTGTTGACAATCGTGCCGGGATGTTGATCTCTATAATGCGAGACGTATTCCAAACTGATTTATCGGCTCATCCACAAATGAGCCGTGGATGCGCTGGTAGTTGAAGCTCAGATTTCTCCAGACTTTTTTTACAACTCCCACTTCTATGTAATAATCATAGTTGACCCCGATGGTTGTCTCCCAGTTGAAATCCCCGGTAAACTCCACCTGAAACCAGGTACCGATCTTGACCTGATTTATGGCCACAATCTGGAGCGTGCGTCCCTTAGTGTTGAAATTATCATTGGAGTTAAAGTAGAAGCTGACCTCATCAGAGAGCTTCATAAAGTCGAAAGTTCGGGCGGAGAGAAGCGGGGTTGCGAGAACAAACATAAACAGCACCAATAAAAGGTTTTTCAGCATTTTCAACCTCCCGGTTTGAACGACTTGCGAGCAGAAAGATATAATTTTAAGATTTATTCAATTCTATGCAAACGATCAAAGAGGGCATAGATTCCGTCTTCCATGTACAAAACCTGATCCAGCTTTTTGTAGGCACTAATTGTATCGGCCAGCGCTATTTCTTCCCAGATTGAGGCCGCTTTTATTTCTCCAAAGACTATCACTGCGCGTCCTACTTCTTTTGTATCATAAAGGGTGCATTTCAGATGTGCGCGGGACTCATCGACAAGAGGCGCCTTGATAAGTTCGGCATCGCTCAGATTGAATCCGCATTTTTTGATGCGCTCCTGGCCGAACCATTTTATGCAGTTAAAAACCTTCGTGACCATTTTGGAATCAACGGTGTTGACGCAGAAGCAGTTGGTTTCAAGTATATTGTTTACTGTCCGGCTGCCTCTCGATCCGGAAAACATCAAGACCGGCGGTTTGAATGAAACCATCTGGATCCAGCTAATGGGGGCGATATTGGGTATGCTCTCTTTGCTGTAGGTGGAAACAAGCACAATCAAGCCGGGAATAAGGCCGGGATGCCATTTGCGCTTATCAATCGGAAAATCGACTTTTTTCATAATCCGCCCCTTTCGGAATATATCTGAAATTTATGATTATTTCACGATCATAGCTTTCATGAATTCCTTGATGGTCGGCACATTTTCCATATTGAATATCATCTCATGGATTTTGTTGCGTTGGTCATCCTTCATAAATTCAGCAGTAAGGCCATAGAATTTATCCCTGAGATCATCATCAGTCATCGGCTCGCGCGGGTCGCCCTTGGCGTAATCCACACGCTGACTGAATTCCTCGCCGGATTTGACTTTTATGTCAACGACCGAGGGCTGCATAACCGGAAATTCCTCTTCCAGCTTTTTATCAGCCACCACCTCGATCTTCTGGATCAATGCCAGGAGTTCCGGATTTGAGATTTTCTCAGGCTTGAACTGCAGCGGAGTTATCATGCGATCCATTATAGCTGCGCCCACGCAATATGGCATCGAATGATCTGCCGTTTCCTTAGAGGTAGGACGATACTTGGAAGGATCGGCCAGGATATCCACTGCTCGCGCGATTGTGTGAACTTTCACTCCGGTAACATCCTTCCAGTCTATATCCTTTTCCTTGACCAGCTTGAGCGCCGCTGTTACCGGCGACTGGGTTAGAAATTCGGTCGGGAAAGCTTTGTAGTAGCACTCTCTAATCTTGAAACTGTCCCCCAAGCCTTCTGTAAGCTCGTTATAATCGAAACCCTCTCCCATCTGCTGGCAAACACCCTCTTTGCCCTCAAAAATCAACTCAGTACCGATATAGCCTTTTTGTGCCAGCAGCGCGGCCATAACCCCCGACTGGGTAGCCATGGGATCGACAGTATTTTTCATCATTGTGAGCTTGCCGGCCGCCACAGCACCCAGGCTGAAATTGTGACATCCGGAGATACCGACAGCATTGGTCATTTGATCCGGGTCGAGATCGAGCATCTTTCCGGCAACAAGCGGAGATACCAACTGAGTCAGCGAGGCGTGATGCCATCCGCGTTCACGGATTCCCGGTTTGAAGAATTCGCACAGGCGCATCTCCAGCTCATGCCCTATCACAACACCAAGAATAAGATCTTTGCCGGATTTCCCCTGGCGTTCGCCGACTGCAAGGGCGGCGGGGATTATATCCGAGGGATGCGAGGGATCCTCTTTCCAGTATATATCATTAAAATCCATTACCCGCACCATCAGGGCATTGGCCAGCGAAGCCATGTAGGCGTTGGTCTCGAAACCGGTGGCGATCAGGGTTGCTTCGGGATTGCCGCCCATATGTTCAATAACAGCCAGGGAGATTTCGCAGTCCTCGGCGCGATGCCCGCCCAGCGCGCATCCCATTGCGTCATAAAGGATTCGTTTGGCATGATATATGGTTTCATCATCTAAATCTTCGAATTTAAGTCCATGAACCCATTCAGCCCATATTCTTGAAATCGCTTTTTCCGGCATTAATTATCTCCTTTTGTGTGAAAATCGATTTGTGGCATAATATATATTTTCTTCCGGCCGGGGCAAGCGATATGTGGAGGGGATTTGCGCTCGCTTTTCGATAAGGTGAGATGCCAGGGAGCCTCAAGCTTTAGCCCTTGTTGATAAACCCTGAAGGCATCGATATTCGTTATCGTGAGGAGCGAAGCGATTTTGAATCCGGCTCCTGACGGACGAGGCGATCTCCGCCATTATTCTTGAGGCAACCGCGGAGATTCCCACGGTCGTCCTCGCCTTCGGCGGGACTACCTCGGAATGACGTTTATCGGTTCTTATTTCTATTTTGCTTATATTTGTACCCCACATGAAATGTGGGTTTAGCTGGCCATCCTACTATGTTTACTATGAAAAGAAAACTTACGATATGGGTAATAGTCCATGTTTTAGCTTAGGATTTTTAACCGGAACACCCTCCCCAATCTGAAGGGAGTGTTGATAAACCTGAAAACACCTAAATTCGTCATCGCGAGGAGCGAAGCGATTTTGAATCCGGCTCCTGACGGACGTGGCGATTTCTGCGATTATTCTTGAGGCAACCGCGGAGATTCCCACGGTCGTCCTCGCCTTCGGCGGGACTCCCTCGGAATGACGTGTACGGTTCTTATTTCTGTGTTGCTGACTTTTTCAACAAACCCTGAAGATTGGGTCACCCTGATTTATGTCTTTTCTTACTGTGCCACAATTCTCTCTATCAATTCCGGATCATCGGGAAGAAGACCTGAGTCGACCAGGCGAGGTACTAGAATCCGCCAGTTCTCATCCATCTCGAAGACTTTCTTAAAAATCGTCATAGCCGTATCCTCTTCACCGGCAGAGACCATAGTTGCGGCCTGCCAGAAAAGAATCTCGGCATTGCCGGGAGCAAGCTTGGCTGATTTGGAGTAGGCTTCTTTGGCTTTTTCAATCTCGCCCTTCGCAAAGTACTCATCGCCGAGATTCATGTAATCATAAGCGCGGTTGATACTTATAAGGCGTTTTAATTCTTGCAGCGGCTCCGGGGAGTCGTCAACACGCAGATCGACAATCCGATCTGTCCAGGGCATTCCTGTCGGCTCTCCTGTCACAACAAGCATGGCCGCCGACTGCTTACCGCGGATATCGCCGCCCTCGGCCTGCGCCGCCTCCAATGCAGCCATCATACGGTCCGCCAGTTCGCCCTCGGTTTTCTCGAATGCCTGCGCCATAGCATCCCAGACAGTAGCCTTCTCCATCAGGTTGGCCTGCACAGAATAGTTCGGGCCGACGCGATGACCCGCCATGGCAATACAGTTTTCTCCTGTATGAGTAGCGATGTTTCCCTTGTTATCAATCATCGCCACCTGTCTCACATCCGAGTTTGGATCGGAGGATTTAAGACCCTCCAGCGCCTGCTGTGCGGTCTTGCCTGCTTCCATCATCTCGAGCCCGAGGAGGCCATAAGAGAAATCGGCCAGTGATTGGGTCGCCACTACACCAACCTCGGGCTCGGCCCAGATAACATCGGCAACCTTGAACCAGTGCGACTGCACCGCCGCTCCGAACTGCCCTGTGGCGGAATCATAACATACTATTGAATATGTAGTGACCGGATAAAATGGTGAAGGCCTGTTTGTGTCTTCAGATTCAGCCGCGGCTGAGAGAGTCATCAACAAGGCTAATGCTGTAATATATTTCGTCATATTCTCCTCCAGTGTGATTGATGATATTGATGATGCTTTTAATTAAGATCAATGGTTTGTTGAAGGCAAGAGATAAATTTTGTTAATGCCGGGTGCCCCACTGTTTCAGGGCGTGTTGAGGAGGGTACTTTTCTCCGCGCAGGGTCTTGGCCCCCGGAGGAATCGGGGGGTGTGACCCTGCGCCTTATTATATAGCAAGCATTTGCGTTGGGTCACAATTCCGTCTGCGAAAGAATCAGACCCAACGATACACCATCAGGGTTTATCAATAAGCTCATTTTGTGTGAGGCATAGGTTTGGTCTTATAGTTTCATTTAAAATTGAGACGCCATTATTTTTCTTCCACTCAGCAGCAGATAATTGATTTATCTGAAATACCGCTGTGTGATAGGCATTCTGCGATCGCGGCCAAAGGCCTTGGGGGTAATCTTGACGCCGGGCGGGGACTGGCGGCGTTTGTATTCTGCCAGATCAACCATCCTTATGATACGGTTTACAAGTTCCTCGTCATACCCGCGATCTATGATCTCCTTTTGGCCCCTGTCCTGCTCTATGTATAGTTTCAGAATCGGATCGAGCACTTCATAGGGAGGAAGGCTGTCGGTGTCTTTCTGGTTGTGGCGCAGTTCTGCCGAGGGCGGCTTCTCTATTACCGAACGAGGTATCACCGTTCGCTTCTCCTTACGATTATAGTAGCGCGCCAGCTTGAAAACCTCGGTTTTATATAAATCCTTTATGACTGCAAAACCGCCGGCAGTGTCGCCATACAGTGTGGAGTATCCGACTGAAACCTCGGATTTGTTTCCGGTCGTAAGCACCAGCCATTTGAATTTATTCGAAAGCGCCATCAGGATATTGCCGCGGATTCGCGCCTGAAGGTTTTCCTCGGTAATATCCTCCTTAAGACCCTTGAAACTCCCCTTGAGCATCTCCTTGTAGCATTGAAATGTGCTGTCAATCGGAAATGTCTGGAGAGGTATTCCCAAATTCTGGGCCAGCTTTTTAGCGTCTTTGGTCGATTGATCCTGAGTATACTCCGAGGGCATAAAGACTAAGTGCATTCGCTCCGGTCCTACGCAGTCGTAGGCCAGGACAGCGGTCACGGCCGAATCTATCCCGCCGGAAAGCCCTACAACGACTTCGGAAAAACCATTCTTCTGGATATAATCAGTTGTTCCCAGAATCAGAGCCTTGTATATTTCCTCCTCCCGGGACGGTGGGGGATTTATAACTGATTTGATTGCTTTAGTTCTTTTGCGGTTTTTGAAATCGCCCAGTCTTTTAATTTCCACCGGAGGTATCTGCCGGGGAACCGTAATCGTGAACCGTTTGGCCTCGGACTCCAGAGGGTCGATTTCGGCGAAGATCATATCCTCCTCGAATGTCTTCGCAGAGGCCAGCATCTCCCCTTCGGGATTGAATATCATCGAATAGCCGTCAAAAACCAGTTCATCCTGACCGCCAACCATATTGCAGAAGGCCAGAAACATATGACATCGCTTTACTATCCGCTGTATCATGGTTTCGCGGTATTTTTCCTTGCGAATAGTGTAGGGAGAGGCGGAGATATTGATAACCAGATTGGCGCCATGCAAGGTCAGAATCTCCGTGGTGCCGGGAGTGACCCAGATATCCTCACAGATATTTACACCGAAACGCATGAAGCCGAGATCGAATATATATGTTCCGTTTCCGGGGGTGAAATAGCGCTTTTCATCAAAGACGCCGTAATTGGGCAGCATGAATTTATTGACCGAGGCGACCAGCTTATTATTATAGATTACCGCTGCAGAATTATACTTCCCGCCGTCGAAATCAGGATAACCGAACACCATGATCGGCCTTATCTTTTCCTTAATCAGCTTCTTAAGAGTCCTGGAAACATCAAGATTGAAGGCCTTCTTCAGGAGCAGGTCCTCAGGGGGATAGCCGGTCAGGGCCAGCTCCGGATAGGCCACTATATCGCAGCCATGCTCCTCGGCCCTTCTGGCGTAAGAAATGATTTTATCCAGGTTTTGATCCAGCGCTCCCACCGTGGAGTTGATCTGGGCCAGCGCTATACGGAACTTCCTTTTCATAAGGGCAAAAGATAACATTTTCGGTCGTGTTGTCAAACATCAAAAAAAAACACGAAATCGGTTGCCAAGGCCTGTAGATTTGGTATATTGAGAGATTAAAGTGATATATTTCACAAGTTATGAACTGGGATAATTTAGACGACAGCAGATTCAAAGAGCTTGGCTTCAAGTGTGGGCTGGAGGTTCATCAACAGCTCGATACCGCCAAAAAGCTGTTCTGCCGCTGCCCGGTCGGTTATGTTGACGGTCCTCCCGACGGTTTAATCGTAAGACATATGCGCCCCACACTTTCCGAACTGGGAGAGTATGACGGCACCGCCTTGATGGAATTCAAGACCAAAAAAGAGGTGGTTTACGAGCTCTTCCGGGATAATGTCTGCACCTATGAGATGGATGATACCCCGCCTTTTCCGATCAACCAGGAGGCTCTCGATATCGCCCTCCAGATTTCCATGCTCTTCAACTGCCATATTGTGGATGAACTTCATATTACCAGAAAGCAGTATCTGGATGGCTCGATCCCCACAGGCTTCCAGCGCACCGCCATTGTCGGTGTGGAAGGGTGGATACCATACAAGGACCGCAAAATCAGGATTATTCAAGTCGCTCTTGAGGAGGATGCCTGCCGCGAGGTGCACGATATTGGACATCAGATCAGGTTCAGGACAGATCGTCTTTCAACTCCTTTGGTCGAGATTGTGACCTATCCGGATATGCAAACTCCGACCGAGGCGATGGAAGTCGATGAGGTTATCGGACGCGTGCTGCGCTCATCGGGACGGGTACGGCGCGGGATTGGAGTAACCCGTCAGGATGTCAATGTTTCCATCGACGGCGGCACTCGGGTGGAGCTCAAGGGCATTGATAAAACCGGATATATCAAGCGCCTGACCGAGGTCGAGGGTTTAAGGCAAAAATCGCTTCTGGAGATAAAATCAGAACTGCGCAAACGCGGAATATCCCCCAGTACAATTCACAGCGAGAAGAAGGACCTGACCGAGATTTTCAAGAAGATAGCGCATCCGGTGATATCCGAGGTCATAAACAATGGCGGCAAGGTTGGCGGTATCATGCTGGAACGCTTTGCGGGCATACTCAATTACAAGACCCAGCCGAATAAGACCTTTGCCGATGAGATCTCCGGACGAATTAAGGTAATCGCCTGCATCGATAAATATCCGAACATCATCCATTCCGACGATATCAGTTGTGCCGAACTGCCGGATGAAATCTGCGACGAGATTAAAAAGGTCTTCCATATGCGTCATACCGATGCGATTATTATAACCTGGGGCACTGAAGCTGATGTCAACATGGCGCTGTCGGAAGTGAAGATCCGTGCTGTGGAGGCGACCGAGGGCGTGCCCAATGAAACCCGTCAGCATATTGGCGAGGGCATTACGGATTTCGAACGGATACTTCCCGGCCCGGACCGTATGTATCCCGACACCGATTCCTCGCCGGTGGCAATCACCAAAGATCGTCTGGATAAGCTCAGGGCGGTTCTTCCGGACCCGGCCTACAGCCGCGATGAACGCTGGATGGAACTGGGGCTGTCCGATGAACTGGTCTATTCCCTGGGACGTTCAAAATTTGCACTTATGTACGACCGGTTATTGAAGCGCAATCTCACTGACCCGGTTTTCCTGGCATATCTTTTCGAGGGCTATCTGAAAAATCTGAAACGCCAGGGCAGGGACCTGATATTTATTTCCGATGATCTCCTGGCCTACATTCTGGAGCAAACCGGACAACGTGAATTGCCAAACGAAGCGGTCTATGTAGCTCTCGATTATCTTTCATCAAATGGCACGAATATTCCGCTGGAGAGGCTTTTCGATGAATTGAATTTAATACCGATGACTGAGAGTGATGTAAGCTCTCTAATAGAAAGCAAAGCCGCAGAGCTTGATGGCGACAGATTCAAATCCGAAGAAAAGCTGATAGAGTATATTATTGGTCAGGTCAAATCAGAAACCCGCGGCAAGTTCCCCCCGGAAAAGCTCAAGGATATGGTCAAAGAGCAAGTCAAAGCCAAACATCCGGCGACATCGTAATAAAACTCCCATTTGAATTAATTGTAGGGCATGATCCCTGTGATCATGCTTTTTTTCTTGTGAACAGATTCGCCCCGGTGTCCCAAGCTTTAGCTTGTGATTTTTTATCTCAATTCAATGGGTGGCCTGCTCAAACTTTGTTTGGGCAGGTACATTAGAAGACCACGCCCAAATGAATTTGGGCGTGCCACCCAATGTTTGAATTTTTGGGGTGCCCAGAGATAAGCAGGCATATTTTTTATAGGCTTTTGTTTATGGGGGGTAGTTCCAGATGTTCCTCGAAATATTTTTGAAGCAACCTGTTTTCTATTTCCAGAGGAGTATTTGGCGAAGGAATTCTCGCACAACAAAATCCTATTGCCCCATATTGATTAATGATATAGCTATATCTTTTCCAGTTATTACCTGAAGCCTCCGTCTCGGCATAGCGATAATGTCTTGTGTAAAATGTAGCATCGGTTTTACCAATGTAAACAATTGTACTTTTTCCCCTTAAACGAGATATTGCTTTCTCTGTATGCCATACATATACAATAGACTGGTTGTGTTTTGATGCCTGACATGAACACACTTTCTTAAATTGCGCAATGAATTGATCCGGTGTTGTTGCTGTTATACTGCCATCAAAGTCAATTTTTTCTAAATTAAGCTTGGCAAATAGATTAATTACATCCATCGCTTCTCCTTTCATCTAATTATATAGAATAGTCGCAAATCGTTTTTTTGCAAGCAAATATAAATTGATCTCATTACTTGAATAGCAATATATTAAACGCTCCAATAGTATCTTTTCTAATGCTTGGGTGCCCTATCCGCTTTAGCGGTGGGTTTCTTTTTATGATTTTCACCCACATTCGTGCACGGCGTACGTCCCCGTGCGCCGTGACAAATCGTTGAGAATGACATTGTGCACGGGGACGTGCACAACGCACAAATCCTGGGTTCTGCCAATCCTTGTGCATGCCCCAAAATCTCTTGCACTATTTTTGTGCGGGGGCCAATACGCAGGAATCCATTGTGCGTGCCTAACATATTAGAAAATAATCAGTTATAATTTCTGGCACGGCACTTGTTTTAATATTCTCCAGAATGAAAGAATAAATTCGGAGGTTAGATAAAATGTCAGACTGGACAAAAGCAATACTGTTTATGTTGATCGTCTTTGCGCTGGGCGCGCTGCTCTTTCCATCGCAGGCAGAGGCCCGCATCAGACGTGTGCCGAAAGGCCAGCCGCCTATGGAGCGGTTCAATACATGGTCCCTGCAGCTTCATCTGGACCGCAGTTTTGATAATGATGATTTCCGCGGCGGCATGCTTTCACTCACAAAGCAGGTCTCGCGTGAGGGTGCAATGCGTTTAAATATCGGGTTTTTCGAGGATGATGACAACCTTTATGAGGACAGGGTATTCTTCCATGACGGTTACTCGTTTGTTTTCAGGGATATCGACTTTTTTGACATCTCGGGAGGGAGTATTTCACTTCAATATTTGTTTTATCCCCGTATCGATGACCGTCTGAGATTTTATTTCGGTGCAGGTCCGCGTCTGAGTTACCGGGAAACCGATCCGGACCTTGCTATAATTTATTACGACTATCCATACGACTGGGTTTATGATGTCAGGGTTGACGAGAGCGGACAGCTCGGCTTTGGAGTCGAGGGCTCGGTTGGAATGGAGGTTTTTTTAAATAGATCCTTGAGCATCCTGGCCGAATACGCGATGATTCTTGAGAACCGCTGGTATTTTCTCGACCTGGAGTACTACGACTACTACGGTTTCTACGACACCGATTTCGACACCTTTGAGGATGGGCTTCACCTGGATGCAGCGAATATACGTCTGGGAGTGGCTGTGCATTTCTAAGGGTAATTCAACTCACTTTGCTCGCCCCGTCTTTATGTCAAGGCGGGGTTTTTTTGTATGTTTGCCAGAGTCATTCAGAGCGAAGTCAAGGACCCGGCCTTTGACGGGCGAAGAATCTCTTATGTCGCGTCGGCAACCAATACCCGACGGCTGTTCAAGTCCCGGAAGGGTTTGACCTGCTAAGCCATCTAATCATGTATATCTCCGGCAGGAAAGGGTTTCTGCCGGCACGTGCAAACCCACCCCTTGCGGGGATGGGGCACCCCATAAATCCCAAATGTGGGCTACAAAATTTCTTATTTACTACAAAAGACCAAAACACTCCTGATTAAATATATACTCCCCACAAATTCTGATGTAAATTTCACAACAGGTTGACAGATATGGTGCGTATGATTATCTTATGACCTTAAAGACGGGCTATTTTCGCGCTCTCCCGGGGACGCGGAAGAGAGGAAATCTTCGATGGGCTGTAGAAGCCTGCCAAAACTGAATCTTCCCTTAATTTTGCAAAAATATTTTATTTTATACAGGAGTCACATGTGGAAAAACTGATATATCTCGACAACGCGGCCACATCATGGCCCAAACCGGATAAAGTCTACGACTTCATGATAGAATTCTACCGCGGATGCGGGGTCAATCCGGGACGAAGCGGTTTCGATAAGGCCATAGAAGCCGGCAATATAGTTGAGGATCTTCGCAAGACGCTCACCAAATTCTTTGGCGGAGATGAGGACGCTCCCGAACGGCTGTGCTATTCCTATAACGCCACCGATGCCCTGAACCTGATCATCCAGGGGCTATTGTCCGAGGGGGATCATGTAGTTACCACCAACCTGGAACACAACTCGGTCATCCGACCGATCAATCATCTGGTGCGCGATCATGGTGTGGAAGCTACTTATGTGCCCTTTAACAAAGACGGTTTTGTTGAACCGGATGCCATCAAAGCAGCCATTAAGCCAAATACAAAGCTCGTTATAGTAAATCACGGCTCCAATGTCATCGGTACAATCCAGCCGGTGGCCGAAATAGGCGCCGTCTGCAAAGAGATGGATGTGCTCTTTGCGATCGATGTCTCCCAGACCGCCGGAGTGGTGCCTATTAACATGAAAGAGATGAATGTCGATGTGCTGGCCTTTACCGGCCATAAAGGAATGATGGGCTCGACCGGAATTGGCGGTCTATGTGTGCGCAAGCATGTCGAAATCAAGCAGACCAGAAGCGGCGGCACCGGGGTACGCTCGGCTTATCCCTACCATCTGGAGGAGTATCCCTACCGGATGGAATTCGGCACCCCCAATATGGTTGGGATCGCCTCGCTCTGGGCCGGACAGGACTGGATCAGGGAGCAGGGCGGCGTTGATGTTATCTATAAGCATGAGATGAAACTTGCTCAAAAGCTGGCCGACGGTTTCAAGAAGATCGACGGCGTCGAGGTTTACTGCTGTGGCAGTATGGAAAATCATCTGGCGACCATGACAATCAATGTCAAGGATATGGAGGCAGGAAATGTGGGTATCATGCTGGATGTGGATTTCAGCATCGCCACCCGCACCGGATTACACTGCGCTCCGTTGGTTCATAAGCAGCTCGGAATCGACAAGATTCACGGCGGGGTACGGTTTGCAATCGGGCCGTTCAATACCGGAGAGGATATCGATGCGGCTATAAATGCTGTTGATGAGATCGCCCAGCGCGCCCGTCAGATGAAAAAATCGGTATCATCCGCAAGCTGAAATCTCGACTTTCAAAAAATCAAGCCCGGCCTTCATTCACGCCGGGTTTTTTATTTATCCGCTTGAATTACAACAGGTTTGGCTTCGGGCTCGGGAATATAAATTAATTTTCTTAAGAATCGGATATAATCCCTCCGACAATATAAAGGTAGGTGTCACGGGTTTCCAGAACCCGGTTTTATTGTGCAGTATCACCGCAATTGTGGAGGAAAATATGCGAGCTTTAATAATTCCGGCAGTGATTTGTCTATGTTTGTTCTGGCCCTCAGCCGATTGCTCGGCAGATATGGATATCGGTCTTTCGATCGGGGACGACGGTTTGAAGAGCTTCTATCTGGCAATAGGGGAACATTATAGAGCGCCTGAGAAAGAACTAATCGTTGTCAGACGCAGCAAGATTCCCGAAGAGGAGATGCCGGTGGTGTTCTTTTTGGCGAGAAAAGCGGAAGTTTCCCCGGGGTTGATTGTCCAGCTGCGGCTTGAAGGGAAATCCTGGTGGCAGATAACGGCACATTTCGGGCTCAATGCGGGCGTTTACTATGTGCCTGTGGAGGGCAAGCCTGTGCCGCCCTACGGCAAGGCTTACGGGCATTACAAGAACAAGAAGAAGAGCCAATGGGGGGAAATAGTGTTGTCCGATGCCGATATCGTTAATTTTGTCAACCTGCGCTTTATCTCCGAGCATTATGGCTATGCACCGGAGGAGGTTATCAAGATGCGCGCCAATGGACACAATTTTGTTCAAATCAATACACAGGTGAAGAACAAAAAGAACAAGTCCAAGACCGAAAAGTATGCCGAAGATCAGGAACCTGCCAGGAATAATAAGAGTCAGGGTAAGAACAAGAAGAAATAATTCGATTTTACGCTTGAAAAAATCCCGCCGAGTGCGGGATTTTTTTTGCCCGAAGGGAAGGCCGGATTCAATCCCCGGTATTTAAACTGACAAAGGATGCCTTTTATGTGATTATCACAAGATCAGTGAAAAATGCTTGCCAGGATGGCGGATTCCAGATAAATTACAGGTGAGAGACAAACCCACCTGATACAGCATCAGAGAATTTATTACATCTTGATTGGACTCCGGCTTTGATAAAAACCTTAATAATGGAGGCCGTCAGATGAAAGCCGCAATTATTTTTACCGGCACAGGCCCAATTCTGATTTTGACTTCCTATGAGTCATTTACCGATCCTAAATTCGTGGAGACTTTGAGCGCCAAAGGAATTAAACGCTTTATCGCCTGCGAAATTCCACTCGAACGCGTCAAAGAGAAATACGCCTCCACTTTCGAAACTGTCATGAATGATGTCAAGCAGGTTGATGATCTGCGGGTGCTGGACTACAACGGTCATAATGTCTTCCACAACTTCTCATTTTCAGAGATGGGCAAGGAAGTCAAATATGAACCTCAGCCGACATAGGGCTGTCGCTGGGGTATTCTTTGGTGGCTCGTGCACGGGAAAAAATGCCCGGTGGATAAGGAGGTCCGCCGGGCATTTAAAATAGATTGGTCTTCTGGACTAAAGCAGAGAAATCTCTTACCAGGCGCCCAGCATTTTGCGCAGCTGCACTATTTGACCCAGGTGATAAGTATTATGATCGGCCACCAGCAATAACTCCCGCAGTATGGTCTGACCGCTGCCATGCGGAATCTTGCTGTAGAGATCGACCGAGCTGTCTCTGGCCATGTCCTGGAGTTCCTTGAGATCAGCGTTGAATGATTCGATGCTTTTGTCCCAGGCGGAATCATCAGGAGGAGCAGGGTCTTTAGGCCAGTAATCATCCGGCCAATTCAGCTCCTCGTAATCTGGATTTTTGATGAAATCCAGGATATCCCATTGGGCCAGGCGCATATGTTCCAGTAACTGCCAGGCCGAATGCGCCGCACCTTCCGGCTTTTTTCCCATCAGGTCAGGCGGAAAATTTTCCACAGCCTTTTCCAGGTTAACATGAGCATCCTGCCAGTTCAGCATCCGGGCTAGATAGTCACGCAATATTTTTTCATTATTTGAACCCATTTAATTTTTAGAATCTGAATTTCAGGTTTTTGTTCCTGGATTCATAAAAGAGACAGGACCATTAATTTTTATTTTGGTACAAAATAGATGATACAGTATATATATATGCTATCTAAAGCCCAAATCTTAAATAAACAGGAGGAGAAATGAGGAAACCAGCAATCCTTTTGATTGCCACAGGGATTTTGCTTTGTCTGGCACTGTCCTGCAGTGAGTCTCCTGTCGACAGCAATCCGGACAGCCAGAAAGCAGCGATTGTCCTGACCCCTCGTCCGGAATTCGTCGACATAAGACCGGCGGAGGTGATTCAGTCTTATCTGATTGCGCCTTCTCAACAGTTTGTCGACGCATTGGAAAAGAAGCCGCCCAAACCGCCCCCGGATACCGGAAGCCAGGACCCGAATCCCAATCCAGCCCATAAGTATGCCTATATTGTGGGAATATCTGATTATGACGGGACGGTTAATGATTTGAATTTCTGCGATGATGATGCTCAGGCGATGAAGAGCTACCTGCAGGGCCAGGGTTTCACCGTTCAAATGGATCTCGATCAAAGCGCCACGGCCGACAATATCCAGGCCGGTCTGCAATGGCTTGAGGCCCAGGCCGCCGCCGGGGATGAGATCGCATTCTGCTATTCGGGTCATGGTACCAAGTACCCCGGCTATGGCTCATGCATAATTTCAACTGACATGTATTATATGACGCATGGCTTTGTAATGCAGTATATTAATTCCGCCGCATGCACGAAGAAGCTGGTGACGCTTGACGCCTGTGTTATTGGAGACTTTCATCTAGATTGCCAGGCCGGAACTTTCATGGCCACAGCCTCGACCAATTCAGATTCCTATGATGTCTACGCTTTTGAGCATGGTGCCTGGACATATTTCTTCCTGGAGGCTTTGAATGATTTGAATTATGTTTATGCCGAAGAGGTTGCTCCCTATGCCGAGGCTGAAATGAAGGCCTGGGCGAAACCATATCACCTGCGGGTCAGCCCGGCGCACACGGATGCGTATGAAGGTATGTTTGATATTTAATTCACGAGTTCATAGAAAATTTGGAAGTCTCCCTCATAAATAAGGGGAGGCTTCCATCTCCCCGGACGTACTGGCTCTTCCAACCTGCTCTTTCCCGCCAGCTAAACAAGCGCTTGCAACCGGGCCTGCCCTGGAAAAATGTCCACATAATGACCATTCTCGAAAGCCAATGAAACATTGGCGTTAAAAATACATATATAGAAGCGAGGCGTGGGTTTACCGCGCTTTTATTCCATAATTAAGGAGCAGAGCGTTATGAGAACCAAATCAAAGTTATTAATAACTGTGGCATCACTATTTCTTGTGCTGGCCTTTTATCCGGCGTCCAGGCCCGCATTTGCACAGGCGGAGGGTGACAAAATCTATCTCGGGCAGTTGAATAAACTCCAGTCCGAGATTCTTAATGAAGAGCGCATAATTCTGGTCTATACACCCACCGGATATGAGCAGAGCGAAACAAAGTACCCGGTGATGTATCTGCTTGACGGTACCTATCATTTTCATCACGTAACAGGGATTGTAGATTTTCTGACGCGGGAGGGCAGGATATCCAACATGATTGTGGTAGCGCTGGTCAATACAGATCGCACGCGCGACTTTTCCCCCACCAGAGATATCTCCAATCGAGGCAGCAGGTTTGAAACCGCAGGAGGGGCCGAAAATTTTCTGGAATTTTTTGAAAAAGAGTTGATTCCATATGTGAACAAGCATTATCGGACGAAAGACTACAGAATCCTTGTAGGGCATTCATTCGGCGGGCTCTTTACGGTCAATGCTCTTTTGAGCAGACCGGAGATGTTTGATGCCTATGTTGCTATCAGTCCGACATTCTGGTGGGATGATAACTATCTGGCCCGTAAGGCGCGGCCATTTTTCAAGCAAAGTCCCGATCTTCGGAAATTCCTTTATATCAGTATGGGTAATGAGGGACAGCTGATGACGGAATCGGCGGAACGTTTCACATTGCTGCTGGAAAGCGAGGCGCCCGAGGGTCTGGTTTGGCACTACGACTTTATGGGGGATGAGGATCACGGCTCCACTCCGCATTTGACCATATATAAAGCCCTAGAGGATTTATATGACGGCTGGGAACTCCCTCCGGGCCTTCTGGACAGCACTGTGGCAGCGGTGCATGAGCATTTTCTCAAGCTCAGCAATAGGTTTGGTTATGAGATCGATGTACCCGAGGCAGTCCTGAATATGATGGGTTATACTGCGCTGGGACAGGAGAATTTCGATAAGGCTATCAAGATCTTCAAACTGAATGTTAAGAAATACCCTAATTCAGCCAATGTTTATGACAGCCTGGGAGAGGGATATGAGGCCATGGGCGAATTTGAACTGGCGCGCGAGAATTATGCTCTGGCGGTGGAAAAGGGTGAAATTATAGCTGATCCGAATCTTCCAATCTATAAGCAGCATCTGGAAAATATGCAGGACAAATTGGGCCTGCAGTAAAATGGCTTGATTCGATTTTAAGCGGCTCGCTTTAAAGCGGGCCGTTTTTTTTGATTTTAGCTTTCAAAAAAAATTTGACATATCACAATAGTATTCGTCAAAAAGGTCGAGTCCACAAAATAAGGAGGTAAATATCTATAAAGTGTTGCAAGTGATGGCAAGCAGTGTACTCGGCATCGCAGCGATTGCTTTTCCGTTAACGGGACAAAGTTCACATGAAAATGTAATAGAATCGGAAAGCATGTATTCGCAGAAGTTCAATCATGCCCGGGACCGTATTATAGTAATCGACAGTGCAAATATCTCTGAGCCCGTTTCCGAGCTGGAGGTAAGCGCCAGCATTGATGAAAAGCCAATACTAATAGATGCGCCTGAACCGGTTTATCCCGAAGGAGCTTTGAAAGAGGGTATTGGCGGTGACGTCTGGATCAAGTTGCTTGTTGACAAAGACGGATCTGTTCGCGATGTGTTTGTTGCCAGAGAATCCGGAAAGGATGTCGGTTTTGAGGAGGCGGCTATACGAGCTGCCTGGCAAAGAAAGTACCGTCCTGCTATAAAAGACGGCCAGCCGGTGGCAGTATGGGTTGCCTATAAAGTCATATTTGGGGATGAAAATGTCGTCAAAACCGGTACGAAGGCAGATGCTGACACGGATTGCCCTGAGCCCGATAGCTTTGAGATAATCGATGTTGATCCAATTCTGCTGTCCGGGCCGGAGCCGGAATTTCCTGATGAGGCAAAGAAAGAAGGAATTGAAGGTACTGTCTGGATCAGGGCCTATGTTGACAAGCATGGCACAGTAAAATGTGCTGAGATTAAAAAGGACTCCGGCACTGATATTGGATTCGAGGAAGCTGCCTTGGAGGCCGCTATTGAAAGAAAATATAAACCGGCAATGTTAGAGGGTGAACCAATTGGTGTTTGGATTGCCTATAAAGTTGTTTTCGAACTGGATGAATAAACATATTAGAGAAGATAAACTAATTCACTCCGCCCAGTAAGTATCATTCTTTACATAATTGCTCTTGAAGACCAGAACCATGAAATCCTCATCAGAATCGTTTTCGACTTTGTGGATATCATTAGGCTCCGTCATCATCATCTCGCCAGCCTTTAATCTCCGAATCTCGCCGTTTATGGTGAAGGCGACATCACCCTGCATGACATAATAATATTCATAGGTGCTTTTATGATAGTGCGGTCTGACCACAGATCCCGGACCGATTACCACCACCTGTGCCAGTACACCCTCGGAATCGAAATCCTCGCTGGAAGCCAGTATCTGCTTCTTGTAGCCTTCGGCATTAATCCACTTGTCATCTTTGATTTCTATATTCTTCATATGATTTCAGCCTCCTTTAAATCCATGCACAGTTCATTTTGTTCCTAAATGGATAAGATAATGCAGCAAGATGAGATTTCAAGCAGCAACGAAAAAAAAGGTATGGGACAATGCCCATACCCTTTAATCAAAAGATTATGATCGACAGCTAATTTCTAAAAATAGAAATGGAAGCCGATAGTCGTGACGCTTGCGGCAATCGAGCTGAAATCGGTTGAAGATTCATCGCTAATCTCATCCGGAGGAGAGGTGATTCTTAATGCAAAGCCATGCGCCGCCTGCAGCGAAAAATGGTCACCGAAAAAGACCTCAGCTCCCGGGGTCAATAATATTGTGAATACTGTCCACTTCTCATCCAGGGGACCCGAACCGTAAACGCGGTTGTCGAGACTTGCAAAGACAACACCGGGACGGATGAAGAAATTGGCCCTGTCAGTCGGGTAGACAACATAGGGGACTCCCGCTTCAACCCAGAATGAGGTCCCGTTCTCTTCACCCAGGTCGACCGATTCAAATCCCAGGCCGAGGTCGAGGCCGATTTTATCATTCACCCAGTAACGGAATCCAACCGGGGCATCGGAATCAAAATAACCCAGACTGAACCGTCCTGTGAGATCCTTGGCATTCCCGATTACCGGAATAACCAGAATCAGTGCGATAGCGATAATTGTTAGCTTCTTGAGCATCAGTACCTCCTTTAAAAGATTATGGAGTTTATGGGTTTCTCTTACGTCAACCAAATATTAGAAATGTAAAATATCAAAAGCAATAGAATTGTTCCGCCAAACTTTATTCCATGTTAAATAAAATTAAAAATATGGGACCTGATAAGGGTCCCATATAGAAACATCTAAGTGGCATCACTCCTGTTATTGCAGGAACCCGTAATGATCCAGGGCCGTCCATCCCTTAAGCCAGTTTGCAGAACCGGGCTGAAATGCGCCTTTGTAGCTGACATTCTGGAAGAAAGCGCCTGCGGGCTGATCAGCCGCATTGGCGGCAGGTCCGGATGCACTGGGCACCGGATTCAATGCGCCGGTATTAAGCCTGGCCACTGAGTTGATTAACGGATCGACCATTTCGTTGGTCCAGCCCTGCTGAGCCATAACGGTTCTGACGAACTCCTGCTGGAAAACATCGTTCATTGTGTTGCCTGCGCCAAAGCTGTACCAGATATTGTTATTGAAGACGATATCGCCGGCCTCAAGCCGGGCACGGCTGTGTTCGATCGCTTCGCCGGTCTTGTCCTCGACATGCAAGCCGGAGCCCTGGAAACCGTAGAAGATGCTGTTGTGATATTCACCGCCTGCGTTATCACGCATGATGATTGCGTAATCGTTGTCGCTGTTGGCGGAGCGGTTTCCGGAGCCGATGTAGGTGGCGTTGGAGATGATAGGATGAGCAAAGGGTGTACCCTGCTCATCGCCTGTGGCGCCGTCATGCTCGCCGCACCTGTTGCCGACTTTTTCATGTTGCACCGCAAACCAGAACTGGCCATTGCCGCGGAACCCTTCATCATAATCAAAAGCGTCATCGCCGCAGAAGGCGACCGCGATGTTCCTGGTGCTGGGTACACCGCCGAAGAATTCCACACCATCATCAAAATTGGAGTAGATTTCGACATATTCAATTACAGTCTGTCTGCCGACTCCGCCCAGGGTCAAACCGTTGATCTCGTTGGCAGCCCCGATTTCCGATCCGCCGTGACGGATAGAGACATAGCGGAGCGACCCGGAATTGTCGTTGTCGTCATTTCCGCCGTATTCGCCGCGAATTTCGTCCGAAGGGATGCCTTCGATCTGGCTGAGACCTGTAGGGGTATTCACGGTTGCGCTTCCAAGGATGATCAAACCGCCCCAGAGACCGTTGTCGAAGAGGCCCAGGTCGCTGGGATCATTGACATCGTCAACTTCCGCTGTAAAGATGATGGGATTATCCTGCGTGCCGTTGGCCCAGATCCTTCCGCCCCGGGCAATTATCAAAGCGCTGGCATTGACTCCGGTACCCGGCCTAAATCGTATGACCGCGCCCGGTTCTATCGACAATGCGGCGCCTTCCTCGACAAACACGAAGCCGCTCACGAGCCAGTTGCTATCGGCAGAAAGGTTCATGCTGTCACCGGCCTGGATCATATCATCGAATAAAAAGGCGAAAGATTCATCGCCGTCATCAGGACCGACCGAACTATTGTTGTCATCGTCACTGCATCCGGTAAAGACCGCCAGGGTCAGGATTGCCACAAGTGCAAATATGGGTTTCAATGTTACTGACAGGTACTTTTTCACGTTTCCTCCTATAATATTTATAAAATTAGTGTATCAGTAATTATTCACTATATGCTATAACTCAATCCGATCGAGAATCTGCGGCCCTCTTTATGTTCCATTCTGATGTAATCATCGCCGCGGAAATGATGGACGTTCTTATATGATGGATTGAGGATATTGCTGAATTTCAACCTTAAATCGATTCCGCCAAAGAGTCCCTGCTTCAGGATGAGTTTCAGGTCCGGCCGGGATTGCTCATAAACATCAGGAGTAGCTCCCTGGCTGACTTCGTAAAGCCTCTCGCCGAAGACATTGAATGAGAGATTGGCCATAGTACCGGTTCTATGGTTGTCATAAGTAAGGTCGATATTCAGGATGTAGGGCGACTGGCCCTGAAGAGGCCTGGTATCATCTGCATCGGGATCATAGGATCTGATGATGTCCAGCTCTGTTTCCGGTATATCGACCTGCGAATTGATCAAGGTCAGGTTCGATGTTATCGTAAAATTTCGGAGCCATCCGGTTAAGACATCCAGGTTCTTTCTTATCTCGAATTCTATTCCATAGACGGTCGCCTGATCGACATTCTGGTACTGGATTTCGCCGTTCTCATGTTTGATAGCCCGTTCGATTGGATTCTGGAAGTCCTTATAGAATAAGCTGAGAGCAAGAAGCTCGCCGGGCCTTATGAAATACTCCCAGCGGACATCAAAATTGTCTATCAGCGTTCTCATCAGTTCGGGATTGCCAATGAAATAGAATTCATTGGCGAAATCCCATGACGGGTAGGGCGCCATTTCACGGAAGGTGGGGCGCGCCAGTGTGCGCCCGTAGGCGGCACGAAGGTTCATCTTTTTATTGAGCGCATAGGTCAGGTTAACGGATGGCAGGAGATCATCGGTATCGATTGAGCCGCTTTCATAACTGGTATCGACTGGAGCCACCTCAATTCCAGTAGTTTCGAACCTGGCGCCGGCTATCACACGCAATCTGGTTGAAAGGGGTATGTCGAGCAAGCCATAGAAAGCGCTGATACTTTCATCACCGGTATAATTGGCACGCGGGTCGGAGTTGTCGTAGACATAAAGTGTCCAGTCGTATCTCCAGGTCTGGCTGTAGGGATTGAAGGTACTGTCGATGATTCCCAGGTTTTCAGGGCTGAAGAATTCCGATGGGTCGCCGTTGTACTCATATTTATTTGCAGGGTTTTTGAAATTGTAGACTCTTTCAAGGAAATCCCGGTTTTTCTGTGAGAACAGCCCGCCGAATTTGAATTTGCTGGACTGACCGTTCCACTGCTTAAATGGGATACTCCAGTTGATATCGAAGCTGCTGCTATTTTCATCAAGCTCCCGGTAATATCTCTGGGGCAGCGTGTAAAGGTTGGGGGCTATATAATAGCTGGTATCGCCGCTCTCCTCGTCGACATAGAAATGGTTCGAGAAGAAGCGCATATCCGGCTCATCCTGCTCGTTCCGGGAGTAGGAGTAATTCCAGTCGAGATTGGATCTGAAGAGGCCGGGAAGATAGTGTTTGCCGTGGAATTGCAGGGAATTCAGAGTACGCTCGGTATACCTTAAAACTCGTGTTTCATAGGTTGCCTCGGGTGAGAGGTTGCCGTCGTAGAAGTGCCCTGAAATGTAGCGCGCCATGTTCTCACCGCTCTGGGTGTGAACGTAATCGGCGCCGAACTCATGGTTGGGATGGATATGATATGAGGTTGCAAACAATCCTCCCCAGAGAACCTCTTCCGAGCCCCTGGCATCCGACATTCTCCAGTCATTTGTCAAGCCCTCTATAACGGATGGGTCTCCTGATACGAAATAATAGGCCAGGCGCCCGCCATCATAATAATTGTACTTTCTCCCGTAATTGAAACTGCCCTGGTAGCCTAACCGCTTCCCGAAAAGGGTGGTCTGATTGCCGAGCGAGAAGGAGTAGTCGCTGTTTAACGGCGGAGCTTTGGAAATCGGGGACATGACACTGTTGAATGACCTCGTCAATTCACTCAGAGAATGGGCAGTTTCGGGACTATTAATAGTATACGAATAAAGCGGAAGCTCGGTGCCGGAGACAGGATCGGGTACATCCCTGGTACCGTCATCAAAACCGAGCCAGTCATCGTTGCCGCCCCGGTAGGTCAGGAAATTGTCATTGTACGAAGCCCCCGAGCTATAGGTGCTGGAAACCGAGAACTTAAGTGAAAGCTGCTCGGGATAAGTCTTGGTACCGATATCTATAATTCCGCCGGAGAAATTACCGGGTCTGTCCGGAGTGAATGACTTGATGACCTGAACATTATCCAGGAGATTGGTCGGAATCAGGTCCATGTGAAAAGCCTTTTTATCCGGATCGGCGCTGGCCAGTTCGGTCCCATTCAGATGGGTGGAAATATACCTTTCTTCCAGGCCGCGCAGGTTGGCATATTTTCCGCCCTGCATCGTACCTCCGGCGATCTTGGCAATTGCTTCACCGGCATCCGAGGCGCCGGAATTGGACATTGCCTCAGCCGAGATAGCATTCCCGATCTCGGGCGCCTTCTGGCGTTCCATTAGCAGGACAGCCTCGTTATTCGGCAGGACCCGGGCCTCCACAACCTGTTCCTCGTCTTCATATGCCTCGGCATGAAGTGCCAGGGGCACATTGGTCACCTCCTCAGAATTTACCCGGACCTCTCGTACAACGGTGTTTCGGTATCCGGCCAGGAAAATCTCCAGGGCGTGAATACCGACGGGAACCTCTCGAATGAGATAATTTCCGTCAAAATCCGTCTGTGCGCCAATTGTACTGCTTTCAAGTTTGATCTGAACCACCGCTCCCGGCAGGGGCTCGCCGGTTTCAGCATCTAGAATCTTGCCGCTTATCTTGCCGGCCTTCTGTGCAGCATATAACGGGTCTGTTTGAGTCAGGCAGAGAACCGCGAACACTATTATCAGCAGTAAAGGCAGTCGTGTACCGGCGCATGTTGCACAATACCTCATTACCTGTTGTTTCATACAACCTCCATAAAAATAAATCTGATATGAATGCCTACCAGATATCAGCTTTAAAAATTATCAAAACCATTATTCCCTTGACCATGTTATCTGTCAAAACTTGAAGTAATAACGTCTGTTTTGTCCAAATGATGTTAGGCCATCATTAGAATTTCATTAAAAGCAAACCCTGATCCCACCTGAAACATCTTTACGAGCGAAGCAGGAATAGAATCCGAATATCATCCGAACATATATCCCGCCCCGATTCAGAGGGTCTCCATATTATTTTCCGAAAAATACGTTTCCGGTACTGTAGATAATTCTGTTGGGAGACTTGCAGTTATGTATCTTCTGTCTGGGGTCTCAACTTCATTTCGAATTCATTAAAAGGAATCCATCAGCGCGATTTCTGAGGGCGCATCCAGTCTAAAATATTGCCTGCCCTTGAAAAAAGAGATTGAGATGTTACTGAGTAATGCTTTATATTATTCCAAATCGGGCCATAGAAAATTGCGGGATTTAATATCAAATGAAGAAATCAAAAAGCATCCCTGTCTGCATTACACAGTGGAATTGGTAAAATTTAAATTAGGACATTTTTGAACAAAGACTGTATATTTGTGGAAATATCGGGTCCCGGCGGCGGGAGACCGACAGACATCATCGACAAAACTCTTGATCCGTGTTTTACCACTTTAGGCGTTGAAGTGGAAAACCACACGAGGGCAGTACTTATGCTGATTCCAAAAGGGGTGAAGGGCAAAATATGCCGTGACATTGTCGGCAGACCCGGATAAATTGCTTGATTATAGATCTGATATAGCTTAGTTAATATCTTACGTACAGAGCCGAGGGCATGAATTCGATGAAGAGTTTTCTCAAATCGATATTTGACATCAGGAAGGGTGAAATCGCACTGACCCTGCTGATGCTGTCCAGTTATTACCTGATCCTTTTGAGCTATTACCTGCTTAAACCCGCCAGGGATTCGCTGTTTCTGGTGAGGGTCAGTTCGGAGATGCTCCCGCTTGTTTTCATTATCACCGCCCTGGTGACCGCTCCTGTTGTTACACTTTATTCCAGGGCCAGCCGTTCGTTGAAGCTGAATCGACTGATTATTTTCACTCTTGCCATTATTATAGTGAATCTTTTTATTCTGCGCTGGCTGGTCCAGATCTCCAGCGCCTGGGTTTATTATCTATTTTATACATGGGTGAGCATCTATGGCGTGCTTACGACCTCCCAATTCTGGCTTCTGGCCAATGCCGTGTATAATTCTGCACAGGCCAAACGAGTCTTCACATTACTCGGACTGGGGGGGATTATCGGCGCCTTCACCGGTGGACAGGTCACCAGTTTCCTCGTCAAGGCCCTGGATGTAGGCACGGAAAACCTCTTATTTATCTGTATGGTACCGCTCGTAATTGTAGCTTTACTGGTAGCCGTAATCTGGAAGAAGAAGACTGTTTCGGAGAAGGAACTTCAGCGTTCCGCTCGCCATCGCGAGCCCCCCGGGGAAAAGCTGGGGCAGATTACAAAGACGATTTTCAGGTCACGCCACCTGTTATTGCTTGTGGGTATTATAGCTATAACCATGATGGTGGCTTCATTTGTGGATTGGCAGTTCAAAACCGTATCCAAAGCTGCTTATCCGGAAAAAGCTGATCTGACATCATTCTTCGGACAGTTCTACAGCTGGCTCAGCATGGCTTCACTAATACTGCAATTGTTTTTTACATACAGGCTAATTCGCTTTTTGGGGGTGGGCGGTATCATTATGTTTCTGCCGACGGGATTATTGCTTGGCTCAGCGGCGATGTTTCTCTTCCCCGGCTTGATTGCCGGTATAATGCTGAGGGGAGTGGATGGCAGTATAAAATATTCTATGGACAAGACCGGCAGGGAATTGCTGTTTTTGCCCATACCGCTGGAGGTAAAAAAGCGCACAAAAATATTTATCGATATGTTCGTGGACAGGTGGTTCCGCGGATTTGCCGGCGCCCTTCTGCTTCTCTGCACCCTCGTCTTTCATCTGACGGTAAAGGAAATCAGTCTGATCGTGATTGGATTACTGCTTATCTGGTTAACCCTGACTGTCTTCATGCGGAAGGAATATCTGAATTCATTCCGCAGAGCCATTGAAAAGCGCGAGATCGACTATTCCAGGCTCACCGTTCAGATCGATGACCGCTCCACCATCAATGCGCTGATAAATTCGCTGGACAGCCCCAATGATCGGCAGATTGGATATGCGCTGGAGATGCTGCGTTCGGTGAAGAATGTTGAGAGGGTGGAAAAAGTAGTTCCTCATTTGAGGCATGAGTCGGCCGACATCAGGCTCGATGCGCTGAAGGTGCTTCTCGAGCATGGCGACCGCTCGCATATGGAGATAGTAGAGAAGATGCTGACTGATGAGGACATTGAGGTCCGTTCGGAGGCCGTGCACTTCATATGCTCCCGAACCGAGGGAGATACTCTGGAAAAACTGCGGGAATACCTGCGCAGCGATGACCCTCGCATAGTCAATGCAGCTCTGGCATATCTTACCGATTATGGCCGTCCGGAGGAAAGGGAGCTGGTCGATGAGGAACTCATAAAGGCGGCCATGCGCGATATATCTGAGGAGGCGGAATTGAGCCGTATTCAGGTCGCCCGGATTCTGGGCGTGGTGAACAAACCGGAATTCAGCGGCTACATAGAGATTCTGCTTAATGATAAGTCGATCGAGGTGGTGAAAAATGCGATAGAATGCATCGGCCGTTTGAAACGGCGCAAATATATACCCTGGCTGATCGAGAGATTGACCGACAGGGATTTGCGCGCAAATGTTCGCAAAGCGCTGGCCGATTTCGGAACAGGCGTGCTGGGGACCCTCAGCGATTACCTGCACGACCGCGCAGTCGATTACAATATTCGCAAAAATATACCAAGGGTGATGAAGCTGATTCCTGAGCAGGAGACAGTTGATGTTTTGACCGACAACCTGGATAAGGTGGAACCCTCCCTGAAATATCATGTGGTCAAAGCCCTGAACAGCCTGCGAAGCGTCTATTCGGAGCTCAGCTTTGACCATGGGAAGGTGGAACAGGTCCTTCTGAATGAAATCAAGGATTATTATGAAATTTACCAGATCCTATATTCCCACAGGCAATTCGATGAATCACCGGGTTCCAAACTCCTGAAAAAGGCGCTGGAAGAAAAACAGCAGTACAACCTCGAACGGATATTCCGGCTCCTGGGTCTGGTCTATCCTCCCACAGACATATTTTATGCCTATCAGGGGTTCGTGAGCGGCAAAAAGGTGCTTCAGGCCAATGCTATCGAGTTTCTCGATAATCTCCTGAGTCGCGACGTAAAGAAATATATTCTCCCGATACTCGATGATGTTCCGGTCGAAACAGTGCTTCGCAAAGGCGAGGAGTTTTTCCGTGTCAAGACCCGTACCCGGGAGGAAGCCCTGGAGCGCCTTATCAAGGGTCACGATAATTGGCTCAGGTGTTGTGCGATCTATAATGTTACCGCTAATGCTTCCGAGAATATGAGGAAGCTAATCCACGACGCTCAAAATGATCCCGACCCATTGGTAAAGGAGACTGCGGAAAGAGTGGTTAAGCGGTTTGAAACATAGTGCCTGTAAGAACTTTGATGTGGAAATGACGTTGTTTAAATAAAGAGTATTGAGTATGCTTTCTATTGTTGAAAAAGTAATTCTTTTGCAGAATATCGATGTTTTCTCGGAAGTGCCCACCGAGCAGCTGGCCTCTCTGGCCTCGATAGCAGAGGAAGTGGAATATATCAAGGGGGACGTGATCTACAAGGAACATGATCCCTCGGATGCGCTCTACCTTGTGCTGGAGGGCAAGGTGAAGCTGCACAGAGGCGACCAGGAAATTTCCACTGCAGAAAAAGACGATGCCTTTGGTACCTGGGCTCTTTTTGATGAGGAGCCGAGAGTGGTAACCGCAACCGCGGCCGCAGACTGCCGTCTGCTTCGTGTCGACCGCGAGGATTTCATCGATCTGCTGGCCGACCATGTGCAGATTGCGCAGGGCGTAATCAAGACTGTGGTAAAGAGGCTCAGGAATTTGGTCGAACGAGTAGCCTGACATCGGCGCCGGGACCGGATATGAAAATATGGTTAAGGCAGATAACTCCGATTTAAAAAGCCTGCGGGAGTCGGAAGAGAAATACCGCAAGATGATCGAGATGGCCAGCGACGCCATCTTTTCGATCGAACCGGCTGACGGCACCATACTGGAGGCGAATCTCAGGGCCGAGAAGCTGACCGGCTTCAGCGTTGACGAGTTAGTGGGTAAGAAAGTCTGGGAACTCCATCCCGAATCTGAGTGGGAGGAATCCAGGCGGCTTTTTAACCAGGTGGTGGAAAGCGGTAAGGGCTATACCGGCGAACTGCATTTTCTGCGAAAAGATAAGACCCTCCTGGATATAGAAATTTCCGCAGGAGTCATAAATTACGGGGACAAGAAGATCATTCAGCGTATTTGCCGTGACATAACAAGTCGCGTTCTTTTGCAGAGGGAGAATAGACGCCTGCGCGAATATTATGAATATATTCTTGATCTAATGCCGGTCGGTCTGGGGGTACGTAAGAATATAAATGGCGAACCGAAAGTTGAATTTGAGAATAAAAAGCTGAAAGAGATTTTTGACCGGGCCCGGGATGAGGGCTGCCCATGCGGTTGGGAGCAGTCTATTGACGATCAGCGGGTGGAAAGCGAGCAGATCCTGAGCGAGGACGGCGTCTATGTGGAGGAGAGGATATTTCCCAACAACAGAGTTTACCAGTTCACCACCGGCTATTTTCGGGATATTAAACATAACTGGCGCGAACTGAATATTGTGCAGGACGTTACGACCCGATACCGGCTTGAGCAGGAGCTGAAAAAAGCTAACGAGGAGCTCGAGCAGAAGGTGGAGGAACGGACAAGGGAGCTGCGACAGAAACAGACGCAGCTGGTGCAGGCGGAAAAAATGGCTGCCCTCGGTAATCTGGTGGCGGGCGTAGCCCACGAAATCAATACGCCATTGGGAGCACTCAACAGCAACAACGATCTTTTCATCCGCTCTATCGAGAAGCTGAAGGCCATGGTCTCCGATTCTGCTGCGCCGACCGAATTTCGTGAAAGCAAGCAGCTCGGTAAGCTGTTGGAAAATATGGAAGATCTCACCCGGATCAATAAAACAGCCTCTTCCCGAATAATCAATATTGTCAGCAGCCTGCGCAAATTCGCCCGCCTCGACCAGGCGGAAATGGATACTGTAAATATCCATGACGGCATAGAAAATACGTTGACACTGGTGCATCACCAGCTCAAGGATCGGGTGGAAGTTGAAAAGGATTATGGGGATTTGCCGAAGATAAGCTGCTATCCCAACCAGCTTAACCAGGTCTTTATGAATATACTGGTCAATGCCAGCCAGGCTATCGAGGATAAAGGTAAGATTATTATCAGAACACGCCGCCAGGGCGGCGATGCTGTTATTGAATTTTCCGATACCGGCCGCGGAATTCCCGAGGATAAACTGGAACGGGTATTTGATCCGGGATATACAACCAAAGGCGCCGGGGTCGGAACCGGCCTGGGGCTTTCGATCGTTCACCAGATAACTGAGGACCATAAGGGCCGAATCGAGGTCGAATCCAGAGTGAATCAGGGTACAACCTTCAGAATCATAATTCCAATTCGAGGACGATGAGCGATAGTAATATGGATGAGAGATCGTCAAAAACCATAATGCTGGTCGATGACGATGAGATTGTGGTGCAGAGCCTGGGATCTTTTCTGGAACTGGAGACCGAATACAATGTGATCGGCTACCAGTCACCGCATGAGGCTCTGGAGCGGCTGAAGCAGAAGCCGGTGGATGTGGTTATATCCGATTTCCTGATGCCGGATATGAACGGTCTGCAGTTTTTGAGTGCAGTGCGGGAAATGTATCCCGACCTGCCCCGGATTCTTCTTACCGGTTATGCCGACAAGGAAAATGCCATCAAGGCCATCAACGAGGTAAGCCTGTTCCAGTACCTGGAAAAACCATGGGACAATGAACAGCTTAAGCTGGTTCTCAAAAATGCTATTGAATCCAAGAGCCTGAGAGAGCATCTGCACATGAAGATCAAGGAGCTGGATGAAGTCCTGAGACATCGTGATGAGCTCTTTGAACACAACAATATGATTGCACGTGAGCTGAAGCTTGCCCGCAAGCTCCAGCAGGCATTGCTGCCGCGTAAACTTCCCCAAATTGACGGCGTGAAATTTGAAACTTACTATAAGCCGGCGATAGAGATTGGCGGTGATTTTTATGATATCATACCGATGCAGGACGGCTGCTGGTCGGTATTGGTGGCGGATGCCACCGGGCATGGCATACAGGCGGCTCTGAGCACCGCGCTTCTGAAATTCGCCTTCGTATCATTTGCCGGAGGAAACCATCAACCCTCGCAAATCCTGAGCGGCATGAACGAAATCCTGGAGAAGGGCCTCCCGGAGGAACTCTATGTGGCGGCACTGGTTGCCAGGATCGATCCGGGCAAAAGGGAGATCACCATATCTAACGGCGGCTTGACTTATCCGTATCTTATTCGCAAGCAGGAAAACAAATCGGAACTGGTTGCGTCTAACGGTATGATGCTGGGCTTTATAAGACCGGAAATGTATAAGCCGGGGCCGGATAAAGCAGTAATGCTTGACCCGGGCAACAGTTTGATATTATATACTGACGGACTGACCGAGGCGGTCAACAAGGATGGAGACTTTTTTGAAAGCAAAAATCTGCCCGAAGTCTTGAAGAAATTAGGCAGCTCCGCCTGCGGGGAAATAATTAATGGCCTGGCGGAGTCCCTGGGTGATTTTAATGGCGGGGTGTATAGTGATGATGTTACACTGTTCGGAATCGAAATTAACACAGACAGGAGATAGAGATGGTTGATGATAAGGAGAAAAGCACGGTCGTAATCGTTGATGATGAAGAGATGGTCCTGACGAGCCTCAATTCATTCTTGAGCCTCGAGACGGAATACACTGTCGAGACCTTCACCTCAGCGAAAGACGCGCTGGAATATATCAAGAAGAATGAGATTGATGTGGTGATTTCCGATTATCTGATGCCGGAGATGGATGGGATATCCTTTCTGGCAAAGGTCAAGGAGATGCGGCCCCAGGTGCCTCGTATTATTCTGACCGGTTATGCCGACAAGGAAAATGCAATCAAGGCTATAAATGACGTCGGACTGTTCCAGTATATTGAGAAACCGTGGGATAATGATGATCTCCTGATCGTTCTTCGGAATGGCATCGAAAGACAAAAGCTCATGAAAAAGCTGGAGGAGAAGATAGCGGAAATCAATAAGGCCTATGGTGAGCTTCAGGGTTTGCAGACCGAGATCGTGAAGACATTTATCTAAAAGCTGAATCCTATTTTGAATAGAACCTTGCCCCTTGATGATGAGTCCCGGGGCTTTTCTATATTGTCGCCGAAATGATAAAACAGCTCCGCCATCACCCATCCTGCCAGAGCTCCAAAAACAACATCGGTTATATAGTGTTTATAAGCATCGATACGGGTGTAGCCCACGTAGGAGGCCCAGCCGAACAGGATTGTCGGCGGCAGCCAGCGCCAGTCCTTGTAGTCATTATAGGTCATCTCCTGGCGCATGATCTGGCGGATGCGCATATTCAGAAAAGCGGTGGAGAAAAAGGCGCTGGAGGTATGACCCGAGAAGAATGAAGCCCGATCCTGGGCGTAATCATTATTTTTATTCCGGTTGTAAAGCTCAGGCTCAAGCGCGACCATGGGACGCGGACGTGCGAAGAAACCCTTGGTGATCCCGGTAACGCCTTTGGTTGCAAGAAGGCCCGCGCCGTACA
Organism: Candidatus Zixiibacteriota bacterium; assembly: GCA_011056555.1. GTDB lineage: Bacteria > Zixibacteria > MSB-5A5 > JAABVY01 > JAABVY01 > JAABVY01. The sequence continues at coordinate 53,005 of DSEQ01000009.1, read as the reverse complement.
AAAACATATCCTGCCAGACATCTTTGGCGCGATCATACCGGGGCCAGCTGATATCGGCGCCCAGAAGCAAACCGCCCATCAAAATGGGAGTTATGGAAGAGCCGAAGCTGTGGTCCAGCCAGTTGGTTTTGCCCGGATAGTATCTCCCGCCCAGAAAACGCTGAATCGACTCTTCCCATGGCGCCGGGCCTGAAATTACCGGACGACGGGTGCTATCGAAATCGAGTGCCCACAGCCCCGCGGCTCCCAGCGCAATCGAGCCGGCCGATATGCCAGTGATCTCTGTGCTGGAGAGATATTCACGGTCGTCTGCCGGTAAAGGCCGGAAGGAGAAAAAGAGTATGGATAGAATCAATAATATCTTGTAACTGCCGACTTTTTTCATATCCGCTTACCGCTCAAGCCATCATTGGAGTTTACTTATGAGAATCTTATCGCAGGGAATTTGCAGGCTGTCAAGGGCCTTGAAAAAATGACCCAGCGTGGTCAGGTAATGGTCGGAACGTTCGGAGATATCCTCGCGGATAGTCGGGGAAACATTGCTGTAGAAATAATGGCCGGACTGGGCATTGACCTTGACCAGCTTGTTTTCCTTGTCTGTATCTATCCAGAAAGCCCCGGCGGTCAGTACCGCTTCGCCCGGGAATAAAAAGGCATGATTGGCGCGCGGGACCTTCTTGCCCGTTTCCTCTTCGATACGTTTGACCTCCTCGCGCAAAAGCTCCCGTCCAAAACGAATTTTGTATGCAGGGCTGACAGCATAGAAATATTCCCCGCTTTGAAGTGTGTCGAAGCCTTCTTTCGTTAAAGTCTGGATGACGCGCAAATCACCGCCGCGCTCGAAGAATTCATGAATTTCCTCCTCAAATTTGGACGCTTCCTTATTGGGATATGCCTCCTGCGGAGCATTCTCCCTGAACCATTGCAGAGTTTCTTCAGTGGGTACAAAGGCGGTCACGCCGCTTATGAAATCGAGATCGATCTCGGCATGACTTAAAAGGAACTCTTTGTAATTCTGATAGCCCTCGATGATATAGGGTACGTAATGTATGTAAAGCTGCTCTGCCGGAATATTCCCGGAGTCATATTGAAGGAAATAATCATGCATTTCCTTACGTTCTGAATCGGGCATGCGGATGACATCACTTCGAAGCGGGCTGAATATCAGCTCCTTATTTAAGGCAAGCTCGTACCGAACGGAATTTGCGGTTTCAAACTTGAACGTATCGACCAGGTTACCATTATGATAAGTATAATATTTTTCAAAGGCATAGTATGATCCGCTTGGATCCGGATAATCTGTAATTGCAGTGAGACTGTCCATGCCGGCGGCTATGTCTATACCTTGCTTATATAGTTTAAGGTTTGGGCAAATAACCCTGACCGCACCGCAATAAAAATACGCAGAGTCCTCGAACGTATCGTCGCACAGAGGTCCGCTTACCAGATAACCTTCACTCTCGGGAAATATATTCTCGAGTTTATTCTGTAATTCAACATTCTGGATATTCATTAAATGATCAAAATCACTTCCACTGATTGCATGTGGATCATTGGATTCTGCATGGAGAGATGTGAATGCCTGAAACAGGCATAAAATTGATATGGGTATAAAAATACTTACCTTCATGATCACAAATCAATCCAGATGTTCGACTCCCACCAATGAGAATTTATTTTCATCATGATGATACCAGAAATGCAATCGGGTTGGCTTGCTCGGATCACCATTCCCTCTGGTGGTTCTGATATCCATCCTGTAAATATAATCCTCTTTTTTATCCGTGGCTTTAAATGCCGAGGTCATGCGATTTAAATCATCCTGTGTCAGAATTATTTCGCCAGTTTTAACCCGATCCTTGCGGATAAGTTCCTTGCCGTATCTGATTTCATAGTCATAGACCGCATCTTGGGGCCAGAGCTCGTATTTGATTCCCAGGTCATCGAACCTGATTCTGAGATCACTGCCAGCATATTCCGTTTCAAAATAATCCAGGGGATTGACCTTTGAAAACCAGAATCGTCCAATCTTGTCGCGGCGCTTTTTCAGGGTTTCGAACAGATATTCCTCGGCTTGGGGATTGGAATACTGCCCGGTTTCGATCAGGGCGCGTAAATCACTGTCGCGGAATGCCATAACGATTTTGGCTCCCCAGTAGCAGTCGCGGTCGGTTTTGTCCTCAAAAGCGGGATTGGGGTAGATCGGATCGAACTTATCGGGCTGAAAGATATCCGCTTCGAAATAGCCGATGGATGGGTAGATTACCTCGCCACCTCCCCGCCAGTCCCATGTCTTGAGGCCGACAGTTATCAGGGATACGAAGGCGTCACGAAGATCGATCATATTGGCATAGCCCTTAATAGGCGGCTTTGGCCCCTGGCCGTCAGAGCCGAAGGTGGAACCGAAATCGATCAGGAAATGCTTTAGAAATTTATTTCCGTTTTCCTCCACATAGATATCGAGGGAATTCTGGTCCTTCAGGTCATAATGATTTATGAACGATCCGATGACATACAGCCCGCGCAATTCCCGCCTGTCCTGGTGATCGAACCAGTCATTGGGATCATCGCTCCGTCTTCCGCTATAGCTGAAAGGGCCCTTGATTTTACCATGAATTCCCAGAGAAAGCGAGGCCAGTGACCGAATTCTCCCGTCCGGCTCGTGATGTACTCGTTTAAGAATATCCTCTAAGTCCTGCTGAGTGAATTCACGTTTCACACCAGCTTTGTCTTCAAACTTCACCCCTTCTTTGACCTGAAGGATTTCGGGACGATAATATACAATTGTTTCCTGGGGCACATTATAACCGCAAGCATGGAAATATCGGGAAGCCATGGCGGCCGCCGCCGTAGCCATCTCAGGATACCCCTTCGGGTCGAATTTGATGACATATTGATCTCCCCGTGAATCCTCGATCCAGAAACCGGGAGTGGTACCCTGCACCTTAGGACGAAATACAAGCCATGGTCCGCTTGTGTCCGGTCCCGGCGTGAGATCGACTCCTTCGGCGATCTCGTCCGGAGTCATGCGTGCGAAACCATGACGGTTGGTGAACCAGGTGCAGTTGGGAACCTCGTCGAAACTGTTGATATTGGCCGCTTCTTCACGCTCATCGGATAGAATCCTGAAATTCCGTTCCAGATCGAGGCCGTCTTCAATCTGGTCGAAGCTGGAACGCTTGATGGACATCCAGGCTAAGTTTGGGTCCTTGGATGATGGTTCCGGGATATCCTGTTTATCGTCGTCAACCCAGTAGGGACCCTCCGGTTGCAAGACTGGTTTGTAGCCGCTGCAACCCAGCATAAGCATCAGTGACAGCAGCAATAAAGATATTTTCATATAATTTTTCATAATGTGCATCCTTAGAGTGTTTCGGACAAATGCACGTAAAATTGCGGACTCTCTTTGCTGAAAGCAGCATAGCCGTTTAATCTCAGGCCTTCCTGATCCCACAACCTGATACCGATGCCGGTAGAATAATGCCAGTTTTTCAGATCGAAATCCTTAGAAAAATCATCAAAAACTCTACCCTCTTCAAAAAACAATAAGCCGTCCACACCCTGCAAGAGGGGAAAGCGGTATTCTACCGCCGCCAGCATGGTTGTATTATCTATGAAGCGATGCTCCTTATATCCATGCAGACTCTCTTCACCACCCAGTGCTGGTCTCAGATAAAATGGCAAATCCGGCGATCCATCGGTTTTGCCAATGGTCTCCGTGCGGAAATTAAGAACCAGCACTCTTTGCCTGTAAATGTGAATGAATTGATATAGACTAACCGAAGCCAGGAAATATTCAAGGTCTTGAAGTTGTCCTCTGCCCCTGTTGTAGGACAGCTCAAGGGCGTGGTATCCTCCAGATGTGGTCTGCCCGGGGTGGTCGCGCCAATCATATTTCAGGTTCATGCCCACAGTCAGAACACGTGCATTCGCCAGCTCATCCTCGCTGAGATCGAATTTTGCTTGGATAGAATCGAGAGAGCCGGTCAATGATGGGTCCTGCCCGTCATAGATATTCAGTATCCGGTAGGAGAAGTCAACTCCGGTTGAGAACTGACTGGAAATCTCATGGTTCCAGCCGAAGCCCATGAATCCGTTTTCGAGGTTAAAGGCAACCTCATTGTCATCTGAGGTCCTGTTACCGATGCCATAAAAGCTTTCGCGGGGCTTCTGTCTATAACTAAAATTGAAATGCACTTCATTGAATATGGAATTCTGAGGCATGATCTTGTATCTCAGGCTGTAGGTCTGGTAGTCGTGGGTGGAGTAGGAGGCTTTGACCTTAAAATCCTCCTCCTCCGAGAGAAGATCTTTTACTCTATAGACAATTCCAGCTTTAACGCCGGCGTTGGAATTATAGCCCCCTGTGGGGTAGAATCCCCAAATTGGCCTGAGTTTCAAAGCAAAAAGCGCCTGAATGGGTTTGGAATAGACGATTTCGTTTACCGTGAAATCGGACACATTTTTCAGCACCCAGAAGGGGAGATTCAGGATGAATGACGGCGCAGCCAGCACCGCCTCCCCGAATGTTATATTCTCTTCGGGCTTCTCGCGGACTCTTGTTGTGTCGATCTCGTAACAGAATGCCGGAACGGAAACAACCGTAAAAACGACGAGCGTCAGAATAAAAACCCATACGGTATTAGCATGATATGATTCAGGTCTATTCATATCGGCCCCGGATTATAGTTTTTTATCAAGGCTTAAACAAATTATATAAGTGTTGAAAATATGGCAATACATTTGTTGTAAATAATTTGCCGTCCTCCCTGCCGATACAGACGATCATCGAGGGCATAGGTCGTCCCGGGTATACCTGAAATCCAAATTAAACAGCTTTTTTACTTGTAATCAAAAGCTGATCTTAATTAACTTGGGGTGAACGGTTTCGGTTGTTCCACCGAAAACATGGCGCGAAAGTATTTGAAAGGAACTCCTGAGTGGGTGAAATTCCGATTCTCCAGGACATAGTTGTAATTTTTGGGTGTTCCGTCGTCGTCCTCTTTATATGTCATCGCCTGGGCATACCCTCGATCGTTGGATTTCTGGTAACCGGGCTATTAATCGGGCCATCTGCGCTTGGCATCGTCAGGTCAATACATGATGTAGAGGTTCTGGCGGAGATTGGCGTGATCCTGCTCCTGTTTTCGATTGGAATCGAGTTTTCATTCCGCAGCCTGCTGCGCTCGAAACGCCTGGTGATGCTGGGGGGTACATTGCAGGTGTTGCTGACAATAGCACTTGCCTACCTGGTGGCCATACAGCTCGGGCAGGAGCCCTCCCGGGCCTTTTTCATCGGCTGCCTGATAGCATTGAGCAGCACCGCGATTGTCCTGCGTGTGCTCCAGGAAAAGGTCGAAATCGCCAGTCCGCATGGACGGGTGGTACTTTCAATATTGATCTTCCAGGATATAATCATAGTGCCGATGATGATTTTCACCCCTCTCCTGGCCGGGGCTGAGGGTCATACCGGATCATCGCCCTTAATGCTTGTTGTCAAGGCCCTGGCGGTTATTATACTTGTAGTTCTGACCGCGCGCTACCTGGTGCCGGGAATATTATACCAGATAACCCGTACCCAGAGCCGCGAACTCTTTCTATTGAGCATAGTTGTAATCGGAATGGCCGTGGCCTGGCTGACATCACAGGCCGGCTTGTCGCTGGGACTGGGAGCATTTCTTGCGGGCCTGGTAATCTCCGAATCCGAATACAGCCATAGAGCGCTGGAGGGAATCCTGCCCTTCAAGGAGGTCTTCACAAGTTTCTTCTTTGTATCCGTGGGCATGCTTCTGGATATATCGTTCTTTCTGGAAAATCCGTTTCTAATTGCCGGCGGTGCTGTGTTGGTCCTTTTCGTAAAAAGCGGATTGGCCGCAGGAGTGGCTTTGCTTCTGGGGATGTCCAGCCGTGCGGCTTTAATTGCCGGACTTTCCCTGGGCCAGGTAGGTGAATTTTCGTTTATTCTTTCCAGGGTCGGACTGGAGTTTAACCTGATCGACGGCGATCTATATCAGAGATTTATAGCGGTTTCGATTCTAACCATGGGTGTCACGCCTTTCATCATGTCTGCCGCCCCGGGCCTTGCGGAGAGGATGTCGGACTGGCCCTTCCTGAGGAAATACAAAAGCGGATCATATATTGCAATGGGAGAAAATAAGCATGTTTCTGCCGAAGCCCTGGATGATCACCTTATAATAATCGGCTTTGGGATCAATGGTCGCAATGTTGCCCGTGCAGCCAGGGCCTCGAATATAGATTACAGAGTAATTGAAATGAATCCGGATACAGTCAACCAGGAGCGGGAGAAGGGTGAGCCGATATTTTACGGTGATGCCACAGGCGAGGCCGCCCTGCACCAGGCCGCCATTAAAAAGGCGCGCATTCTCGTTATTACGATTGCCGATCCCAGCGCTACCCGGCGCATTACCGCGCTGGCCCGGCGCATGAACCCGCGTGTTCATATAATTGTCAGGACACGTTTTGTGCAGGAAATGAAACCGTTATATGACCTGGGAGCGGATAATGTGATACCAGAGGAATTCGAGACATCAGTCGAGATTTTCACTCAGGTGCTGATGAAATACCTGGTGCCGCGCGAGGAGATCGATAAATTCATAGATGAGGTCAGGGCGGACAGTTACCAGATGTTCCGCGGGCTTTCACGCAGGACTTCCAGTGTCTCTGACCTCAAGCGCCATCTTTCGGATATTGATGTCTGCTCGCTCAGGGTTGATAAAAAAGCCGAATTAGCCGGGAAAACATTGATGGAGACTGATCTCAGAAGGAAGCATGGGATTACAGTGATTGCCATTCAGAGGGGGGACAGGGTTATCACCAGCCCGGATGGGCCATCCAGGATTGAAGCCGAAGATACGCTCTATGTCTTGGGAGATGTGGAGCATATAAGCAGGTTTCAGAAACTGATTAAGGCCGGCAAGAAATAGTCCCGCTTCTCTGTCAAGGCTGGTGGTGCTGACTCAGGGGGAACAAGCCGAAATTTTTGGCATTTCAAGGTTTGACATAGTATCAGGACAGGTTTAAATTACTGGCGGCTGAATGGAGGGCGCCACAATCAAGAGCTTGTCTGGTAAATCCATCGGGAGGAGACAGTATGGGCGTCGATTTGGAAAGCAAAGTTGTATTGGTAACAGGAGCATCACGGGGAATAGGTAAGGCTGTTGCGAAAAGATTTGCTGAGAAAGGCTATCGGGTCATAGTGCATTATAATAAGAACAAGGCCGGGGCCGAAAAAACTCTGGCTGAACTTCCGGGTAAATCTCATCAGGTCTCGCAGGCGGATCTGGCGGATTCAGAATCGTTGCAGGCGATGGTTAATAATGTCATGCAGGCTATGGGAAGAGTTGATGTGCTGGTGAACAATGCCGGGGTTTTTATCGAACATCCCCCGGCGGAAACCAGCTTCGAGGACTGGCAGAAGGCCTGGAAAGAGACAATTTACACCAACCTTATCGGCCCCGCCGATCTTGCCTATTTTGTTGCCCGGCAAATGATTAAGAATGCAGGAGGGAGGATCATCAATATTTCTTCACGTGGAGCATTTCGGGGCGAGCCGGATGCCCCTGCCTATGGCGCCAGCAAAGCAGGTATGAATTCCATGAGCCAATCCCTGGCCAAAGCGTTGGCACCCCTCAAGATATTCGTATATACAGTTGCTCCCGGATATGTCGAAACGGATATGGTTAAGGATACTCTGGAGGGTCCCGGGGGGGATGAAGTGCGCGCCCAGAGCCCGTTGAATCGCGCCGCAAGCCCGGATGAGATCGCCGGACTGGTTGAATACCTTGCTTCGGATGCTCCGGAATATATGACCGGAAGCATTGTCGATATCAATGGGGCTTCTTATCTTAGAAATTAAAATCTGGAATAATGAACAAAGGGGAGTAATATGAGTTCGGCATACCTTCATATCTTATTGAATCACGTTCCTGTAATTGGTATTTTGATCGGGCTTGCAATTTTGATTACAGGTCTGGTTTTCAAAAAGGCCCTGCTTATTAAAACGTCTCTGGCCATGCTTCTAATATTTGCAGTTTTTGCAGTTCCCACTTATTTGACGGGGGAACCGGCAGAGGAGGAAATCGAACACCAGCCAGGGGTGTCTGAGGAGATGGCTCATGAACACGAGGAGGCAGCCGAGCTTGCCTTTATTGTCTCGCTTATCATGGGCGCACTGGCGCTGATTTCGCTTGCAGTATGGAAAGTCCGCTCGAAGATGCCCTCCTGGACAGTGATCGCTACCCTGCTGGTGGCAATATTGAGCGCCGCTCTGATGCTCTGGACAGCGCATCTGGGAGGGAAGGTTCGCCGGCCGGAATTACGGGATCAGGAATATCCTCAAGAAACACCCGATGTTTACAAAAGCAGCCAGAAATAAGCCCGGGCCATCCCGGAACTTCTTTGCTTACATCATGTTATAGATTAAGAACAGTTGATGAAGGGCTAATTTTCTATGAAAAATTATCTTGACTTATTAATTAATTCGTAGATATTTAGCGTGCAAAATATTTGTATAGAAAAGATGGTTGATACGGAAATAAAATACTCGGATCAGGTGATTGTGGCGCTCAGACGTATTATGCGCGCAATTGATCTGCATTCTCGGCGGCTTGTCCAGGACTACAGCCTTACGGGACCGCAACTCCTTCTATTGCAATCAATTATGAAAAACAGGGAGACCTCTCTGGGTGAACTGGCCAAAACCGCCAGCCTGAGTAACGCCACGGTGACTGGTATTATCGACCGTCTGGAGCGCAGGGGTCTGGTGGAAAGGCGGCGGGGATCGAGGGATCGTCGTCAGGTATTTGTGCGGGGTACAGAATCCGCTCGAAAAATCCTGGAGAATGCTCCTCCCCTGCTGCAGGAAAAATTTCTGGCCGAATTCAGTAATCTGGATGAGAGCGAGAAGACCCAGATTCTGAATTCGCTCAACAGGATAGCGCTTATGATGGGTGCCGATAAGCTTGATGCCTCGCCCTTTTTATCCAGCCATCCACTGGAGGCATCGGAAATAACAGTTATCGACGAACAAAACGATCCGGATGAAGGAAACGGATCAGCAAAAGAAGGGAATTAAGAATGGCAACTGAAAGTAAGCTTGACAAGAATAAGATCAGCAAAGAGAACCTGAAGATACACGAAGTGCATAAACCGGAGGAGATGCCGGACTGGATTACCGTTGATGAGCTGGCGCGCTTTCTGCATGAAAGCCTGAAGCCCTACGAAGATACGGTTGAGGATATTAAAAGAGCGATCGACTATGCATTTTCCGATGCCGAGGGCAAGGGCGGATTCATCCTGATTGGTGAGATCGAAAAACAGCCGGTGGGTGCCCTGGTAATGCTGCATACCGATATGGGCGGTTATATTCCTCCCAATATCCTGCTCTTTATAGCGGTCGATCCGGTTGCCCGCGGCAAGGGGATCGGCGGAGAGATTGTCAAGTACAGCTTCGATAAGGCTGAGGGGGATGTGAAACTTCATGTAGAATATGACAATCCGGCCAAGAAGCTTTATGAACGGCTGGGGATGACCACAAAATATGCCGAGATGAGGTATACCAAATGAACAGGGTAACCATAAATCTTGACATACTCCAGCATAACCTGGCGACAATTAATCGCTGGATGAAGAAGCATGGGGCAAGCTGGACAGTAGTCACCAAGGTTCTCTGCGGTCATATTGAAACTGTCAAGGCACTGAAAATGCTGGGAGTCAATTCCATAGGCGACTCGCGCTTGGAGAATTTCGCAGCGATACGCAAATCGGTCGGCGACTTCGAGACATGGTACCTGCGCGTACCGGATCTCTCCTCGATACATGATGTCATTTCGCTGTCGGATGTCAGCCTGAACAGCGAAATTGATGTGATCAACGAGCTCAATAGAGAAGCAGCGTTGCAGGATAAAATCCACAGGATCATAATAATGATCGAACTGGGCGATCTTCGTGAGGGTATCCTTCCCGGTTCGTTGATTAAATTTTATCAAGAAGTATTTCATCTTTCGAATATCGAGGTTCTGGGGATCGGCGCCAACCTGGGATGTCTCGCGGGCGCGGTGCCGTCTATAGATCAATTCATGCAGCTGATACTGTACCGCGAGCTCTTGGAGCTGAAGTTCCAGCACAAACTTTCCATGATCTCGGGCGGATCGACGGCGGTGCTCCCTCTTTTAATCGAGAAGACCCTTCCAAAGGCCATCAACCATTTCAGGATCGGAGAGGCAATATTTCTGGGCACGGATCTGATTAACGGCGGGACACTGCCCGAGCTTCGTGACGATGTCGTTCTGCTGGAGGCTGAGATTGCGGAAATGAAGGAGAAGAATCTGGCAACCGCCGCCGAAACAGGAACTTCTACACCCACACCATTTTCGCCCGATGACGATGAGGAAATAGCCCCGGGGCAGCGGGGGTATCGCGCCCTGGTCAGCGTAGGCCAGCTCGACACTGATGTCGGGGGTTTGACTCCGATCGACCCCGAACACAGGATCGCCGGAGCCTCCAGTGATATAGTAGTGGTGAACCTGGGTGATAATCCGGATGGTTTGAAAGTCGGCGACACGATCAAATTCAGGTGCAATTATTCCGCGCTCCTGAGATTGATGAGCGGACGTTATCTGGAAAAAGCCATAGTACCCTCATTGGATGTATTCGAGCAAAAGCTGGGCAAGAAAGGCAAATCGAAAATTGAGCCGGTGCTGGATGAGATAGAATCATAGGAGGAAGACTTCATCTTCTCAGACTGGGATTCAAGACTAAAGATAAATCTGCATAAGACCTCTTACCATACCGCAGCAGTTCTGTTGGCCCATATTCAGGGAGGGATCAGCCAATGAGTGAACGTCTTATCTTATGGGGCATTGTAATCGCCTACATGATCTTCATCTTTACCAAGGGTGTTCTGAAAGTAAGGAAAGTTGGTACTTCCGATGATTTCCTTGTGGCCGGACGTAATGTCGGCTGGTTCATGCTCTTCGCTACCATGGGTGCGACTGTAATAGGCGGGGGTTATTCGATTGGCAATATCGGCCATACTTACGAATTTGGCATCCTCTGGCTCCTGGTATCGACCGGCGGATATTTTCATTTTATCTTCTCCGGACTGGTTGTGGCGCCGCAGTTTCGCGAAGCCGAGCTTTACACTGTGGCCGGATATTTCGGTCATCGTTACGGCGAGAGGCCGCGCTTCCTGGTCTTGATTCTATCGCTTCTGTTTTCAGTCTTTATCGTGGCGGCGCAAATGGCTGCTTTCGGCACGGTGCTGTCAGCAATTCTGCCGGAATTTGCAGATTCGCAGAACGTCCTTCGTTGGGCCATAATTATCGGCGGGGCAATGGTGGTGATTTACAGTACGGCCGGCGGACTTTTAGCGGTTATTCATACTGATTTATTTCAGTTTATGGTTCTTCTGGGGGGATTTGCAATCACTCTGCTGTTCTGTATCCCCTCAATCTCGGATTCCTATAATTCCGAGACCGGCAAATTTGTGCCGAATAGATTCGGAACCGCCGATTTTGTCGATCCCGCAGGTTTGTCGGAGACAATTTTGAACTCTCCAGATTCTGTCTCCCGCTATATACGGGAGGGGATAAATGGGACAGAAAAACTGTCATTGGACATTCTAAGAGAGCCGGAGAGCGATTCTTCGGAACTGCGGAAAGAACTGGTTGATATCTTCAATTATTTTTTGATTGAGAAAGAATTTTACAGCAAGGCGCGCTTCGCGCATGTCAACCTGAGCCCCCAGACGCTGGAGTTTATGAGCGCTGATCTCAAAGATCGCGAGCTGCGCAAATTCAACCTGTCCTTGATTCAGGATGCATATCCGGATGAGATAACCCGCAACAGGCAGATTTCCGCCAATTTCTTCAAGATTGAAGGTGGCATGGGCTGGATGTTTCTAATTACCACATTTCTGGCCTTCTTCCTGGGAGAGACCTTTGCCCCGGGTTACGCCACAAGGTATTGTATTGGCAAAGATATCAGGAATACGCGGATCGGTATCGCCGGTGTAGGTTTTTTCCTGGCAATCACTTTTCCGGTGGTACTCTTCTTCATTGCACTTTATGCCCGGGTGCATTATCCGGATATTGATCCACAGCAGGCGCTTCCGATGGTGGTCCAGACCCTGAATAATCCCGTGATCGGGGGATTGATGATCGGCGCGCTTTTAATGGCGGTGATGTCGTCGGCGGACTCAGCGCTGAATTCCTCCACCGCTATCTTTGTGAAGGACTTGTTTGAACATCAACTGGGCTGGACTGATAAGGGCGACGGCAAAATATTACGGCTGGCGCGAATCTGCACTGCCCTGCTGGGTGTTACTGCTATTCTGATTGCCGTTCTGTGGTCTGATATTATCGGCCTGCTGTTGTTTACATATCATGTCTGGGCGCCGGCTATAATTCTGCCAGTATCAGTGGGTGCGATCTACAAGAAACGCTCCAGCACAATGACCCGCAATATATTTATTACTATGCTGGCTGCTACGGTTATAACCCTGCTGTATCGATTTATGATGGTTCTCGACGATAAATTCGATTTTGCGATTTTCAGCGAGCGTACCTACGAATTCATGAATCAGTTCGATCCGGCCGTGTTCGGGGTGGGCGTATCGATTATTTCCTTTACACTTCTTACCGCCTTCTCTGCGTTATCTAAGACGAGGTCAAAATTGCAATAAAAAACGGCAGGTCTGAGGACCTGCCGCAACTGTTTTCAGATCTGGTTTCGGTCGCAGAGGTTGCCTGCTTCGGTCCCGGCCGGCTCCCTATTGTGCATCATTCAAAGATTTCTGAAAAGCACCCAGCACTTCCTGCACTTCATCGCTTTCGATAACCAAGGGAGGCATCCAGCGCATGGTCGGCCCGGTGGAAAGGGATGAATGGGCACCATACTTCTTCATGCCTTCCTGTACCTTTATCATGTTCTCACGGGAATCAAAATCGATACCTATCATGAGTCCCGCCGTGCGAAATCCTTTTAACATGGGTGATTTTATATTTTTGAGCCCCGATGCAAATTCCTTCGATCTTTTGACGGCCAGCCCGGGGAGACCCAGGGTTCTCATCTGGCGTGTGGCAATCAGGGCCGCCACCATAGCCATAGGATTACCACCAAAAGTGGAACCATCCATGCCCGGATGCATTTTCTCGGAGATATGCTTTTTGGTAACCACTGCCGTAACCGGGTAGCCGCCGCCGAACGATTTGCCGATGGTTATTATGTCCGGCGTGATGCCGTAAACATGGCTGGCAAACCATTGATCGTCGGCCTCGGCCACACGTCCAAATCCGGTCTGCACTTCATCGGCAATCATAAGAGCATCATACTTATCACAAAGTTCACGCAAACCGTGAGCGAATTCCCGTGTGGCGGGATTGATCCCCGCTTCTTCGCCCTGGATCAATTCCAGAATCACTGATTTAGCATCGCCGGAGGATAGAAATTTTTCCACAGCATCCAGATTCCCGAAGGGCGCGAAATGCACCCATGATTCCTTATCGAGTCCAAATGGTTCTCTGTACATTTTGTTATATGTAACCGCCACCGCGCCATGAGTACGCCCATGGAAACCATTCTCGAAGGCAACTACCCCGGTATGTCCGGTATATGCCTTGGCAATTTTGATCGATTTGTCGACCGCCTCTCCTCCCGAATTCTGCCAGTAAAAATGAGTGAGATCGCCCGGCATCATACCAATGATCTCGCGCAGGAAGCGTGTACGGGCGACCTGGATACGATCCTCTTTCTGGGAGATCAGCAGATTGGCCTGATTATAAAGTCCGCGTGCAATTTCAGGATTGGCGTTGCCAAGATTGGTCGCGCTGTAATTGCTGTCGAGGTCTATATACGATTTGCCTTTTGAATCCCAAATCCGGGCGCCTTTTCCCCGCACCGGCAGGAGATCGTCTTCAAGGCGCGATACAGGGATTTTGTAGTTCTTATGCATCGCCACGACCTCTTCGGTGGAAATTTCCGATTCATAAAAAAGCCTGACTGCGCGGTTTACCTGGTCCCGATTGAGGTCTGTTGCGAGTATATCGGCAATCGCCGTGCCCTCATCAGCAGTCAGTGGTTCGTCGAGTTCGTGTCCCTTGATTTTGGATTTGCATTTGTCATCCAGAAACTTCGCTTTCTCGTCATCTTCAATGATTATACCGATTACCTCCGCTACCCGGCCCATGGTGGCGTTGGTCCTCTCCGGGTTTTTCATCGGATTGTAGATGATAACTTCTTTCAATGCCTCACGAGGCTCCAGTTTTTCGACCTCGATATCGGTCTCTGCAGTTATTTCATGATCTGGGGGATTCATTTTATACTCCTTTTTGATGGATACACAGGGTTGATTATCCGGAAGAAAGCCGCTGCCCTGCATAAATTGTACAACGATAATTCAATTAGTATGAACAATTGCCAGATGGCTGATGCAGGATCATGAGGAAAAACGGCCTAATTGCCCAAACAGCCCTTTTTTTGTATCCAGATAATTATTTCGTCATACCGGTTTTCGTAACATATATCAAATATAATAAGAATTGATTGAAAAATCAATCAGTGATCCAAAAAAGTCAGCAATCAGTAAAGAGCTTGCCATTTGTAGAAATTAACATATTTTCGCAATTACATATCGAAGAACTGTAATATAGTGCGATACTATAATATATATGTTATTTCGAAATCAGAAGCGCTGCAGGAGAGCAGATGGAAATAAAACTGGATGAATTGCTGGAACTGCGGAAAACATTGCATCGCAATGCAGAACTTTCCGGCAAGGAAGAAAAAACGTCGGCCCTGATCGAGGAGTACCTGCGCAAATATCAGCCCGATGAATTCGTTGAGGGTATCGGCGGTTATGGCCTTGCAGCCATATATGATGGAGAGTCCGACGGTCCCACGCTTTTGATCCGCTGCGATCTGGATGCCTTGCCGATTCCGGAGTCAATCGAACTCGGGCATGCCTCCCAGAGCGATGGAGTTTCCCATAAATGCGGGCATGACGGTCATATGACAATCGTATCCGGCCTGGCGCAGGGACTTCATGCCAATCGTCCCGCTCAGGGCCGGGTCGTGCTTTTGTATCAGCCGGGCGAGGAGGTGGGCAAGGGCGCTCAGTGGGTTTTGGATGACGACAAGTTCTCACGGATCACTCCCGATTATGTATTCGCCTTACATAACCTTCCCGGATTTCCCGTGGGACAGGTGGTCTATCGAGAAGGAGTCTTTGCCTCGGCCTCAAAAGGTCTGATCGTCGAGCTTATGGGTGAGACCTCTCATGCCGCCGAACCGCAGAAGGGCAAAAGTCCAACCATGGCCGTCGCCCAGCTTATCAATGGTTTCAGCGCTATCTCGCAGTTTCATTCAGCGCTGCATGAAGCGGCGCAAGTAACGGTTATACATGCCCGTGTGGGTGAACGCGCCTTCGGTACATCGCCGGGATATGGAAATGTGATGGCCACTCTCAGGTCGCATTCAGACGAGGTGATGGAGAGAATTTCAGCAAAATGTGAGGACATGGTCAAGGGTCTCTGCAATAGCTGGAATCTGGAGACAAAAATCCAGTGGGATGAAATCTTCCCCTCGACAGTCAATGACGATGAAATGGTCAGGTTGATCGTGGAAATCGCTGATGATCTTGGCTTAGATAAATTCGAACAGCCCATACCATTTCCATGGTCCGAGGATTTCGGCAATTTTACAGATAGATATAAGGGTGCGCTTTTCGGACTTGGAGCCGGAGAAAATCAACCGGCATTGCACCATCCCACGTATGATTTTCCTGATGATTTGATTCTGACCGGCGTACAATTATTTGAGATGATCATCAAGAGGTTGTTGAGTAAATGACTTATATTTCATCGACCATATCGGAAAAGAAGCGGCGCGAGATTTCCTTTCATACCTCGCGCATCGAGCTGAGCCAATCGGCGCTGAAGAAAAATATCAAGTTTCTTCAGAAAATAATCGGCCCCCGCACCATTTTTTCATCGGTAATCAAGGGGAACGCCTACGGGCATAATATCCGCACCTTTGTCCCGCTTGCTGAGCAATGCGGGGTGCGGCACTTCTCGGTCTTCAGCGCCTATGAGGCCCTGATCGCACATCAGAGTCTGACTGAGGACAGTCATATAATGATTATGGGCGATTTGTGTGCCAGCGCCCTTGAATGGGCGATTGAAAATGAGGTGTCATTCTATATTTTCACGGTGGAATGGCTGGAAAAGACATTAACAGCAGCCAGGAAGATCGGCCGGCCGGCCCTCATTCATCTCGAGCTCGAAACCGGTATGTACCGTACCGGGTTGGCAGGAAGAGATCTCAATCGGGCCGTCAGAATTATCAAAGCCAATGCCGAATATCTGAAGGTCGAGGGTATCTGCACCCATTATGCCGGCGCCGAAAGTATCAGTAATTATGTGAGAGTTCAGGAACAGATACACAAATTCAAGGAAACCGCGCTTGATCTGGCAAGAAAGGGCCTGAAAATAAAGCTCTGGCATACCGCCTGTTCCGCGGCCGCCCTGCGATATCCGGACACACGTATGGACCTCGTGCGGTTTGGAATCGCACAGTATGGTTTCTGGCCCAATAAAGAGACACAGATGCATTACTTCATGCATAATGGCACTCCCCGCAGCAAGAAGCAGCTCGATCCATTAAAGCGCGTGATGACCTGGAAAAGCCGAATCATGAATATCAAAGAGGTCGGTAAGGGAGAATTTATCGGATACGGGACATCATATATGACCGCCAGAAATCAGAAAATCGCCTCTGTTCCGATCGGATATTTTCACGGTTTCGCACGCCAGTTGAGCAACCGCGGCTATGTTCTGGTGCGCGGGCGGCGTGCCCAGGTGGTGGGTATTGTCAATATGAATATGATGATGATCGACGTTACCGATTTTCCGGAAGTCAATATTGGCGACGATGTCGTTATTATCGGATCCCAGAAAAAACAGCAGATTACAGTCGGATCATTCAGCGATCTGGCTCAATTCCTGAATTACGAAATTCTGGTCCGCCTGCCCGAGGAAATCCCGCGCATAGTGGTACCTTAATGCTCCGTTCATTACCCCTCCTGTTGATAAAGATTGCATTACAAAGTAATCTTTATTAAGCCTCAGGATTTATATTTATTTTAAATCGCAATTTTTTCCAAAACTGCACAGCGCTCATTTCTGTTATAGAGACAGTACCGAAAGTGATTACCTATTCTTGAATAATTAATAAAGGAGTTAAATATGAAAAAGCAGATCCTTAAATTGTCTGTCGATATAAATTCTCCCAAGGAAAGAGTCTGGGATGTTCTTCTGCAGGACGAGACCTTCAGAGAATGGACCTCCGTCTTTCATCCGGGTTCATATGCTGAATCGGATTGGAAGGAGGGCGGAAAAGCGCTGTTCAAAACTCCTGAGGGTGATGGTATGGTCAGCAAGATAACAGTTCACAGGCCGGCCGAGGTCATTTCCTTCGAACATCAGGGAATCCTCAAAGATGGTAAGGAGGACTTTGAAGACGAAGAAGCTCAGAACTGGATAGGTTTCACAGAAACATATCGAATCAGCGAGACTAACGGCCAGTCGCGGCTTTCTATTGAGCAGGATATCGGCGAGGAATACCTGGACCAGTTTAAGACCTTGTGGGAGAAGGCCCTCGATAAAGTAAAAGAAATATCAGAATCAAGAAACTGACCGTGATCGTCAGAAGATTATATAGAAAGCGAGGATAATTATGGAAAAACAAATTAAGAATAATAGAGCGGCAAACACTGGCACGCATGAGATTGTCATTTCGCGTGAACTCGATGCCCCGCGTGCTCTGGTCTGGAAAGCATGGACTGATCCCGAGCATATTGAGGAGTGGTGGGGACCTGAAGGCTTTTCGACAGAGGTGGAAGAGCTTGATCTGAAAGAGGGCGGCAAATGGCGTTATGTGATGATCGGTCAGGATGGCAAGAGGTATCCATCTGAAGGAGTCTTCAAAGAAATTGTGAAACCCGATAGGATAACCTCAACCGATGAGTTCGGGGAAGATTTTGAAAACTCGGCCTCTTTAGATCTGCCGCATGGTATTATAGTAACCACGCTTTTTGAAGACCTGAGAGGTAAGACAGAGTTGACTGTGCGAATCATGCATCGCACGGCTGAAGATAAAAAGAAACACCAGGACATGGGCGTCATGGAAGGCTGGAATTCGAGCCTCGACTGCCTTCAAGAGTATCTGGAAAATAATTTGACAGAAAAATGAGAGCCGGGAATATATGCAGAAAATAACTCCATTCTTGTGGTTTGATGATAATGCCGAAGAGGCGGTGAAGTTTTACACTTCTATTTTTGCGAACTCCAAAATAGAAAAAACTATCTACTACAACAAATCGTCTGCCGGGGCCTCGGGGAGACCTGAGGGATCGGTAATGTCGATCGAATTCACGCTCGAGGGACAGGAATTCATTGCTTTGAACGGCGGGCCGCACTTCTCATTCTCTCCGGCTATATCATTTCTCATAAAATGCAAACCCCAGCAGGAAGTTGACGGATTGTGGGGAAAACTCTCCCAGGGTGGAAAAGAAGAACGGTGCGGCTGGCTAAGAGACAAATATGGGGTCTCCTGGCAGGTTGTACCGGTTGGCTTGAATGATATGCTGGATGATGGTGATGCTGCCAAATCGAACAGGGTAACAGAGGCATTGCTTAAAATGAATAAGATTGAAATGAGCACTTTGAGGGAAGCTTACGAGCGGGCCTGATCGGGCTGCATCTGTCAAAAGACCGACAACAACTAAAGAATAGACACAAAATCTTTATATTTTAAAAAAAAGTAAAAATTGCTTGACGTAATGTAAGCTATACATTACATTATGTAATGTATTAATTACAATTATGATTGGATTAAAGAATCATATCAAGCAGCATCGAGCGCGTCTGAACCTGACGCAGGAGGAACTGGCTCAAATGGTTGGAGTCAGGAGACAGACAATAATCTCGATTGAGAAGGGAAAATATGCCCCCTCCGCAGTGCTGGCATTCAGAATCGCCAAAGTTCTTGGTATGAAAGTGGATGATTTATTTCAACTTAACGAGGAGTTTGAATAGATGAGATCGGAGATGGATATTCTTAGTATGGATGAACGGCAGCGTATCTGCTGGCTGTTGGCCAACCGGGCGACCTTGATGATTGTGGGACTGGTCTGGCTGGGCATGATTGTCTGGAAATTGATTCAAAACCAGATTCCATATTTCCTTTTAATCATGGTCCCGGTTTTTGCCTTGATCCGTTTTGTGATGTATCATGTTTATGCCGCAAAACTAAAATAGAAACCCTAATCCGCTTAATATTGTTGACTTTCCGCAAACTTTACCGCACTTTTTTTCTGATTGATCAAAAGATCTAATTTCATGAGGATTATAATTAAGAATTATGTATGGCATAGTATCAGAACTGCCGGATCCATATTACCAGATTGTTGAGGATATCTGGGATGAACTGGAGAGGGAGTGCGGTCTCAGCGGCATCAAAGCAGCCCCCATACCGCATTTTTCATGGCATGTTGCCGAGCAGTATGATATCAATAAATCTGCTCAAATCATAGAAGAACTGGCATCCGGCACGTCACCGTTTCGCGTGCGCACCGGCGGAATTGCCGTGTTTACCGGCGAGAATCCAATTATCCAGATTCCTGTGGTCAGGACAGGTGAGATAAACAGCCTGCACGAAAGGATTTGGAATGCGATCCAGCCGGCCGCAAAGAACATGGTGGAGGATTTCGAGTCTGCACACTGGATACCGCACATATCTCTCGCCTACCCGGATGTTGACAGGGATAACCTGAACTGCGCCATGCAGCTGCTGGCGTTTCGTGATTTTAGATGGCATTTCAACATAAATTCCATTTCATTGATTGGTAATGAGATAGACCATGAAGCTGAAAGGGTCTTCAAAATAGAATTTGGAAAATAACAAGCGGGGAGAATATTTATGGATAAAGATGATTTGATGATATTTTCCGGCTCGGCCAGTATCAAATTGACCGAAAAAATATGTGATTATCTGATGGTCAAGCCTGCCCGGGGCGAGGTATTCAAGTTCTCTGAAGGCAATACTTTTGTCAGGGTACTTGAAAATGTGAGGGGCCGTGGTGTGTACCTTGTCCAGTCCACAGTTTTTCCCTCCAACGATGCCTTCATGGAACTATTATTCTGGATCGATGCCTTGAACCGTGCCAGCGCCGATTCTGTGACCCTAATAATGCCGTATTTCAGCTATGCCAAGGGGGACAAAAAAGATGAGCCGCGGGTATCGATACGCGCCCGTGTATGCGCCGATGCTATCGAGGCTGCCGGCGCAGACCGCGTTGTGGCGATGGATCTTCATGCCCCGCAGATTCAGGGATTTTTCCGTGTTCCGGTGGATAATCTCTATGCCCTGCCTGTTTTATGCGACCGAATCATGGAACTGAAGCTCAAGAACATTGTGGTTGTCTCTCCCGATACCGGCTTTGCCAATCAGGCCCGCAGGTATGCATCACGGCTCGATGCCTCAGTCGCCATCGGGGATAAACGCCGCACCGCACATGATGAGAAGGCCGAGATTCTGGAAGTTATCGGCGATGTGGAAGGTAAGACTGCGATTGTGGTTGACGATTTTACGATTTCGGGCGGCACGCTTGTTGATGTATCGCGCAAACTGGAGGAGATGGGCGCGGCAGAGATTTATGCCATGGTGACTCATGGAGTCTTTGGAGAGGGATCGATGGCCAAGATAGATGACAGCCCTATCAAGAAGCTGCTTGTTACAGACACCGTGGAAAATCAGCCGGAAGAATTTTCTCCCAAGATTGAGATTGTCTCTGCGGCGCCTCTATTCGGGGAAGCCATAAAGCGCATCCATGACCGCGACAGCATCAGTTCGATGTTCACGGACTAAAATTTAAGCCGGAATTTATAGACAGAGAGATTGAAACCCCGACCCAATCCACACGCTAATTAAAACCGGACAGCGTATCAAACCGCTGCCCGGTCGCATCAAAGAAGTATTGAGTCTTCACATTCCTCATGCTATCCCATATTTCTTGCCATATTTTTCAACCACATATTCTATATCCTTGTCCCCTCTTCCGGAGAGGTTCACGAGGATGGTCTTATCCTGATCCAGATCGGGAGCCATCTTGATGGCATAAGCAACGGCATGCGCGCTTTCAAGAGCCGGAATGATCCCCTCTTCCCTCGAAAGCGTAAAGAAGGCATCCAGCGCCTCTTTATCATTAATGGTTTTATACTGCACCCGCCCGATGTCTTTCAGGTAGCTGTGCTGGGGGCCGACTCCGGGGTAATCGAGGCCGGAAGCAATTGAATAGACCGGGAGTGGACGCCCCTGGTCATCCTGCAGAAGATAGCATTTAAAGCCATGAATCATCCCCGGAGAACCCAGGGTCAGGGTCGCGGCGTGTTCACCTTTCTTGAAGCTAAGCCCTGCTGGTTCAACGCCATACATCTCGACCCGGTCCTCGTCGAGGAAGGCCGAGAAAAGTCCAATGGCGTTTGATCCGCCGCCCACGCATGCCACCAGATTATCGGGCAGCCTGCCGGTCAGCTCCATGAACTGAACCATAGCCTCCTCGCCCACAACCTGCTGGAAATCGCGCACCATCATTGGAAATGGATGCGGGCCCACTACTGAGCCGATGGCATAGAACTGGTCGACCGGATCCTTCATATAAGCCTCAAAGGCGGCATCAACAGCTTCTTTAAGCGTCTTCAGGCCGAATCCGACCGGCACGACATTGGTGCCAAGAATACGCATACGGGTGACATTGGGCGCCTCCTTGGCCATATCCACCTCGCCCATATAGATTTCGCATTCCAGCCCGACAATTGCTGCGGCGGTTGCCAATGCGACGCCATGTTGTCCCGCTCCGGTTTCGGCGATTATCTTCTTCTTGCCCATCTTTTTGGCAATCAGCGCCTCGCCCAGGCAGTGGTTGATTTTGTGGGCGCCGGTATGGTTTAAATCTTCGCGCTTTAGATAGATTTTGGCGCCGCCCAGTCTGGCTGAGAGATTTTGAGCATAGAAAACCGGACTGGGGCGTCCGACATAATGCCGGTATAAATAGGAGAGCTCTTCCTTGAAACCTTTCTGGTCCTTTAAGTTAAGATATGCTGTGGTGATTTCATCCAGAATTTCAATAAGTATTTCGGGGACATATCGTCCGCCGTATTCTCCAAAATAACCTTTATTATCCGGCTGGTTTTCGATTCGTTTTCTTACCTGCATTTCTTCCTCCTGTTGTTTGATTCAAGAGTCTCTTCGATACAGAATTTCGCTTTTTGAGAATTTTTGAGCCGCGCGTTATCTTGCACAGGCTGATACCGAGATCCGAAGCGATTTTACGCTGGGGGATACCCTGGTCGAGCATCTCCATCAGACGCCATCGAAGAGCGACATCCTGAATCTCAGCAGGAGTAAAAATCTCGCTGAAGAGTTTCCGCATGACTGTCGGATCATTAATTTCGCTGAATATTTTGATTACTTTGTTGACTGATCGCATAGCTCATCTACAAGTGTTTCTATTTATAGAAACATTATATATTAAATGCCGATTTTGTCAAGCCCTTTTTGTGGGCTTTTCGAGAGAATTTTTGTCATCCTGCCCACGATTTGAGATTTGCTGATTTATGTTGTGGAGCGGCCGATTTTTTATATATTTAGGCTTTCCAAAATTGGAAGACTGGAGAGATTTTTGTTTTGAACGAAAAAAGACATTAATTATTTTCCGGATTGTTCGAATTGTATGATATGAGAATGCTCAAAGGTGGATATTAATATTATGGAAGACAATAAGATAAATAAGAATGATAACGAGAAGCCGGGAAAGCCGTCGAATTTCATAAGGGAGATTATCGACAGGGACCTGGAGCAGGGCAAAAATAACAGCCGCGTACATACCCGTTTTCCGCCCGAGCCCAACGGCTGGCTGCATATCGGGCATGCCAAGTCGATTTGCCTGAACTATGGCCTGGCGCAAGATTATAACGGCAAATTCAATCTCAGGTTCGATGATACAAATCCGTTGAAAGAGGAATCCTCCTATGTGGAGTCGATCATAAAGGATGTTGAATGGCTGGGGGCAAAGTGGGAGGACCGCCTTTTTTATGCCTCGGACTACTTCGAGCAGCTCTATGAGTGGGCCATCAAGCTTATCAAAGAGGGCAAGGCGTATGTTGATGATCTGAATGCCGAGGAAATCAGGGAATATCGCGGTACCCTGACAGAGCCGGGAAAAAATAGTCCCTTCCGGGATCGTTCGATTGAAGAAAATCTGAAATTATTTGAGAAGATGAAGAATGGCGATTTTCCGGATGGTTCCAAGGTTCTTCGGGCAAAAATCGATATGGCATCCGGCAATATTAATCTTCGTGATCCGGTTATGTACCGTATCAAGCATGCCGCGCATCATCGTACGGGAGATAAATGGTGCGTGTATCCCAGCTATGACTGGGCGCATGGCCAGTCGGA
Organism: Candidatus Zixiibacteriota bacterium; assembly: GCA_011056555.1. Classification (GTDB taxonomy): domain Bacteria; phylum Zixibacteria; class MSB-5A5; order JAABVY01; family JAABVY01; genus JAABVY01. The sequence goes on along the minus strand of DSEQ01000009.1, from coordinate 29,473 downwards.
CTCGATCGAGGGCATAACCCACTCGATCTGCACACTCGAATTCGAAGATCATCGCCCGCTCTACGACTGGTTTTTGGATCAGCTGGAGGTACATCATCCCCGTCAGATAGAATTTGCGCGTCTGAACTTGAATTATACGATTATGAGCAAACGGAAGCTTCTGCAGCTGGTGCAGGAGAAATATGTGAGCGGCTGGGATGATCCGCGCATGCCCACAATTTCCGGTCTCAGGCGCCGGGGCTACTCGCCCGAGTCAATCCGTGAATTCTGCGAGAGAATCGGAGTGGCCAAGCGCGAGAGCGTGGTCGACATTGCGCTTCTGGAGCATACCCTGCGCGAGGACCTGAATAAACGCGCAGTCCGAATGATGGCGGTGCTTCGGCCGCTGAAAGTTGTAATCGAGAATTACCCCGAGGATAAGGTAGAGGAGTTCGAGGCTGTCAATAATCCTGAGGATGAATCCGCCGGAACCAGGACTATTGTATTCACGCGTGAAATATATATAGAGCGGGATGATTTTCTGGAGGATCCGCCCAGGAAGTTTTTCCGCCTGGCGCCGGGACGCGAGGTGCGCCTGAAACATGCCTACTTCATTACCTGCAATGAGGCTGTTAAGAACGATGCGGGGGAGATTACGGAATTGCGCTGCAGTTATGATCCGGAATCCCGGGGAGGAAGCACTCCCGATGGAAGAAGAGTGAAGGGCACGTTGCACTGGGTTTCTGCCGAACATGCTGTTGATGCCGAAGTCAGATTGTTCGACCGTCTATTCGACAAAGAGGATCCAACCGAAGGCGGCGACTTTTTGAAGAATATCAATCCGGACTCGCTGGAAATACTGACTGGCTGCAAGGTCGAGCCGGGATTGAAAGATGCAAAATCGGGGGAATACTACCAATTTTTGCGACAGGGATACTTCGTTGCGGATTCCGAGGATTCGACTCCTGATCATCCGGTTTTTAACCGTTCTGTCGGTCTGCGGGATACCTGGGCAAGGATTCAGCAAAAAGGCGCGAAGTAACTTACGATCTGAATAATAGAGGCTTAAAAAGTTTAGTTCCCGTCCCTTTGAAGAAGGGATGAGAACTGACAGTATGTGAAATTTCTTTCGCTCAGTCCAAGTAGAGCTGCAGATGCCGGTTCATGAATTTGACATCATCACTCTGGATCAAAAACCCAATTTGAAGCACGAGATTGACAAACTCAGTGAATTGTCGTGGCCGAAGTTTTTGCTGCATGGGGATGTGCGCTACTGGAGTTCATTATTCAATGTATTCGCCCAATATCAGATCGCTTTTGTTTTGGATGACGATAGAGTAATTGCCGCCGGGCATACAGTACCCCTCAGGTGGGATGGCTCGCCTGATGATCTTCCCTCGAGCCTCGATGCACTTATGCATCGAGCATTCCGGGATCGTCAAGTCAAAAGTAAACCCGACAGCATTTCAGCTCTGGCTATAATGATTCACCCCGATTTCAGAAATGAGAAGTTAAGTGCCAGGATGATTAAGGCCATGATATGGCTTGGAAAAAAATATGGTATGGGGAATCTGCTTGCTCCTCTCCGACCCACATTGAAGAGCAACTACCCTTCAATGCCCTTTGATGAATATATCGATAAAAAGGCCGAAAATGGAGAAACATTCGATCCCTGGATCCGCATACATTTGAGACTGGGTGGCGAGATAATTAAAATTATGGACAAATCTATAACCGTTACGGGTACTTTATCTGAATGGGAGGAATGGACGGACATGAAATTTCCCGAAAGCGGTGATTACACCATAAAAGGGGGCATGCAGCCCCTTGTAATTGATGAGGCGAAAAACGTCGGTATTTATACCGAGCCCAATCTGTGGGTGCGTCACAGAATAAGGTAAACATCCTATCTTTTTTCCCCCATTATACTTGCAATAATGCCTCCGATGTTTTATAATCAGAGATAATAGAACCGACTTATTCGTGCTGTCAAGTGCCAACGTAAGTTTTAAAAGCGGGTATTATCTGGAACACTTTGAGACCGGGTTCTGTTTTTGAATTCAAAGAGGAGCACCAGTTTATACCGGTGCCATCAATAAAAGTAAAGGGCTTGAAAATAATGCAGCTTCCGGTTGCCATGAGCAAATTCACATTAAAATGCTGATGATTTTTTGAGTATTTCGTTTCCGCATTCAGTCATGTGAATTTGATCACAAAACAAAAGGAGTTTGCAGCTTGGATGCGTTCTGGCATCAGACTCTGAACATCCTGCCTTTCCTGGTATACACTCTGGGAGTCCTGTTTGTATTAGCCGTCATGTATGGGCTGTCTTATATCCTGGGGCAGCGTCACACTGATCACGAGACCAATGAGCCCTATGAATCGGGAATAAAGACCACCGAATCCGCACGCATAAGGTTTTCAGCCAAATTCTATCTTGTTGCAATGCTGTTTGTAATTTTCGACCTGGAAGTTGTATTCATCTTCGCCTGGGCCGTAGGTGCGGTGGAGCTGGGATGGCCGGGTTATACAGCACTGCTTGTATTTCTGGCCATACTGGTGGCAGGGCTTGTTTATGAGTGGCGCATGGGCGCGCTGGACTGGATAGGCCAGTCTGCAGGAAAATATCGGCAAAGAGGTGATTTTTAGATATGAACAAGATACACAAATTATCGGACTCCGGAATTCATCCGGACGAAATGGCTGATGATTCTTTTCAGAAATCGATTCAAAAGAGCTTGGTGCTCTCGCGTCTTCAGGACCTGATCGCATGGGGACGCAAAAATTCCATGTGGCCGTTTTCATTCGGCCTGTCCTGCTGTTTTGTGGAGATGGCCACCAGCCTCACCAGTAAGTTCGACATCGCCCGTTTCGGAGCAGAGGTTATCCGGGGCACACCTCGTGAAGCGGATGTTATGATAGTTGCCGGAACGGTCTTTATCAAGATGGCGCCCATAGTGAGGCGTTTGTATGATCAGATGATGGAGCCGAGATGGGTTATCTCTATGGGTTCCTGCGCCAATTCCGGCGGGATGTATGATATCTACAGCGTTGTACAGGGAGTGGACAAGTTTATGCCTGTGGATATCTATGTCCCCGGATGTCCGCCCAGACCTGAGGCTTTCATGGAAGGGCTGCTGCTCCTGCGTGAATCGGTCGGCAGGGAAAAGCGCCCCCTGAGCTGGGTGATCGGCCCGCAGGGAGTCGAGAAAGGCAAGCTTCCGGCACGGCGGGATCTAAAGCGCGAAGAGAGAAGAAAGATAAAGGATTTACGTACGCCTGATCAAATTTAGCTGACTTTTATGAATCAAAAGAATATGAAAGAGCCGCAGATTGAGCTGGATCTGATTGAACGTTTTCGGGATGCCAGAATTGCCCCCCAGCGGAGCAAAGACGGAATTCCCACGTTCTGGGTAGATAAGGCTGATGTCCGTAGTGTCCTGCAGTATCTCAAAGATGAGGCGGAAAGGCCTTACAGGATGCTTTATGATCTTACTGCGATCGATGAGCGTTCCCGCCAGAATCGCAACGGCCAGCCGGATGGCGCTTTTACGGTAGTGTACCACCTGCTCTCGGTTGACCGCAACGAAGATATCAGAATAAAAACCGCCCTTGACGGCAAATATCCTTCAATCGATACGATTACTCATATGTGGCACAACGCCAACTGGTACGAGCGTGAAGTTTATGATATGTTCGGCATTAAATTCGACGGTCATCCGAACCTGCGCCGAATCCTGATGCCCTGGACATGGGAGGGCCATCCCCTTCGCAAGGAGCACCCCGCGCGAGCCACAGAGATGGGCCAGTTTTCGCTTCCTCAGGAAAAACAGGACCGTGAACAGGAGGCGATGCGGTTCAAGCCCGAGGAATGGGGTATGAAACGCGAGAGCGAGGACACGGAATTTATGTTCCTCAATCTCGGCCCCCAGCATCCGGGCACCCACGGCGTCCTGCGTCTGATACTGCAGATCGATGGCGAGATGATTGTCGATATCGTTCCCGACATCGGGTTTCATCACCGCGGAGCGGAGAAGATGGGCGAGCGGCAGTCATGGCATACATATATACCATACACCGACCGCATTGACTATCTGGGGGGAGTGATGAACAATTTCCCCTATGTGATGGCGGTCGAGAAGCTGGCCGGAATCGAGGTCCCGCAGCGAGCTCAGGTGATCCGGATCATGATGACCGAGCTGTTTCGTATTGCCAGTCATCTTGTGTGGTATGGAACCTTTGCCCAGGATCTGGGGGCTCTTTCCCCGGTCTTTTTCATGTTCAATGACCGTGAACGGATTTTCCAGATTGTGGAGGCGGTCACGGGCGGAAGGATGCATCCAAGCTGGTTCAGGATCGGCGGTACGGCGGCGGACCTGCCAAAGGGCTGGGATGAAATGCTAAAAGAGTTTCTGGAGTATATGCCCAAGAGGCTTAAAGAGTATGATACCATGGTCATGAAGAACAGGATTTTCAAGGCCCGCACCGTCGGTATCGGCGCATATAATACCGAAGAGGCGATTGAATGGGGCGTGACCGGGTCGGGTCTGCGTGCCACAGGACTCGAATGGGACTACCGCAAGAAGAGGCCATACTCGGGTATAGACCAGTTCGAGTTTGATATTCCCACTGCCGACCACGGAGATTGCTATGATCGTGCGCTTGTTCGTGTGGAGGAAATGCGCCAGAGTTTGAGGATAATCCGGCAGTGCCTGGAGAATATGCCCGAGGGCCATTATAAATCGGACCATCCCCTGACAACTCCACCGAGAAAAGACAGAACCATGCACGATATCGAGACTTTGATCACGCATTTTCTGGGCGTCAGCTGGGGGCCGGTTATTCCGCCGGGCGAGGCTCATGCGGCGGTTGAGGCATCCAAAGGGGTAAACGGCTATTATTTGATCTCGGATGGGAATACGATTTCTTACCGCACAAGAATACGAGCGCCGTCGTTCCCGCATATCCAGATGGTGCCCTATATTTCAAGGGGCGAGACTGTGGCGGATGTGCTCTCGATCCTGGGAAGTATCGATTTTGTACTGGCGGATGTGGACAGATGATGAGGAATTGGATGAATGCTGAGTGAAGAAGAAAAGAAGGAGATAGACCAGGAGCTCTCTCACAGCCCGACCAGGCAGGCGGTTGTGATCGAGGCGCTCAAGATTATCCAGCGTCATCGCAGATGGGTTTCCGACGATAGCCTCAAGGATCTGGCTGAATATCTTGAGATGTCCCTGGATGCACTCGACAGCGTGGCGACATTCTACAGCCTGATATTCAGGCGCGAGGTGGGGGAGCATGTAATCCTGATTTGCGATAGTGTGAGCTGCTGGATTATGGGATATGATACCGTTCTGGACCATCTGAAAAAAAAGCTGGGGATTGACCTGGGCGAGACCACCGCAGACGGCAAGTTTACTCTTCTGACAATCCCGTGCCTGGGGGTATGTGAGAGGGCCCCGGCCATGATAATCGACAGGGAAACATATGGGGATCTGACCCCTGAAAGAATTGATGAAATCATTGATAAGCTGAAATAAAAATGGAAAAACCGCTGACAAAAAATATTGATCCCGAGCGCGGACCTCTTGATATCAGGGGCTATGAAAGGGCCGGAGGTTACGCAGGGTTCAAAAAGGCATTGAGGGAGATGTCCCCGCAGAAGGTGCAGGAGGAGGTTACCGACGCCAACCTTCGAGGCAGAGGCGGAGCCGGTTTCGGCACCGGCATGAAGTGGAGCTTTGTGCCGATGGGTGATGAGGCTCCCAGAACAAAGTATCTGATCGCCAATGCCGACGAGATGGAGCCGGGCACATTCAAGGATAGAATCTTGATGGAGGGCGATCCGCATCTCCTGATCGAGGGCATGATAATCTCGTCATATGCAATTCAGGCCCGCGCCGCATATATCTTTTTGCGCTGGGCTTACAAGCGGTCGGAGGAACTGCTGCGGAAAGCGATTGCAGAGGCATATGAGGCGGGATATCTCGGTAAGAATATTCTCGGCAGCGGCTATGATCTGGAGATGTATATTCATGTTTCCGCCGGACGCTACATGTGCGGTGAGGAGACAGGGCTTTTGAATGCGCTGGAGGGCAAACGTGCCACTCCCCGCGCCAAGCCACCCTTCCCCCAGACCAGCGGGCTCTGGGGAAAGCCGTCGATTGTGCAGAATGTTGAGACGCTCTGCAATGTGCCGGGCATTATTGTCAATGGCGCCGACTGGTACAAAAAGCTCAGCAAAACCGGCGACGGAGGTACCAAGATTTACGGCGTGAGCGGGAGGGTGAAAAGGCCGGGAGCATGGGAGCTTCCGATGGGGACGACTGTGCGGGAGATTCTGGAGGAGCATGCCGGCGGGATGCGGGATGGATACAAATTCAAGGGCCTTCTCCCCGGCGGGGCCTCGACAGATTTTCTGGTGGAGGAGCATCTGGATACACCGATGGATTTTGGTTCCATTATGAAGGTTGGAAGCAGGATGGGTACCGGGACGATGATCATTCTGGATGATAAAACCTGTCCGGTGGCGATGCTTGTGAACCTCGAAAAGTTTTTCGCACAGGAATCCTGCGGATGGTGCACGCCCTGCCGTGATGGGCTCCCGTGGACGCATAAGATGCTGATGGCTATCGAAAACGGCGAGGGACGCATGGAGGACCTGGAGCAGCTCGAGCTGCATTGCAACTTCCTGGGCCCCGGCAGGACATTCTGCGCGCTGGCGCCTGGTGCGGTGGAACCATTGCAGAGCGCATTGAAATACTTTCGAGATGACTTCGAGAAACACATCAAGGATAAGCAGTGTCCCTGGAGAAAGTAAGATATGGTTACTATTTACATAGATGATAAATCATACGAGGTCGAAAAGGGCCAGAACCTTCTGCAGGCCGTTCTATCGCTCGGCCTTAATTTGCCCTATTTCTGCTGGCACCCGGCGCTTGGTTCTGTGGGTGCCTGCCGGCAGTGTGCGGTGATCCAGTACAGGGATGAGGATGATAAAGAGGGCAATCTGATTATGGCCTGTATGCAGCCGGTGCAGGACGGGATGAGAATTTCGATTGAAGCCGCCGCTGCGCGCAAGTTCCGGGCCAGTATTATCGAATGGCTGATGGTGAACCATCCGCATGACTGCCCGGTTTGCGACGAGGGCGGCGAATGCCACCTGCAGGATATGACCGTAATGACCGGACATAATTATCGTAAGTTCCGCTTCAAGAAACGTACACACAGAAACCAATATCTCGGGCCGTTTATAAATCACGAGATGAACCGCTGTATTGCCTGTTATCGCTGTGTAAGGTTTTACCGGGATTATGCGGGCGGCAAGGATTTGCAGGATATGGCCTCGCATGATTATGTCTATTTTGGACGAAGTGAAGAGGGCATACTGCAAAGCGAATTCAGCGGTAATTTGGTAGAGGTGTGTCCCACAGGAGTATTCACGGACAAAACATTGAAAAAGCATTACACCCGCAAATGGGATTTGCAGAGCGCGCCGTCTGTATGTCATCACTGCAGCCTGGGATGCAATACGCTGGTGGGCGAAAGATACAACAAAGCGGTGCGGATATTGAACAGGTATAACCGACGGGTTAACGGCTACTTTATGTGTGATCGCGGAAGATTCGGCTACGAATTTACCAATAGCAACAAGAGGATTAGAAAACCGATATTTGAGGGTAAGGTTGAAGATTTTGATCGAGACTCTGCCGCCGCAAAAACCTCTGAATTATTGAAGGACAGGAGCAAAGTAATTGGCATAGGATCACCTCGCGCAAGCCTGGAAGCAAATTTCGCTTTGAAAAGCATGGTGGGCGAGCACAATTTCTATTCCGGTTTATCTGCCAGGGAGAATAAACTTGCCCGAAAAATATTAAGTATTTTGAGAAATGGTCCTGCGCGGCCGGCCTCTCTTCATGATGTCGAAACGGCCGATGCTGTTTTTGTACTGGGAGAGGATTTGACAAATACTGCGCCGATGCTGGATCTGGCGGTCAAGCAGGCCATACGGAACAAGCCGATCGATGATATTCAGCAGATACATATCGACAGGTGGAACGACGCTGCGATCCGCGAATACCTGCAGGATGAGAAAGGGCCGTTTTATCTGGCCACGCCGTCCTGGACCAAACTGGACGAATTCGCGGCCAAAACATATCGTGCCGCCCCTGACGACATAGCGCGTCTTGGTTACGCTGTGGCGCATGCACTGGATGAATCATCGCCTGCGGTTGAGGGTCTTCCCGATGAAATAAAGACCATGGCCGAAGAAATTGCCGGGGCACTGAAAAACGCCAGACAGCCGGTGCTAATCTCCGGTATGAGCATGCGAAGCGAGGCTGTGATCGAGGCCGCCGCCAATGTTGCCCGGGCACTTTGTAGGGATGACAGGAAGGCTGATATAGTTTATACCTTACCTGAATGCAACAGCATGGGTACTGCTTTTTTGGGCGGGTACGATCTCGAAAAGGCCTTTGAAGATGTGGAAAATGGTACTGCCGATACGGTTATTATTCTTGAGAGTGATTTGTATCGGCATGCTGATAAAACACAAGTAGATAAATTTTTGGAAAAATGCGCAAATCTAATTGTCGTGGATTATTTGAAAAATAGAACCAGTGAAGGGGCCTCTGCCATTTTGCCTGCGGCTGCATTTGCCGAGGGTGATGGGACGTTGATAAATAATGAAGGAAGGGTGCAGCGTTTCTTCCAGGCACTGAACCCGGATCCGATTCTTCAGGAAAGCTGGCGATGGATTCGTGATATCATGATAAAGCTGGATGACAAAAAAGCTGAAAAATGGAAAGCACTGGATGATATAAGTGATGCCGTTTTAAATAGTCTTGAGGGAATTAATCCGAAGATTGAAATTGCGCCCTCGGCAAATTTCAGAATTAATGAGCAGAAAATTCCTCGTGCACCCATGAGATACAGCGGCCGCACTGCAATGTATGCTGATAAAAGTGTGCATGAACCAAAGCCGCCGGATGATCCCGATTCGCCTTTGTCGTTTTCGATGGAAGGTTTTGCCGGCCCGAGGCCCTCATCGCTGATTTCTTTCTTCTGGGCGCCGGGATGGAATTCGGTGCAGTCGGTGGCCAGGTATCAACAGGAAGTTGCGGGTGAGCTGAAGGGCGGCGATCCGGGTGTTCGATTAATCGAGCCCGGAGATCATGCCAAGCCGGAATACTTCAAGACTATTCCTGATGCCTTCAAACCTCGTCAGGATGAGTTCTATTTCGTGCCGTTATATCATATCTTCGGAAGTGAGGAATTGAGCAATGAAGCCGAGGCCGTTTCGGAGCTTGTGCCGGATGCATACCTGGCATTGAACAAAAGGAGCGCTGAAAAGACAGGTGTGAGTTCAAGGGATAAAGTCAAGGTAAGTATAAAGGATGGTCAAATCAGTCTGCCGGTAAAAATTATGAACAGTCTTCCGGATAATATTGCGGGTATTCCGGTCGGCCTGCCCGGCATGAACTACTTTGAATTGCCCGCATTCGGCAAAATAGCGAAATGATATGATTAATTTAGACTGGTCAGCATTAACAGCAATCGGCATACTTCTGGGCGTATTTACGCTTGCGCCCGGATTAATCTGGCTCGAGCGCCGTCTCCTGGCGCTGTGGCAGGACCGTTACGGCCCCAACCGCGTAGGACCATTCGGTATATTTCAGGTGATAGCCGATATGATTAAGATTTTTTTCAAGGAGGACTGGATACCTCCCTTTGCCGATAAGTTTGTTTTCTTTATCGCTCCGGGAATAATCATGCTGACAGTCCTGATGTCGTTTGCTGTGATTCCGATCGCGCCGGGTATCGGAGTGATGGATATCAATGTCGGCGTGTTGTTCTTTCTGGCGATGTCGTCACTGGGAGCATACAGCGTTGTTTTGGGCGGATGGTCGTCAAATAATAAATATTCCCTTCTGGGCGGGCTCAGGGCCGCCTCGCAGATGATCAGCTATGAGGTATTCATGGGGCTTTCTCTTCTGGGAGTTGTAGCGATGGCGGGATCATTTAATCTGCGCGAGATTGTAAATGCCCAGGCGGGCATGTGGAACATTGTCCCGCAGTTTTTTGGATTTGTGGTTTTCACGGTGGCGGGGCTGGCTGAGATGCATCGCCTGCCGTTTGATATACCCGAGGCGGAAAGCGAACTTGTGGCCGGATTTCATTCCGAGTATTCGGGGATGAAGTTCGGAATGTTTTTTGTGGGCGAATATATCGGCATTGTACTGATATCGGCAGTCATCACGACATTTTTTCTGGGCGGATGGCATGGGCCGTTTCTTCCGCCCCTAGTCTGGTTTTTCATAAAGCTGTTTGCCTTTATATGTTTCTTCATATTGCTGCGGGCCTCGCTTCCCCGTCCGCGTTTCGATCAGCTTATGTCGTGGGGCTGGAAGCTCATGCTGCCGTTGGCGATCCTGAATCTTGTCGTGACAGGAGCGGTTCTGCTTGCTGTCAGACAGGGGCATTGAGGAGAATATATGATAAGTATTATAAAGACAATCTGGACAGTTATCCTGCACATGTTTGGTAAGCGTGAGACTGTACAGTACCCGGATGAAAAGGTAAAGCTGCGTCCGCGGTATCGTGGACGAATTATTCTATCGCGCGATCCTGACGGCGATGAAAGATGTGTGGCCTGCTATCTGTGTTCGGCGGCCTGCCCGGTGGATTGTATCTCACTGCAGGCGACCGAGGACGAACATGGCCGGCGCTATCCCGAATTTTTCCGGATAAATTTTTCCAGGTGCATTTATTGCGGACTGTGCGAGGAGGCCTGCCCGACCTATGCGATCCAGTTGACCCCGGATTTCGAGATGTCAGAACCAGAGCGTCCCAATCTGGTCTATGAAAAAGAGGACTTACTGATTTCAGGTGAGGGAAAATATCCCGGTTATCACTTTTACAAGGTTGCCGGGCTTAAAATCAAAGATAAGGACAAGGGCGAGGCGGAAAATGAGGATGAACCGATTGACTTCAAGAAGTTGCTGCCTTGAGTAAGATAGGCAGATGGCGGTTTAACTTATGGCAATAATTTTCTACATCTCATCGGCAGTGGCGGTTTTGTCGACCGTGATGGTTATAACGCGCATGAATGCTGTTCACGCATTGCTGTACCTGATTGTATCGTTACTTTCTGTCGCGGTGATCTTTTTCACCCTGGGTGCGCCTTTTATCGGCGCCCTGGAAGTAATCATCTATGCGGGGGCGATTATGGTGCTGTTTGTGTTCGTGATGATGATGCTGAATATGGGCAAAAAGGCCGCGGAACTGGAAAGCAGCTGGGTCAATCCGAGAATGTACGTGGGTCCTGCCATTCTGGCGGCTATTCTTGGAATTGAACTGGTTTATATGCTGGCAAGCGGTTCCAACCGTGCCGCCGGTTTTGAGATGGTCGGGCCCAAGGCCGTCGGAATCGGCCTGTACAGCTCATACCTAGTCGGGCTTGAGCTGGCGGGAATGCTTTTATTGGCCGGACTCGTGGGAGCTTTTCATCTGGGACGCAGGGACGAAGATTGATTTTTGATGTAGACATAAAAAGAGGAGCGGCAAAGAAATTATGACTGCAATTCCTATGGAACACGGGCTGCTTTTGGCGGCCGTACTGTTTATGCTGGGATTGATCGGCCTTCTGGTGCGCAGGAATATTATCTTCATGCTGCTCTCGATTGAGGTTATGCTCAATGCTGCCGGTTTGGCCTTTGTGGTGGCCGGCGCAAGATGGGCGCAGGCCGAGGGCCAGATCATGTTTATGTTCATCCTGGCTATGGCTGCGGCTGAGGTGGCGGTTGGGCTGGCACTGGTGTTACTTATGTACCGTAAATTCAAGACGCTTGATTCCGATCAGGTGAGCAGGATGAGGGGATAGATGCTGAGTCTATTGTGGCTGGTACCGGCTATTCCATATTTCAGCTTTGCCATTCTGGCCGTATTCGGTAAGCGCATGCCGAAGTCAGTTTCCGGACTGCTGGGCGTGGGCTCGGTCGGCATATCGGCTGTTATATCTGTACTGATTGGTATTCAGTTTATATCATCACCCCCTGAGGGGGACTTATTCCTGCAAAGGCTATGGACATGGATCGGCGTCGGCAATTTCCAGCCCGAGATAGCGTTTCATCTGGACGCGCTCTCGCTTTTAATGATGCTGGTAGTAACTATTGTCGGCTTCTTGATTCATCTTTATTCCTGGGAGTTCATGGAAGATGATGAGGGCTTCAGCCGTTTCTTTGCCTATATGAACCTGTTTGTCGGCTCGATGCTGACCCTGGTACTGGCAAATAACCTTGTGCTGCTGTATCTTGGATGGGAAGGTGTGGGCCTGTGCAGTTATCTTTTGATCGGTTTCTGGTACAAGGATTCCTACAACGGCGCGGCGGCAAGAAAAGCATTCATAACGACACGTGTGGGCGATACTGCAATGGCAATCGGCTTGTTCCTGCTATTCTGGAATCTGGGCAGCCTCGATATTCAGGAAGTAATGAGCAGCGCCTCGATGCAGTGGGGGACAGGCTCCGGAATTGCACTTGCAGTTGCGCTCCTGCTTCTGGGCGGAGCAGTTGGAAAATCGGCCCAGCTGCCGTTACAGGTATGGCTTCCGGATGCTATGGCCGGTCCCTCGCCGGTCAGCGCCCTGATTCACGCCGCGACTATGGTGACCGCCGGTGTGTATTTGATTGCCCGTACTCATGTGATCTTCGATCTTGCGCCGATCGCACAGGCCGCGGTTGCAATTGTGGGTGCGGCGACATTATTAATCGCCGGATTCAGCGCTTTGAAACAGCATGACATAAAGCGTGTACTGGCCTACTCTACCATCAGCCAGATCGGCTACATGTTCCTGGCTCTGGGTGTGGGGGCGTATTCGGCAGCCATGTTCCATTTCATGACCCATGCTTTCTTTAAGGCGCTCCTGTTTCTTGGAGCGGGAGCATTAATCATGTGTCTGCATCATGAGCACAATATGTTCAAGATGGGCGGGATGCGCAAACAACTGCCGTTGACATTCTGGACCTTCTTAATCGGAAGCGGCGCCCTTGCCGCGGTGCCACTGATAACCGCCGGATTCTACAGCAAGGATTTAATCTTGTGGCGCGCCTGGACATCCGACAGCGGGAGCCCGATTTTGTGGCTGGCCGGAATAGTTGGAGCGTTTATTACAGCAGTATACACATTCCGCATGGTTTTCGTGACATTCTTTGGCGAGTCAAAAATGCAGGCGGATCGTAAGCCCGGGGTACGGATCAGCGTTCCTTTGGTGGCGCTGGCGATTCTGGCCTTGATTGGCGGATTTATCGAGATGCCGCATACATTGGGACATTTCGCGCCGTTCTCGAAATTCATGCATTCTGTTCTTCCCGAGGTTCATGCCGGGCAGTATAGTATCAGCGCCGAGCTGCTATTCCAGATAATAGCGGTTGTTATAACCCTGAGCGGAATTTTGATTGCATACATATTCTACTACAGAAAGCCTGAGCTTTCAGCGAACGTTGCAAAATCAGGAATCGGTACTGTGCTTGGGAGATTTTTCTATTCAGGGTGGGGTTTTGACTGGCTCTACTACACATTTTTGGTCGGGCCGTTTGTGTGGATTGCCAGGGTTAACAAGAAAGATATTATAGATTTTATATATACAATAATTGCAATGATTTGCCAGATATTCAACTTTATTTTCCGCCAGACACAAACCGGACGGGTCAGGTCTTACGCCGCCGGGATTGCGTTTGGCGCGATAGTAATTATAGCGATTGTGATGTTCACATGATCCTTGTTTGGCTGATAGTAATACCGATGGCTGCCGGGCTCCTGGCCTGGATATTTGGAAAGAGCAGTAATCTCTTTGCCAGATGGATTTCGGTGCTTGGAATCGGTATTGATCTGGTCATCTCGATATGGCTCTGGATACAACATTTTGCCGGAGTGGATCCGAGCCGGACAGAAAGCTGGCTGGTGCAGATAAAGGCGTCATGGATTCCCGACCTGGGAATAACATTCCATCTGGCTATTGATGGTATCAGTCTGCTCCTGATCATCCTGACTGCCCTTCTGGGACTGATTTCGGTAATTATCTCATGGACTGAGATTCAAAGGCGGGTGGCTTTCTTCCATTTCAATATCATGTGGATTCTGGCCGGGATACTGGGTGTGTTTATGGCCATGGACCTCTTCCTGTTTTATTTTTTCTGGGAGATGATGCTGATACCGATGTATTTCCTGATCGGCATCTGGGGCCATGCAAATAGAAGATATGCCGCAATTAAATTTTTCATTTTCACACAGGCCAGCGGGCTTCTGATGCTGCTTTCTATTCTGGGATTATACTTTATTCATCACAGTCAAACCGGCGTCTATACATATAATTATTTTGACCTCCTCGGTACATCGCTGGGCGGCGCTTCAAGGTTCCTGATGCTGGGCTTCTTTGTAGCGTTTGCGGTTAAGCTGCCGGCCTTCCCGTTCCATCCATGGCTGGCCGATGCACATACCGAGGCGCCCACCGCAGGGAGTGTGATCCTGGCCGGGCTGCTTCTCAAAACCGGGGCTTACGGAATTATCAGATTCGTACTGCCGCTGTTCCCCGAGGCCTCGATGGAGATAGCCACGCTTGCGATGATTTTGGGAGTAATTTCAATTATCTACGGTGCGATTCTGGCATTCGCCCAAACTGATTTGAAACGACTGATTGCATATACAAGCGTAAGCCATATGGGCTTTGTGCTTCTGGCGCTGTTTGCATTTAACGAACAGGCGACACAGGGGGCGATTATGCAGATGATCTGTCACGGTTTAAGCACAGGGGCGCTGTTTATCCTGGTGGGGAGAATGCAGGAATTGATGCATACCCGTGATATGGATCGGATGGGGGGAATGTGGCAGAATGTTCCGCGCATGTCCGGAGTAGCCATGTTCTTCGCACTGGCATCATTGGGATTGCCCGGAATGGGCAATTTCGTGGGTGAATTTCTGATTCTGATAGGATCGTTCCAGGCCAATAAGGTTATCACGATCATTGCCGCCTCCGGCCTTGTATTTGCAGCGATATATTCGCTCTGGATTATCCAGCGTGTATTCCATGGAGAACAGCGCGAAGAATGGAAGATACCGGACTTGAGAGCGAGATTTATTGGTGTATTTGCTGTGATGATTATAATTCTGGTCGTGCTGGGATTGTATCCCAGGCCGGTGATCGATACCGCCAAACCGTCAATAGATACGATGCAGAAAAATATGGAAGCAAATATGCAGATTGATCTGGAGTCATCGGGAACGGCAAATTTATCGTCTGATGATTGGATGATCGGCGTTGAAAGCGAGAGGGATTAGTGGCAGCAGAGGACTTTACAGCATTAATGCCTTTGATTATTCTGGCTGCAGCGGCCCTTGTAGTGCTGCTCCAGTCAGCTATAAAACGCAGCCACGGTACAGCATTGATACTTACATGCCTTGGCCTTGCAGCGGCTTTTGTGAGTATGTTCTATGCCGCCGATGAGCTTCCGCGCCAGGTGACCGCGCTATTAATAATAGATTCTTATGCTCTGTTTTTCACGGGTCTCATCTTATTTGCGGCATTCGCGGTAGCTATATTCGGATATAATTATCTCAATCTTTATTTAGAAAATCGCGAGGAGTTTTATATCGTCTTGTTGCTGGCCTCTCTGGGGTCATCAGTCCTGGTGTCCAGCAATCATTTCATGTCGTTCTTCCTGGGGCTGGAGATTTTGACTGTTTCGCTTTATGTAATGATTGGCTACATGAGGAAAGACCACTTCTCGCTCGAGGCCGGCATAAAATATTTAATTCTGGCGGCGGCCTCATCGGCCTTTTTGTTATTCGGTATGGCCCTGCTTTATGCCGAAACCGGTACAATGGAATTTAACGGTATCGCCAATGCCATCGGCGGACTGGTCGAGGTCAAAGGGATTTATATTCTGGCAGGTACCGCTTTGTTTCTGGTGGGCGCCGGGTTCAAGCTGGCGGTGGCGCCGTTTCATATGTGGACTCCCGACGTTTATGAGGGGGCTCCCGCACCTGTGACAGCTTTTGTGGCCACTGTTTCAAAGGGCGCTATGGCCGCTCTTTTATTGCGGTATTTCATTGCGGTGGATGGATTCGAATACACGACAATCCTCCTGGCATTAAGTATTATTGCCGTTGCCTCTATGTTCCTTGGAAATATCCTGGCGCTTATGCAGAAAAATGTCAAACGCATACTTGCCTATTCCTCGATCGCTCATCTGGGATATATACTGGTAGCATTTATCGCCGGAGGAGAGCGGGCGGTTGAAGCGGTAAGCCTGTATCTGGTGGTCTATTTTGTGACCACTCTCGGCGCCTTTGGGATTATCTCTCTTCTGGCCGACCAGGAGGGCGAGAAATTCATGCTGGAGAGTTACAGGGGCATGTTCTGGCGGCGGCCATGGATTTCGCTGGCATTTTCCGGCATGCTCCTGTCGCTGGCGGGGGTGCCGTTGACCGCCGGATTTATCGGCAAATTCTTCGTGCTTTTGGCCGGTGTCGGAACTGCACTCTGGACACTGGTAATTATTCTGGTTATAACCAGCGCAATCGGGCTGTATTATTATATCAAGATTATTGCGACCATGTTCTCCAGGGTTGAGTTAGAAGCTGAACAAAAGCCTGGAGCTCTTCCTGTTGCGGGAAGTACGGTTCTTGCGGGCCTGACGATTTTATTGCTCTATTTTGGTATTTATCCCGTACATCTTATAAGGCTGATCAGGGATATGGTACTGGCAATCTCTTAAAAAGCGATAACATAGTTTTGGCAGATTGGACTCTTGCTAATAAAAAATCTTCATTTTCGAAGCTGTAAAAAAGTCTTGTTGCGGACGTAACAACAGATTATCTATTATTTAATTGCAAATAATAAAGAAAGGTTGGGTATCTATGCAAGATGTAAATGCGGCTCCCACTACTGCAAGCATGCCTGCCCGTCTTCTCAATAGATCAATCGGCAAAAAGCTCCTGATGTCTTTAAGCGGCCTTGTTCTACTGGGCTATGTTGTCGGACATCTTATAGGCAACCTGCAGATTTTTGTGGGACAGAATGCTTTGAATGCCTATGCTGTTTTTCTGCGTTCAATAGGAGCGTGGCTGTGGATCATAAGGGCTTTTCTTCTGGGGATGCTGATTATTCATGTCTGGTTCGCAGTAAAATTATACTTTGAAAACAGGTCTGCCCGCCCGATACGCTATAAACGCAAGGTATATCAGGAGGCGACGCTGTCATCGCGCACAATGATCTGGACCGGTATCGGGGTTTTCCTGTTTGTGGTCTATCATCTCTTGCATTTCACCTTCATAGTAACCAATCCCCAATATTCGCATCTGGAGGATGCGCTGGGACGGCATGATGTTTACTCTATGGTGATACTTGGCTTTCAGAATTATCTGATTTCCGCGGTTTATCTGGTATCGATTGCAATAGTAAGTTATCATCTGGTACATGCCGCCAAAAGTATGTTTCAGACGTGGGGACTGAATGATACTAACTTTGAGAAAATACTGCGTCCGGCCACTGTGATTTTTGCCTGGCTGATACTCCTCGGCTATATCGCTATTCCGATCGCAGTGCTGGCCGGGATAGTCAAACTTCCTGAGGGGGTGATTTAAATGGCATTGGATTCAAAAGTACCCTCGGGACCGATCTCTGAAAAATGGGATAAATATAAATTTGATCTCAGGGTTGTCAGCCCAGCTAACAAGCGAAAATTTCATATTATTGTGGTTGGAACGGGTCTGGCGGGGGGTTCTGCCGCGGCCTCATTTGCTGAGCTGGGCTACAGAGTGACAGCCTTTTGCTATCAGGACAGCGCCAGACGCGCGCATAGTATTGGCGCTCAGGGCGGGATAAATGCCTCCAAGAATTACCAGAATGATAATGATTCTGTTTACAGGTTGTTTTACGATACGATTAAGGGCGGCGATTTCCGCAGCCGCGAGGCAAATACCTATCGCCTGGCGCAGCTTTCGGAAAATATCATCGATCAATGTGCGGCCCAGGGAGTGCCCTTTGCCCGAGAATATGGCGGCAAACTGGCCAACCGCTCCTTTGGCGGCGCGCTGGTTTCCCGCACTTTCTATGCCCGCGGCGCAACCGGGCAACAGCTCCTTCTGGGATGTTATCAAGCATTATCGCGTCAAATTGCGCAGGGCAATGTAGAATTACATGTGCGCACTGAAATGCTTGAGCTTGTGGTGGTGGATGGTCACGCCAAGGGAATTGTTGTTCGCGACATGGTTACGGGGGAAATTAGATCCTATGCGGCTGATGCTGTTGTTCTTGCAACCGGCGGGTACAGTAATATCTTTTTTCTTTCTACCAGTGCCAAGGGATGCAATGCAACTGCGATGCATCGCGCATACAAAAAAGGCGCCTTATTGGCCAATCCCTGTTTTACGCAAATCCATCCAACCTGTATCCCGGTGCATGGAGATTATCAGTCCAAGCTGACATTGATGTCAGAATCATTGCGTAATGACGGACGTATCTGGGTGCCGAAGAAGAAGGATGAAGATCGCCCGCCCAATGAGATACCCGAAGATGAGCGCGATTACTATCTGGAAAGGAAGTATCCCTCTTACGGCAACCTTGCTCCCAGAGATATTTCCTCGCGTTCGGCCAAGGAAGTTTGCGACGAAGGACGCGGTGTGGGCGAGACCGGTGTCGGGGTTTATCTCGATTTTTCAGACGCCATTGAGCGGCTGGGAGAGGATACAATTCGCTCACGCTATGGCAACCTTTTCCAAATGTATGAGAAAATTACGGCCGAGAATCCTTACGAAGTACCAATGAGAATTTACCCCGCGCCACATTATACCATGGGGGGGCTGTGGGTCGATTACAACCTCATGAGCAATCTTCCCGGATTATTCGTAATAGGCGAGGCTAATTTCTCGGATCACGGCGCCAACCGTCTCGGGGCCAGCGCCCTGATGCAGGGACTTGCCGACGGGTATTTTGTAATTCCTTACACCATAGGGCATTATCTCGCGGGCACTACTCCGGGCAAAGTCAGGACAGATCATGAGGAATTCAAGAAGGCCGAGGAGGACGTCAAGCAGAGAGTTCATAAACTTCTTTCAATCGACGGCAACCGTACGGTTGATGATTTTCACCGCCATCTCGGACGGCTGATGTGGGAAGAGTGTGGAATGGCTCGAAATGAGGAAGGCCTGAAGAAGGCGCTGGAGGAAATTCCAAAAATGAGGCAGGAATTCTGGGAGAATGTCAAGGTTGTGGGTGAAAATGAAGAACTGAACCAGTGCCTTGAGCGTGCCGGCCGAGTTGCCGACTATCTTGAGTTTGCCGAGGTGATGTGCATTGATGCCCTCGATCGGGATGAATCCTGCGGGGCACATTTCCGCGAGGAACATCAAACAGAGGAAGGTGAGGCTGTACGCGACGACGAGAACTTCGCTTACGTTTCGGCATGGGAGTTCACAGAAATCGATAAGAAGCCCATTCTTCACAAAGAACCTCTGGAGTTCGAAGAAGTGAAGCCTGCTACAAGGAGTTATAAATAATGAATCTGACATTATATGTTTGGCGGCAGAAGGATGCCAAAGATAAAGGGTACATGGAGAAGTTTGATGCCAAAGATATCAGCCCGGATATGTCATTTCTTGAGATGCTTGACGTTGTCAACGAGGAACTCGAGAGCCAGGGCAAGGATCCGATAGCATTTGACTCTGACTGCCGTGAGGGTATATGCGGGATGTGCTCGTTGAACATCAACGGCGTCGCTCACGGTCCAGAGCGGGCAACTGCGGCATGTCAGCTGCACATGCGGCATTTCAAGGATGGCGATACGATCTATATCGAACCCTGGCGTGCAAGAGCATTTCCGGTTGTGAAAGATCTCATTGTGGATCGGTCGGCATTCGATAGAATTATAGAGGCTGGCGGATATATCTCGGTTGGAACCGGCGGAGCCCCGGATGCCAATGCTATCCCGATATCAAAAGATGATGCCGAAACCGCATTTGATGCGGCCGCATGTATCGGTTGCGGAGCATGCGTGGCGGCTTGCAAAAATGCCTCTGCCATGCTTTTTGTGGCGGCCAAGGTCTCGCATCTGGTAAACCTTCCACAGGGTAAGGTGGAGGCCAAACGGCGCGTGGTCAATATGGTGGCGCAGATGGATAAAGAAGGATTCGGAAACTGCACAAACTATTATGAATGCCAGGCTGCCTGCCCGAAAGAAATCAGCGTGAAATTCATCGCGCAAATGAACCGTGAATATTTGCGTTCATTAAGGTATAAAGATAAGTGATTTAAGGAATAGCCGCTTTCATTGAGTTCCATGGCTGAAAATTGTATGTTTCGCCGGTTGAGATATTTGCTCAATCGGTATTTTTTTGTTTTATTTGTATCGGAGGAAAGTCTGGATTGAAGCGCATGTTAACTTATACAAAAATGGGGAATGCTTATGAATGATAATATCAAAAATATAGCCCTCGCCTCGGACCATGCCGGGTTTGAATACAAAGAAGAAATTAAGAAGCATCTTAAAGGAAAAGGGTATGAGGTTATGGATTTCGGCACAGATTCGATTCTGCCAGTCGATTATCCTCTTTTCATAAAGGTTGCCGCCGAGGCAGTGGCCCTGAAAAAATGTCAGGCCGGTATTGTACTGGGCGGGAGCGGTAACGGGGAAGCCATGGCCGCCAATAAGGTGAAGGGCATAAGGTGCGCGGTGTGCTGGAACCGGGAATCGGCACGTCTTGCCAAAGAGCACAATAACGCTAACATGATCTCGCTTGGACAAAGGCTGATTCCGCTTGAAACCGCCATCGCGATTGTGGATGAATGGCTGCAGGCGGAATTTGAGGGCGGAAGGCATAAGCGCAGAATAGACATGCTGGAAAAGCCATTGCCTTAGATATGGGCGGCGCTGATATAAACGGAACATCGGCGCTGTAAATGGATTTTAGTATTTACAGGGGCATTTGTAATACAATAAGATTCGATCTATTTCGGATGAAATTATAAAAGGGATAGAGTTATGAAAAAGAATGTTGCACAAAAACTGATCGAGAGCCATCTGGTGTCGGGCAAGATGGAACCGGGTAATGAGATCGGACTGAAAATCGATCAGACACTTACCCAGGATGCCACCGGCACAATGGTCATGCTGGAGCTGGAGGCAATGGATCTGGATCGCGTGAAAACGGAGTTGTCGGCCCAGTATATCGACCACAATCTTCTTCAGACAGATTTTAAAAACGCTGATGATCATCTATTCCTGAGAAGCGCCTGCCGGAAATTCGGAGTATGGTACAGCCGGCCCGGCAATGGGGTCAGCCACCCGGTACATATGGAGAGATTCGGAATACCGGGCAAATCTTTGCTGGGGTCTGACAGCCACACATGCTCTGCCGGATCGCTGGGGATGCTGGCTATGGGTGCGGGCGGCCTTGAAGTGGCGACCGCCATGGCCGGGGAGCCGTTTTATGTCAAGATGCCCAGGATCATGGGCGTCAAACTCACCGGAAAAATGCCGGACTGGGTCAGCGCCAAGGATGTTATTCTGGAGATGCTCAGGCGTCATGGGGTCTCCGGCGGTGTTGGAAAAATAATCGAATATTACGGCCCCGGGCTGGATAGCCTGAGCGCTATGGATCGTCATGTTATTGCAAATATGGGCGCCGAGCTGGGCGCCACCACCACTGTTTTTCCGTCAGACAATAATACCAGAATATTTCTCGAACAGCAGGAACGGGCCGACGTCTGGACCGAGCTTGTCCACGATGACGGCGCTGAATATGATGAGCATGATGAGATCGACCTCTCCGCCCTTGAGCCGTTGATAGCCAAACCCAGCAGTCCCGGCAATGTTGTGCCGGTCACGGAAGTGGCCGGAAAAGAAATCTACCAGGCGATGGTCGGATCATCGGCCAATCCCGGCTTTCGTGACTTCGCCATTGCGGCGCTTATTGTTGACGGCAAACAGGTTCATAATCGTGTGTCCTTTGACATAAATCCAACCTCTCGCCAGATAACAGAGAACCTGATTGAACTGGGATATCTGGGGAAGCTGATCCGGTCGGGCGGAAGGGTCCATCAGCCCGGATGTAATGGATGTATCGGGATGGGACAGGCGCCCGCCACCGGCAAGATAAGCCTGCGCACCGTGCCGAGAAATTTCCCCGGACGTTCCGGTACAAAAGAGGACTCGGTTTATCTGTGCAGCCCGGAAACCGCTGCAGCCTCCGCTTTGACAGGCGTGATTACAGATCCGCGTGAACTCGGCATGGAATATCCCGCATATTCCGAGCCGGATAAGATTAAGATAAATACATCGATGCTGCTTGCCCCGGCCGAGAAAAGCGAAGATGTCGAGCTTGAAAAGGGTCCCAATATCAAAACATTACCTGAACTCGACCCGATTCCCGATAACATCCAGGGGCCGGTTCTTATGAAAGCCGGGGATGATGTCTCTACCGATGAGATCATGCCCGCGGGTACCAAAGTTTTACCGCTTAGAAGTAATATTCCCGAGATCAGCAAGTTCACATTCGCCCAGATTGATGATAAATATTATCAGCGCGCTATGAAGTATAAGGACAGCGGATCATTTGTGGTTGGCGGAAGCAATTATGGCCAGGGCTCAAGCCGTGAGCATGCTGTTTTGGGACCGCGGTATTTAGGCGTCAAGGTCGTATTGGTCAAGAGCTTTGCACGTATCCACTGGCAGAACCTGATTAATTTCGGCATTCTTCCGCTGACATTCAAAAATCCCGCTGCCTATGACAGAATCGGAATGGAAGATGTTCTGGTTTTCAGGAATATTCGTAAATCGATTCAGGACGGCGGCGAGATTGAGGTGGAGAACAAGACGAAGGGTGAAAAATTCACGGCCGTCCATAATATGTCGGAGCGCCAGGTGGAGATGATTTTGAAAGGAAGTTTGATTAATATATTCCGCGAGAGAAATAAGGCGAATAGTTGAAATCCCATACGCAATTCTGCGTGATATTCCCGGCTCGAATTTCTGCGATTTGGGTCGGGAATTCTCTTTTATGTTTTGCTGATATCGAAATGAATATCGAATATGTCTTTTAATGCGCGGCGGGCGGCATGATAACCGCACATGCCATGCACCCCGCCTCCCGGCGGTGTTGACGAGGAGCAGATATAATGGCCCTTAAGCGGCATCCTGTATGGCGATAAGCTCGGCACAGGACGAAAAAATAATTGCCCCAGATCCTGGACTCCGCCGTTAATATCACCGCCGATATAATTCGGATTATAGCTCTCGAAAGCAGCTGGTGAGATGGTGTGTTTTGCTATTATTGTATCTTTAAATCCGGGCGCGAATCTTTCAATTTGATCCTGTATTCTATCGGTCATATCGGTTTCGGAGCCATTGGGCAGATGACAGTACGCCCAGGCCGTATGTCTTCCTTCCGGGGCTCGAGTGGAATCAAAAAGGCTGGGCTGGACCAGGATGATATATGGCTTTTCGGGCGCAATGCCATGCCAAACCTGTTCTTCGGATTTTGCAATCTCTTCAAATGATCCTCCGACATGAAGAGTCCCCGCTTCACGGCATTCCTCCGCTTTAAACGGAATCGCTTCACTTAAAGCCCAGTCAATTTTGAATGTGCCCGGCCCATAACGATATTTTGAAAGCTGTCTGCGGTATCTATCCGGAAGTGCATCATTATAGATTTTCAAAATCTGTTTGGGAGTCAGGTCGAAAAGCACTGCTTTTGAGGAGGGGATTTCGCCGGGACTTTCGAGCTTAATATTTCTTTCAATCTTGCCTCCAAGAGATAATATCATCGATTCCATGGCATTTGCTATGGATTGCGAACCGCCCTTCGGAATCGGCCAGCCATGCGAATGCCCCTGAATCATTAGCACCAGTGCTATGGCTGAGGTGATTGCCTTATCAAGAGGCAGCATCGAATGGGCGGCCATTCCTGCAAATAGCGCTCTGGCCTTTTCATTTGAAAAATACCTTCCGACAAAGCTGTCTGCCGATTGAATTGCCTTAAGTCCGAATCGAAGAGCTTCCGGAATGTAATACGGTATTCGGAGAGGCCCAAGAATATCAGAAGCGATCTTTTCCCAATCATTCACCAATGGTTCAAAAATCCTTATATAAGCTTCGCGGTCTTCGCCTAATGCTTTAGCGGTAGTTTGAATGCTTTGTTTCAATGCCGCTGTATCTGCGTTTTCGAGCGGATGTGCGGCCGCGATTGGCGGGTAAATCCATTGCAGTCCATGCTTTTCAAGCGGCAGGCGGCGCAGGAATGGCGAGGCTGCGGCCAGGGGATGTACCGCGGAACAGATATCATGGATAAAGCCCGGTTCGGTCAGTTCCGCTGAACGCATACCCCCGCCAATCGTGTCTTTGGCCTCGAGTACCAGCACAGAAAGTTCGGCCATAGCCATGGTTATGGCTGCAGCAAGGCCGTTGGGCCCCGATCCGATTATTACAGCATCATATTCGTGCGACATCATTTATATCGAGGCTGATGCGTCAAGATAATATAGTATCATCATTGAGGCGAGTTTGGCGGTGCGCTCATGAATATCATACTTGGGATTTAATTCTGTAAGCTCAAGAATTTGTGAACGCCTGTCGCTTCCTGCAATCTTGGCAATATAGCATATCTCTTCAGCTGTCAGTCCGATAGGATAACCGGCGCTCACCCCGGGGGCATCCTGGGCCTGGACTGAATCCAGGTCGAAGCCCCAGAAGATATGCTCGGATTTGTTTTCATTCAGGATGTTTCTGAACGTCTCTTTCATTCCCTTGCTGCGCAATTCTTCCAGCGGGTAAACATGAGCCCCGGTTTCATCAAGGTAGCGGCGGTATTCCGGAGAATTGACTATCTCCTTACCGGCCATTTCATACAGGCGCTCGGGCAGAATCTGCTTCTCATCCAGGAGCTGGCGGTAGGGCGTTCCGCTGTGACGAATATTTTCCTCCCGTACATCGAAATGACTATCGATATTAAAGACCAGGAGGTCATTTGATATTTCTGCCAGCGCACTGCAATCCGGGTAAGATATATCATTTCCGCCGCCGAGGATGACCAGACGTTTGCCGTCCTCGAGGATTTTTTTAACAATAATGTGCTGACGGTCATGAATCTCTTCCAGGCTGCCCTCCACATTAGTATCGCCCAGATCGAATAGCTCACAGAAGCCGACTTTTTCGGGTACCGAGAACTTATATAGAGCTTTTCGAATCGCACAGGGGCCGTCTTTGGCCCCAACTCTGCCCTTGTTGCGCCTGACACCCTCATCCTGGGGACAGCCCAGCAAGACAAAATCCGCATCCGCATAGTTCTCAGGTGCGGATTTCACAAACTCGCCCATTTTAATATCGTTGGGGTCATTGCGGCTGTAAAATAGGTTGATATCCGGCCTAATAGTATCTTCGAAAATACCCATCAGATTCTATAATATATTTATTGTACCGGAGGTTCCTCAACAACCACAACACCATTCAAAGTATCAGGACGATAACTATCGTAGTAAGGAAAAATGCCGTCCTCAAGGAACTGGAGGCTGAACGTGTCATTCGGTTCAATCACGCCGCTGGCAAAAATGCTGTCGTGGACGCCACCCTCACCGCTGGTGACCGTATGAGGGATATCATCGAAATTGATCCAATGCACCTCCGTGCCGCTGAAAACGGATAGGGATTCAGGTATGAATGCATTACTTTCGATAAAAACCTCATTGGGCAACGGAGTGGCGGTAACGACCGTATCTACCGGTGTTTCTTCCAAATAGCCTTCCGCTTGCTGCTCGGCTTGCTCCTCCCCGCCGCAATACATAAGGCCGGTAATAATGAAGGCCAAACCTGATAATGCTATCAGGCTCCAATTTAGACTTTGAATTCTAATTCTCATGATTTACTCCTATTTTTTTACATTCTGCTTTCAGCTACAACTTCCCGTTCTTTTGGAGGCGTATACAGCACGCCAAGGAAAAAGCCCCAGGCGCTATGCAGCAGTAAACTGGAAACGAATGGCTTTAATGCCATCGGCATCTGCTCAAAAGCAGTGGCGCCAAGCGCTCCGGCAATCAGTGACGTTATGGCCAGAGCAACCGTCCAGATTATGCCGAAAATCAGGCCTTTCAGCCATCCGCCCCCCGGCAGAAGTTTATACATCAACGGCCAGGCGAAAATGAGAGCGAATATGATGCCGTCTATATGATGTTCTATCATCCACCAGATACTGCCCGTGCCCGGGAATGCTCCGAATAATCCCAGGAATCCCGCAAAATAATTGTCGATGAAATACATCAGATAGCTGGCTACGAATCCAGCGAATAGAAGGCTCCTAACGTTTATCCCTTTTACTGTCATATTATCCTCCTGTAAACAAATTTACCTAATTCACAGTTTGCAATATCAGCCACGATATCGCTCCATTAATATTAATGCTGCGGATGAATTGGGCAATGATAGTAAATTATATAGGGAATACGTAATTTTCATACGCAGTTATCCGAATGAATACGATTTTTTGCTTATCTCATTTCCCTGATTGGGGCTTCCTTACGCCACATCTCGTGCACGAACTTAAACAGTTTTTCGCTGAGCGAGACCTTATATGGAGTGGGATTCAAGGGCCGTTTGTGATCCTTGCGCAGGGAATCAACCTGCCGCATTGCGAATTCCCTGATCTCATCTGCCGGGGTCGACTCATGCTGCGGTTTACCCTCCCAGACGATATTATGAAGGGGAACCACTTTGCTTGGGATAACATAGGTGCGTTTTGCTTCTTCAAACGGGTGGCAGCATAAGACTCTTTTCCCCTCCTGAGGCTTCTCCTCACCGACCACAATCATAAGATCAAGCAGCGGATATCCCTTCTCGCCATATAGCCTGTAAGCCTCCTTTCTGCCGGGAAAAGTCATCTTGGCAATATCTTCCGAGAGCTTGATCTTCGGCTCATCCCTGACCTGGACCAGTTTATAAACACATCCCAGAGACGGATCTTTCTGGCAGGTCACAAGATGAGTTCCGATTCCAAAAATATCTATTTCATGGCCCTGTTGATTTAATGAACGCAGTGTTTCCTCATTGATTTCATTACTGGCCACGATCTTCAGGTTCGCAAAGTCATTATTATATTTCGCTCCGACTTCCTTGAACATCTCACGGGTTCGTTTGGATAGATGCGACAGGTCGCCGGAATCCAGTCGGATTCCAACCGGATCGTAGCCGGCCTCTTTTAAAGCCAGGGAAACACACAGGAAATTGGGAATACCTGAATCCAGGGTGTCGTATGTGTCCACAAGAGCAAGAAATCCGCTGGGAAATGCGTGGGCATAGGCAATGAAGGCCGCCAGTTCGCCGTCATTGGTGTTGTTGAAGCCGAGTTCATCCCGATATTTTAATGCATCTTGTATGAATTCATGTTTATTTCCATCAGGATCGTCAATTGTCTTTTCGCTTATATTATCTATGCTGGTATATGACGAGATATATGAGTGCGCCTGGGTCCCGCTGACCGGCATGCCGAAGAGATAACCCGCCATCATATTACTTGTTCCGTCAAAGCCTCCCAGGTAACTGTAGCGTGAGGCCGAAACCGCTCCGTCAGGCCCCTGCGCACGGCGCATGCCGAATTCGATCAGCTTTTTGTCCTTACCGGCAGCGAGCCGCATGCGCATGGCATTGGTTGCAATTAAAGAAGGATAAGCCACCAGGTTCAGCAGTGTCGATTCCAGAAGCTGACAGATTCCGAGAGGCCCCTCCACCCGCATCATTGGTATCCGTGGAAATGCCAGGTCCCCCTCCCTCAGGGAATTCATTTTCACCCTGGAGCAATCCAGTCCTTTCAGCCAGCTCCGGAATTTGTCGCTGCATTGCGGTAACTGCTCGCAGATGTAATCGATATGATCATCCTCAAAATGATAATCCTGGAGGAATTTCAGCGCCTCGGAGAGGCCTGCAAAAATAGTGAATTCTCCGCCAAACGGATTCTTGCGAAAAAATAGATCGAATACTGCGAAATCTTCATGCCTGTCCGCATTAAAATAGGCATAAGCCATTGTGAGCTCATATAGATCCGTTAAAAGCGGCTTGACGTAGCCATTTACCGGCTTCACATTATCCTCCTTTGACAGCATTTTATATGCAAGTCTGGTTTGGCGATTCAAATCCTAATTCAGGAAGTCCATCCCCGGCCAGGAAGCCACTGGATCGGATGACTTCACCAGATTCATACCCGCGTCGGAAAACCTCTGAAATGTCTCATCGGCTTTTTCGGTAAAGTCCACCGAATCCGGTATAACCACAGCTGATGAACAATCCTCCATTAGATAGATTTTTCGGGCAAGCCCTCGATCACGCCTTTCAATTTCGGTTAAAAGATCCTGCACGGTCCAGGATACGCAATGGCTTTTGGCCTGGCCGGCTATTATTATTCGATCGTGGCTGAGAAGATTGTCAAAAAAAGCTTTGTTCTCAGAGGCAATCTGCTGATGCTTTTCATCTTCGGTAACCTCGGGACGAAAAACAGAGTAGTTCTCGGTCAACTGGTTTTCTCCCTTTATTTCGATTTTTGGCTGCTTCTTGCGAGCAATGCTGTAAAAAAAGAGCGCCTCCTCGATCGCAGATACTAACGCATGCCCGATACCACCCAGCATAGAGTGATAAGGCCAGATCATCAATTGAAGTTTACCGCTCTCCTCGAGCTCCCTGCAATAATGATAAAGGAATTTCTGAAGGCTGTCGTAATCTCTGTCAGGGATATTTTTGGCAACATCCGGATTAACCATCCACCTGCCATTTTCAACATCCTCTGAGGATACAATGGTCATCGGATCGGGATGATTGCCGTTCGAATCTACCAGGAAGAAGGGATGAAATATCTGCATAATCTTGTGTGTATCCATAGAAACGATCAGATTGGAAATAATGCCCAGATTGCGGTATATGAATTTGCAGATGCGTTTGCTGTCTTCAACCGCGGCATTACCGGATCGGCCCGCTACAAAGAGCTCAAATCCAGGAGTGCAAAATGTATTCTGGCAGTCCACCAAAAGAAGGCATATTGTTTTTTTATCCTCAGCAGCGGCTTTTAGGCTATGCTCTTTTGCCCATCTTTCGGCCCTTTTTGAAAGTTCCTGATATTCGATGCGCCAGACCTCGGGGACTTTTTCTTCATTGAAATTCTCCGGTATCGGCAATTCTTTATAAGCCATTTGCCTTTATCCCTTTTTCTGAGTTGTCATTTGTCCAGTTTATATCCTCTGCAACAGAACGAAATAACAATTGTTCGCTATTCACAATATGGACTATAGCAGGTATATTGCAAATTATAAAACAATATTTTCAACTAAAAAGCCGCCCGGTTTTAGCCGGACGGCTTTAATTGTATCATTCGAATGAGAAAGAATGGTCTCTTCTCACTCTGATGACTTTTTATTTAGAACGGACAGCAGTCTCCGCCGGGCCATGATCCAGGTGAACAATTGTTA
>DSEQ01000008.1 GCA_011056555.1 Candidatus Zixiibacteriota bacterium | reverse complement strand
TTCTCCAGGATCATATTGGTACCCACATTGACCCAGCGCCCACTTCCGTCCTGCATAGCAGTGAGGCTGAAGTTCAATTCGGCGGGGGTCTTAAGGTGACCAGATTGGACGACCTTGTCAAGGATCCCCTTCACTTCAGCTCCATCCGCAAACAGAGTGTATCCATCCACAACAATGGGCTGGGAAAGCCTGGCGCGAAATTCGTCGCCTGATAGCTGAATATCCGTGTCAATTGAATCGACGAGAACGACCGTGATTGCCGTATTCTCCGGCATGGTGACGTAGACGGTCGCTTTCTCTACTTTTTCAGCTTTGCTGTCCGCGCCGCAAGACGCGATAAAGAGCGACAGTGAAACCGTTAGGAACAGACTAATTATCTTGTACATGTTGTCTCCTTGTGAAATTCGATTTTACGTTGTTAACCTAAATGCTGATTCTCACCCAGTGTTTTGCTCCTTTCTCTGGTATCAGGCATATCATTTATGCATTCGCACTTGACCAGAGAGAAAAGCTCTCTCTTCATGAATTTGCGACCCTGATGAAGCCTGGATCTGACAGTCTCCAGATTAATACCCATAATATCGGCTATTTCCCGGTAAGAGAAGCCCCTCAGAAGAGAGAGGACTACTATCAGTCTTGAATCATCGGTCAGAGTTACAATGGCTTTCTTGATATGGTCTACCGATATTTCTGAAAAAGGGACTTGACCGGAATCGTCAATCGGCTGTTGATTCGCCCATCGGGAATGGACACAATATCCGTCAATCTCCTCAGGGCTATCTACCGCGGCTGACGGGCCGGGGGATTGCGGGCACTTGTTGATAATAATATTTGCCATGATCTTGAAAAGCCAAACGCGACAGTCTGGGCTGAACTGACATTCATCCCAGGATTCGTACGCTTTGACAAAAGATCCCTGGACCAAGTCTTGCGCATCGGCTTCGTTCTCCACCAGATACATAGCCGTGGAATACAGCTCCTCGATGTGGGGCATGGCCTGCGCTTCAAATTCATTTCTTTTTAAATTATTCTGCTTCATGATAGTTTCATTGCCTCCCAGCAACAGCGGGCTTGGACAATCTATGCAGCGCGAAAGATTTTCGTAGTTCCGAAAGCCGCGCGGCAGAGGCGTCCGGCGCAATAGCATGCATGATTCCATCTCGTACCGACAAAGCCTCGCTTTCAATAAAAGGTTCCGGTTCGTCATTACTCAGCATATATGTGAAAAGTTCGTCTCTTATATATTCGCGGGCTCGATTAGAAATTGATCCGTCAGGCTGTGATTGAATACCAATCTGGTCGGTAACCTTATTTTTTGAGCGCCCCTCGAGATACCACAAAATCATTGCAGGTCGGCACACCTTGGGAAGGTCGGAAATAGCTTTGAAACAAGCGATATTGTCGTCAGATTCGATGCTGGCAAAGCGTGTCAGCCAAGCATTTGTTGGTGGCATCGCTTCAGAAGATGGTTGCTTCCCAATGGAACTTTTCTCAATGTTATGATCATAGCCAGCGAGGGAGAGAAATGGAGGCACCCCGGAACAGTCGTTTAAGAACAGTCTGGCCAGGATTTTTTTTAGCCAGATTAAGCGGCTTTCTTGGGGCTTCAACTCATCCCAAGATTGACAAGCCTCTCTAATCCCCTCACGCATCAGTTTCACAGCGCCCGGCCCGTTTTTGGTAAGGCCCAGGGAAAATCGTAAAAGAACCTCAAGGCTATTTAAAATATAGCTAGTGATCTCCATTTTATTTGATACCCCTTTGCCCATAATTAACAACTCCTGCTCTTTTGCGATATTCCAGTTATGATCTCTGTGGTTCTGACAGATGAGGATGAATTCTAAAGATCACCACGATTCGCAATACTCTTGTTTTCATAGATACAGAAGATTTTCATCTATCCTCTTTGTCTTCCAAGGTTTATCCTTGATGTACCAAAGATAACATATTACGGATTTGTGTCAATCGGCCGAAAGAATGAAAAAGGAATTAGCCCTTTGGATTGAGATGCTGCCGCTATTCCTTGGGGTTTTTAATGCCGGACTTCCTGACCACACCCTTGCGATGGACAAAACTGGCGAATTCTAAGCGCGTGTGAAGAGCCAGCTTATCCAATATATTGTGAATGTGGCTCTTGACGGTAGAGACGCCAACCTTGAGTTTAATAGAAATCTCCGCAACGCTTTTTCCTTCCGCCAAAAGACCAATTACATCTTTCTCCCGCTTGGTCAATTTAACGGCCGCAATCACCCGATCCACTGTTCCTCCCCTAATTGCACGCTCTATGACTCGGGAAAAAAGCGAATCGGCTATTGTCGCAGGCAGAACCTTCTCTCCCTTAACAACGGATCTGATCGTATGCAGAATATCGCCAAGAGCCGCGTCTTTAGAAATGAAACCTGAAACTCCGGCTTTGGCATAATCAACTACATCTGAATGTGCCGGGATCAAGTCCATTACGACTACTTCCGATCGAGGGCATTGCTTCTTCATTGATTCGAGCATCTTCAGACTGCTAAGACTCCTGAGCCCGATGTCGAGCAGCACCACGTCCGGCATCATCTTTTTGGCCGTCTCGAGGGCGCTTCTATTGCCGGAAGACGATACCGCCGCAATATCCTCTTGCTCATTTAACATTGTGGTTGTTCCATCGCGCAGAAGGCGATTGTCTTCAATTAGCAGGACATTTATCTTTTCCATAACTAAACCTTTCCTTCCTAAATTGATTAGCTGTCTTTCCAGGGTCAATGGATTTCGCATGAAAAGACCTGGGCATTATTTGTTCCTTAATAAGTATACGGCCAGTTTTACGGAGAATCAATCGCTCGAAAGGATGAAAAAGGAGTTAGTTCTTTTGGTGGATGACTAAACGCTGTCTTCGGGAGATTGCAGGTGATTTTTTTTGTTCAGTCCATGTGCATGGGCGAAGATCGATAACTCCAGACGGCTGTGGAGAGCCAGCTTGTCCAATACGTTGTGCACATGGCTCTTGACTGTACTGACAGAAATATTGAGTTCTCCGGCAATTTCTTTGTTGCTCTTTCCAGTGGCTATATGACCAATCACATCCCGCTCTCGCTTGGTCATTTTTACAGCAGACATCAATTTTTTCGTTTTACCGCTTTGAAGCGCCAGCTCCACGATCTGAGTGAAAAGTGAATCGGTCATCGGCGGGGGGAGTATTTTTGTGCCCTTTGCCACTGATCTGATAGTGTGCAAAAAATCGTGAAGAGTCGCGTCTTTGAGTATAAAACCTGCAACTCCCGCTTTGACAAATTCAGCAATTTCTTCATGCGCGGGGACCAAGTCCATGACTACCACATGCGTTTCGGAACATTGTTTTCTTATTGACTCTACTATTTTCAAACTGTTTTGATTTCTGAGACCAATGTCGAGCAGTACAACATCTGGTGCCAGTTTCCTGGCCTTTTCAATGGCGTCGCCATTGCCTGCAGACGCAATCACTTTGATGTCTGGCTCCTCACGCAACATTTTGGTAATACCCTCACGCAGAAGACGATTATCTTCTATCAAAAGCACTCGGATTTTTGACTTCAATGTTTTCGGCATGGCAAATTCCTAAATACGTCGCAAAATAATAAAATATGGACAATGCCTCGTCAAGTAAAAAATAACCGTTTCAACCCGGAAGCGCATCCCAGAACTGCCGCAGCCGGCATGGCATGTCAGCCCACCTGTGAGCCACCCGCCGACACCAGTCATAAAAGGTATTGCGTTAGTGTCCAACTCCTGTGGTCTCCGTTTCAATACCAGGACCCGCTTTTGTCTCAACCAAGCAATCGCTTATAAAGGTATGAGGGCCAAATCTTTCAGACAATTCGAGTTAATTCCCTTTTCTTTTCTAATTACCCGCACGCTACCCAGATCACCGTAGACTAAAGGCAGATAATCCGGGCATGATATATATTCTCTTCGAGGAGCCCCCAACAGGTTCAGGGGGGTGGATCTCTCCCCTAAGCAGCATTTTCAATAATCCAGTTGATGAACTCGTCTTGTAGACCCCGCTTTTTCTATCCCCTTAACTAAGAATTAGTTATAGGCTTAAGGAAATAGCCAACTTCACTCTCCCAGTACTTTTCACTGAGAACTTTATTCAGAATCATTGACAATTCAGGTTTCTATTAGCTGGCAGGTTTTCTTTTCATCGAGTCGCGAACGCCACTGTTTATGAAAATGATCACTTGCCAAGGGGGGTAAATTTCTTATTTTATCAAAAATCGATAATTCCAAATTTAAGGAAGATTGTGATGTGTGATAGAAAGTCATTTAAGTTCATTTTGTCAGTGATTATTGCCTTTACAGTTCTATTCTTAGGTGGCTGTGGTGGCGACGACGACGCTGGCACCAATCCTGATAATCCGTCGGTACCGGTTTTGACGACAGTCACCGTCAGCGCCATCACACAGACAACAGCTCAGAGCGGTGGTACGGTCACTTCAGATGGAGGGGCTGCAGTAACGGCTCGGGGTGTTTGCTGGAGTACGAATCCAACGCCTACGATTGCCGACAGCACGACCACCGATGGATCGGGTACGGGGAGTTTTACCAGCTCAATAACGGGTTTGACTGCCGGCACTCCTTATTATGTCCGGGCCTATGCAACGAATATGGTGGGTACAGCATACGGAAGTGCTCAATCGTTTACTACCACTGCCTCTTCAGGTACTGTTACCGACATAGATGGTAACGTCTATCAGACGGTGACCATTGGTACTCAGACTTGGATGGCGGAAAATCTGAAAGTGACTCATTATCGTAATGGTGATCCAATCCCGAATGTGACGGACGGTACCACATGGGCAGGGCTTTCCAACGGCGCCTGCTGCGACTTCATTAATGATCCTTTGAATGTTGCCACTTATGGCAGGTTGTATAACTGGTATGCAGTGGACGACTGCCGCAACATAGCGCCGGAAGGTTGGCATGTGCCGAGTGATGAAGAGTTGAAACAGTTGGAGATGTATCTTGGTATGAGTCAGGCAGGGGCTGACAATCTTTACTGGCGTGGTACCGATGAAGGCGGCAAGCTAAAGGAAGTGGGCACAACGCATTGGATGACTCCTAATTCGGGTGCGACCAACGAAAGTGGCTTCACCGCGTTGGGGGCGGGGTACCGCGGCGACAATGGTGGCTTCCTCGCGGCTTATGGGGTCGCTACCTACTTTTGGTCCTCTACGGAGGGCAGTAGTGACTACGCGTGGAGCCGATGCCTGGATTACAACCGTTCGGATATTCGACGTCAAGAAAGCAGTGAGCGGAGCGGTTTCTCTGTTCGTTGTGTCCGGGATTAGTTGACTATTTGGAATTTGTGGTGAGGCTCTGGACTACAGAATACAATACAAATGAGGCAGATTCTATAATCCTGCTCCCATTTGTTGTTAATACAATATCTTCCAACGACTTCCACTTGGCGTGGAGTAGCGGGTTTTTACCGAAAATACAAATTCCACAAAAGTTTGGGGAGAGTGATATCGGGGCCGCTTTTTATCCCCTTAATGTCTTTAGCTTATAGCATCAACTGGAAACGGACTTTGCTCTCAGCAAACTTTTCTAAATTGTTTAATTATTTGGCTCAGCCATTCCCATCATATCATTGGGTGAAAAACCTTGCAATTTAATGCTTTTTGTCGATATTGAAATTAATTAGACAAAAATATCAAGGATCGGAGGTCAATATGATTATGCGGAAATTATCTATTCTCACGTTGATCGCCGTGCTAGTCAGCTTGTGCCCGGTATCAGCTACTTTGGCACAGGACACATTATTAATTAACTATCAGGGATATCTGACAGATAACGGCGGCAACCCGGTTACCGGGACAACTCCTATGACATTCACAATCTATGATGCAAGAGGTGTTTCCAAATGGACCGAGTCACATCCAACTGTACAAGTTGTAAATGGTCTCTTTAATGTGGTTCTTGGATCTCAGACTGCTCTTCCTGATTCGGTATTCAACGGCGATGACCATTTTCTTGGTATTGCTGTGGGCGCCGATCCGGAGATTGCACCGCGCACTCTTTTGACGGCCGCTCCGGGCTCAGCTGTCAGCAGGCGCGTCGTAGGAGATATCAATACCTTACCGGGTGTATTGGAGATACATCCACCTGATCCATGTGTACCTCCCGATCCCTGTACGCCAGTACGTTTCTCTATATATCCTGCAGCATCCGAGGATTTATCAGAAAATATTCACCCGGTTATTGAAATGGTATCAGTTTCAGATACCAGCAAATTTGTAGTTCATCCACCTGATCCCTGCGTTCCCCCGGAACCATGCAATCCGGCTGTTGAAATCGCTGCAACAACCGATCATCATAGCATGACGATAAACTCACCACCGCCGGATGATAACAGACCGGCAATTAAATTAACGGCCAATAATGAAAACATGATTGATTTGTACTATCCCGACGCCGAATCCGATGAGGGTATCGTACAAATTGGTGCTAATTCTGCTGAAGGAGCGTTTATAGAACTTCATGCCGCGGATTCTTTAACAGCAACAAGAATTATGATGGGTGGTTCTACAGCTGATACAGGATTTGTGAGGCTGTTTGGTGGAGATAAAGATTTGGAATTTAAAGTGCTCGAATTAAACAGTCATACAAATCTCGGAGGTAGCGTAAAATTCTTTGATCCTGAGAATATCGATGGAAGAGAAGCCTTAACAATCGGCTGTTCTCCAGCAGCTGACTGGGGCATTTTCGGTTTCAATCCTCAGCCAGAACCGCCTGGACATATTGCCTTTGAATTGACTTCTGAAGCTTCACAGGGCGGTCGATTTGCTGTCTATGACACTGAGGACGCCAATGTAGTACTGACGGGTGGTTTGATGCAATTAGGGCACAAAGATATAACCGATTACCCGACCGGCACTTTTTCTGTTACACCCACAGCCAGTCAATTAACCCTTACGGGCGATGCTTCAGCCGGTGACACTCCAACTATTACAATGGCAGCGGGTGCCGCCGGTGTCAGGGCTGGTATCGGTACTGAAGCTCCCAGTGTCGAGTTGTATGTAGTCGGTGACATAACAGCGACAGGGGCGATTACGGAACTTTCAAGTCTCAAATACAAAACAAACATCAACCAAATGTCTGATGCTCTCCAGAAAGTGAAGGATCTTCGCGGAGTGAATTTCAGCTGGCGGGCGGCAGATTATCCCGAAATGAAATTTCCGGAAAGCCAACAAGTAGGACTCATTGCGGAAGAAGTTGAAAAAATCGTTCCTGAGTTAGTGCATTCCGATGATAATGGTGAAATGTCGGTAGATTACAGCAAATTGACAGCAGTTTTAATCGAGGCGATCAAAGAACAGCAACAACAAATCGAAGTATTATCCAAGCGAGTGGAAGAACTCGAAAATAGAAAGCTATCAAATTGGTAGATTGTAAAGAATTTCTAAATTGGGGACGGGACATCGGTACCCGTCCCTGTTAATATGAAATTATTGCCTTCCAGCGGGTTGTGTTGATATACTAATAATTTAATAAAATCTCGAATTCAAATGTCACAAAAGCTTAGGGAGAGCGATATTGGAGCCGCTTATATAAATAACTATATATCAATAAGTTATAAGTCCGCGCATGGAACCAACCTCAATCTCTCAGTGCTTTTACTTGACTGTTCGCCGTCAGACAAAGTGAATTTTTAAGTTGATTTTCTAACAGTCACCTTCTTTAATATTTCCAAATTTACCCAAAGGCAAGGTGATGTACAAAACAAATAAAGGAAATAAAAATGGATAAGAAAAAGAAAACTATCGGAGTTTTTATAGTAGGAAGTGCTATTATTTGGGGGGCCGTAATTATTGGATGCTCCTTAAAACTGAAAGGCACAGAATGTTTTACTGAAATCTCTTTGATTCTCAGCGCAGGAGCAGGTATTCACTTGTTGATTATTTGGGGCCCTTTGGCTGCTCAGTTAAAAAAGTTAAATAAGGAAGAATAATAACCCTTATAATTTGGGATTACTCTACGACGTCAACAATGTTACCCCTTAACACTTCATATCTTATAGTTTGCCAACGTGTTCCATTCACGCTGGAGTAGTTGTAACATACTTGGAAAATGAACTCGATAAGAGTTTGGGGAGAGTGATATTTGGGCCGGTTTTTTTATCTCCAAAATTCGCGATCAGCTACAAGCCAGGAAATAGCTAACCTCGCTTACCCGGTATTTAGTTCTATTTATTGTTAAGTGCGATCTGCAACCCACTATTTCCGCTTAAGGTGGTTGGTTAAGAAGCAGCCATAGTCTTTGCCTGGCCATGCCACAAAAAATCGCTCTTCGATTTCACCTTCACCTGTCATCTTATAGACAAGCTTTGCTCTGGTTCCGGCAGGGGCGTTTTCCACTGATTCCGTTACGAATGTAAGAACCATTCCATCTTCTGAAATCTCGCTGAGTAGGTAAGTGTTAACGAAACCTTCGACATAAAACGCGCGAAGTACAAATGTTTCCCGAGACCTGTCATAGCTTATGTACCCAATGTCTTCATGTATCTCGCCATCAGGATTCTTCTCTTGCGGCTCGAATACGGATTTGGATTTGGCGCGAAGAAACTGGTCATTCAATACGAATTCAAAATCTGCGTCAACTGAAGACTGACCAGACATCCCCTCACCTGTTCCTTCCCAGGAGCCTATAAGGAATCGTATAGGTTCCCACACATCGTTAACTTCTCCAGATTGAGCCAAACTGAATAGAGGGATTACCATTAAGACAGCTAAAAATACTGTGGCTTTCATAGAATCTCCTTTTATACCGTTTCGTATATTACTTTGCAGAAGTATTGCTTATATAAAAACAAATATAATAATCATTAGGGATTCTGTCTATTAGATTGTATCATGCGTTGGTCTTCAATGATGTAGTGAATGTCATATTCGTTATTATCTCGGAGGTATCTGTTGAAAGCTGTCATGCGCACCAAATATGGATCGCCGGATGTACTTGAATTACGGGAAATTGATAGACCCGATCCAAAGGACAATCAAGTTCTGGTAAAAGTGCATGCTGTGTCGGTGAACCCCCTTGATTGGCACGTTCTGCGCGGCGAGCCATTTCTGGTTCGACTTATGGGTTTTGGACTCTTGAAACCGAAACACCAGATACTCGGGGCCGACATTGCGGGCCGGGTTGAGGCTATCGGTAAAAATGTAACTCAATTCAAGGTGGATGACGAAGTTTTTGGCTCGGGTATGGGTGGATTTGCAGAATATGCGTGTGTTAGTCAGAACAGACTGGTGTTAAAGCCGACAGCTATGACTTTCGAGCAGGCGGCGGCCGTGCCGGTCGCCGGCCTTACGGCGTTGCAGGCTCTTCGTGATCACGGGCGACTGCAATCAGGTCAACATGTCTTGATAAACGGTGCATCGGGAGGTGTGGGCACGTTTGCGGTGCAGATAGCCAAGGCGCTGGGAGCGCAAGTAATCGGTGTCTGCAGTGGGCGGAACGTAGAGATGGTGCGGTCTATCGGTGCGGACCATGTGATTGATTACACAAAGGAAGAATTCTGGCGAAGCGAGAAGAAATTTGATCTGATCGTAGACAATGCCGCATTTCAGTCGATAGGAAAGCCTCTGCGCGTGCTGAAAGCAACCGGCATATATGTCGGAGTTGGCGGCTCCTCATCAACCTTGAGTTTTCTGCAATCGCTGATTGTCAATCCTCTGATTGCAAGGATGAAGGGCAGAAAAGTAGTTTCATTCATGGCGAACGTGAAGCAGGCAGATTTGGTCTCCATAAAGGAGCTTCTGGAAGCTGGCAAAGTCGTGCCCG
The DNA here is from genome assembly GCA_011056555.1 of Candidatus Zixiibacteriota bacterium. Lineage (GTDB taxonomy): Bacteria > Zixibacteria > MSB-5A5 > JAABVY01 > JAABVY01 > JAABVY01. The sequence goes on along the minus strand of DSEQ01000008.1, from coordinate 78,985 downwards.
TTATAGACAGGAAGTATGCTTTGAGTGAAACGCCTGAGGCAATCCGATATGTTGAAAAAGGACACGCGCGAGGAAAAGTGATCATCACTATCTGATGATGGATAGCAGCAAAGACGCTTTTTTTGCACTTCATTGACCAGATTTGATTGTTTTCCAGCGACTTCGGTCAATAATGGCATTCCGTAACGAGACTGGAAGCCCGAAGCTCACATAAGATTGGCGACAGCGAAATCGGAAGCGCTTTGTTGTATTCTAAGGCGCTTTTGCAAGTATGTGAATGGACTTGCTGTATGCAGGATAGGGTTTCTCTCGACTGTACAATACCTGGAGGCAGCAAGTCCGGAATCGCTTGCGGTTCATGTTGAAATGGTTCAGGCAGGCATCGTACATCATTGACATAATCCCGGAAGGTCGATGTGATCGACCTCCCGGTTATTAGCATTATCTGCACTATCCAAGCTGTTCGCTGCTTTAGTCGAGATCAAAGCGATCGAGATTCATGACCTTGCTCCATGCAGCTACGAAGTCACGTACGAATGCCTCCTGCGAGTCGTCACTCGCGTAAACCTCCGCGATGGCTCGGAGCTGAGAGTTCGAACCGAAGATGAGGTCCACACGTGTGCCGGTCCACTTCTTCTCCCCGGTCGAACGGTCGCATCCATCGAACACCTCTTCGTCCTTCGACGTTGCCTTCCATTCCGTGCTCATGTCGAGCAGGTTGACGAAGAAGTCATTTGTGAGCGACTCCGGCCGCCTGGTCAGAACACCATGCTGTGACTGACCGAAATTTGCATTCAGGACGCGCATGCCACCCACAAGAACCGTCATCTCAGGCGCAGTCAATGTCAGCAACTGAGCACGATCCACCAATGAATGTTCTGCCGCCAGTCGATGTTCGTCGGCCAGATAGTTGCGGAACCCGTCTGCGGTCGGCTCGAGCGCGGCAAAGGACTCGATTTCGGTTTGCTCCTGCGTTGCGTCGGTACGTCCCGGTGTGAATGGAACCTTCACGTCATGCCCGGCATCCTTCGCAGCCTTCTCGACCGCTGCACATCCGCCCAGGACAATGAGGTCGGCAAGTGAAACCTGCTTCCCTCCCATCTGCGAGCCATTAAAGTCCCTCTGGATTTTTTCCAAAGTTTCCAGTACCTTCTTGAGCTGGTCAGGCTGGTTCACCTTCCAGCTGCGCTGCGGTTCGAGACGAATACGTGCCCCGTTCGCTCCGCCACGATTGTCACTGCCGCGGAATGTCGAGGCCGATGCCCATGCAGTCGATACCAACCGGGGAATGGACAATCCCGAATTGAGGATCCTGCCCTTGAGTTCAGCGATCTCGTCGTCGCCAATCAGCTCGTGGGTGACAGGAGGCACCGGGTCCTGCCAGAGCAGCTCTTCGGCAGGAACTTCCGGTCCCAGGTAGCGCGAGATGGGCCCCATGTCACGATGTGTCAGCTTGAACCAGGCCCGCGCAAATGCATCCGCGAACTTCTCAGGATTCTCCAGATAATGCCGCGCGATCGGCTCGTAGATGGGATCGAACTTCAACGAGAGGTCCGCCGTGGTCATCATCGGCCGGTGTTTTTTTGACGGGTCGTGTGCGTCAACAACCATGTCCTCTTCATCCACGTCCTTAGCCAGCCATTGATGCGCACCAGCCGGACTTTTAACCAGCTCCCAGTCATATTTGAACAGCACCTTCAGATAGCCCATGTCCCATTTAGTCGGGTTCGGCTTCCAGGCGCCCTCGATGCCGCTGGTGATCGTATCAGCGCCTTTGCCGCTGTTAAAGCTGCTCTTCCAGCCCAAGCCCATCTCTTCAATGGGGGCCGCCTCAGGTTCCGGACCGACAAGCGATGCATCGCCCGCGCCGTGACACTTCCCAAACGTGTGCCCGCCAGCTACAAGCGCAACGGTCTCCTCGTCGTTCATCGCCATTCGGGCAAACGTTTCCCGAACGTCCTTGCCCGAAGCGACCGGATCCGGGTTGCCGTCCGGGCCCTCTGGATTCACATAGATCAGCCCCATTTGCACGGCCGCCAGGGGGGTTTCCAGTTCCCGGTCGCCCGTGTAACGGCTCTTGGGCTTGTCGCTCGTCGCCAGCCATTCCTCTTCGGAACCCCAGTAAACGTCCTCTTCCGGCTCCCAGATATCCGCACGACCGCCGGCGAAACCGAAGGTCTTCAATCCCATCGATTCAAGTGCGCAGTTGCCGGCAAGAATCATCAGATCTGCCCAGGAGATATTCTTGCCGTATTTCTGCTTGATCGGCCAGAGCAGGCGACGTGCTTTGTCGAGATTTACATTGTCTGGCCAGCTGTTGAGGGGTGCGAAACGCTGGTTTCCGGTCCCGCCGCCCCCACGGCCATCGCCCATGCGATAGGTTCCAGCGCTATGCCACGCCATCCGAATGAAAAGCCCACCGTAGTGACCATAATCAGCCGGCCACCACTCTTGCGAGTCAGTCATCAAAGCATGGAGGTCTTTCTTCAACGCCTTAAAGTCGAGTTTCTTGAATTCCTCAGCGTAGTTGAAATCCGCACCCATGGGATTGGATTTGGCAGAGTGCTGATGAAGAATTCTCAGATTCAGTTGATTCGGCCACCAATCCCGGTTGGATTTGCCGCCGCCCATGCCTGTCACCGGGCGCTTGCCCACCCTATCCATGTTTTGGTCACTCATAAACGCTCCTTACATAGTGTAATTGGCTCTACTTGTGTTCATAGGTAAGATTGTCTGTCGCTCGTGCAACATAGTCTAAATTTAGACAATGTATTATTACACGCCAAAAAAAGAATCATTTCTTTTTCCGTCTTCCGTGCATTATAACTTGAAACTCAAAAATCTCGAAATCCTTAAGCTTTCCCTTTCCCTTGACCTCCAGTTGATCCCAGGGGATATCATATATATCACCGGTATCATCATCGATGAAATGATGATGCTTTTCGACATTGGCATCAAAGATAACCGCACCTTCCCTAATCGTCTGCATCCCAAGAAGCCCTTTTTCGACAAGCAGGTTCAATGTATTGTATACGGTGGCTCGAGAAACTGTGGGGCAATTTTTTCGAGCATGGGTAAAGACATCATCCGCAGAGGGATGTGTTTTGCATTTCAATACATATTCAACAACCGCAATTCTCTGAGGAGTGGGTTGAATATCACACTGCCGCAGGATCGAGATAGCATCTTTCATCGAATTAGAATAATTAGTATTTTAGACAATGTCAAGGTGAAAGTTGCAAAAATAAATGCAAAGAATACTGCTGCATAACCCCGAAATATGAGAAGAGCGGAGGGAGAAATCGATTTCTCATTGCTTTCAAATCCACCAGACTTGTCCTCACCGGCAGAATTGATTGTCTTCCAATGGTTTCCGTTTGAATTGGAATGGCCCGTTTGAATGCGAAAACTAAATTCACTGAAGTCCGGTGAGGGTGCTATTGGGCCGTCTTTCTTTATATATCACTTCTATTAGTCAAAAAATTTCAGGAATCCTCGGCCAGGCAGTTCGAACTGTACCGAATTTTCAGATTCTGGGCGGTGCCTTACCATCGCCGGCAGCCATTGCCGAAAACAGTTGACCTCTGTCCACAAAAATCGTATTTTTTAAGAAGGGCCTGTCTAATTAAATTTTAAGGAGAGAATTATGCCAGATAGAACAAATGAACTCAAGGCACGCGTCGAGGCGAAGAAGAAAGAGCTCGAGCAAAATCTGACCCAGCTCAAAGCTGAGGCTCATGGAAAAAAGAATGATGAAATCGAGAAACTGGAAAACCAACTCAATGAGCTCAATGAGCTGATTAAAGATGGGTGGGATAATATTTCCGAGGCGGCAGTTGAAAAAATTAATTCATGGCTGCAATAGACTAGAGCAGTATGGCAGATATTGGTAACCTTTGAAGACAAAGCTTCTTAATGTCTGGGAATCCATAAGAACCAGTTTCTATTTTATTCCCGGCTTGATGGTCGCTATCGCAACAGGTTTAGCGATTATCATGGTGTATTTTGACAGGCAGTTCGAGCCTGATTCCTATGGATTCCTTAGTTTCTTTTACTCCGGGGGAGTGGACGGCGCTCGTTCGATTTTAGCGACCATTGCCGGCTCGATGATTACGGTCGCCGGTGTTACGTTTTCGATAACAATTGTTGCCCTGACTCTCACAACATCTCAATTTGGCCCGCGTCTGCTGCGCAACTTTGTCAGACACCCTGGCAACCAGGTTGTACTCGGCGCCTTTGTGGGCACTTTTATTTACTGCCTCCTGGTGCTCGGATCAATACACGATCAAGAGGGATATCTATTCGTTCCGATCCTGTCGGTGAATCTTTCAATCTTGCTGGTTATCGCCAATGTGGGTATTCTCGTTTACTTTATCCATCACGTTTCCGCATCAATACAAGCTGATAACGTTGTCCAGGCTGTTTACAATGAACTGCTGGAGCGCTTATTGCCCTTGTTTCCTGACGAGATTGCGGATGACACAGGATCGACCGGTGAATTGGATCAGGACCGTCAGGCCCGGATAAACTCGTACCGCAAATCGCGATCAATCTCTGCTCCGAAAGACGGCTATCTGCAGGCTGTGGACATTAACGGCCTGCTGCGTATAGCCATCGCCACGGATTCACTTCTCTCTCTTGAGTATCGTCCGGGGGAATACATCACGGCCGATAGCACACTTGTAACTGTGAGCTTCGACGGTCAATTCAGCGACGAATCTGCAGAGGATCTTGCCAACTCGTTTTTTGTCGGCCCCCAGCGATCCCCACTGCAAGATGCAGAGTATGCCATCCATCAACTGGTGGAAATCGCCGTGCGGGCACTTTCACCCGGAATCAACGATCCATTTACAGCGATTTCCTGCATAGACCGTCTTGGCTCGGCAGTATCCTTCCTTGCGGGCCGATCATTCCCGTCATCACATCACTGCGAAGATGAGGGCAAACTCCGTCTGGTAACCAAACCATGGACCTTTACAGGTGTCGTCAATGCTGCTTTCGATCAGATTCGTCAGAACAGTCAATCAAATGTGGCGGTGACGACTCGGCTCCTGGAGACGCTCACTATGATTGCAGGCGTTTGCAGAAATGCAGAACAGCGGGAAGCCCTCTTGAGGCAGGGGAATATGATTCTGCGAGCGAGTGAAGAGTTTATATCCGAAAAGGATGATAAACAGGATGTACAGCAACGTTATCAGGCCTTGGGGGACGCGCTTAGCAGAAGTGCGGATTCCGGCGATCCAGATAATTGTCAGGCTAAGTAGTAGATTCCCGATTTGATTCCAAACAGACCGCATGCGAAACTCCCGCCATATTACAGCCGGCCGCGGTCGTCACTCGCTCCGCAGTGCATCAATCGGATCGAGCATCGAGGCACGGTGCGCCGGATATACCCCGAAGAAAAGCCCCGCCAGCAATGAACAGCCGAAGGCAAGCAAAACGGATTCCGACGAAATGCTTATTGCCCATGATGTTCCCGCGCTCACCAGAATAGAGCCCAAAATACCGAGGACAATTCCCACGAGTCCGCCGCTCACTCCCAGAATGGATGCTTCCATTATGAATTGCGTCATGATATCTTTGCGACTGGCGCCGACGGCCATTCTGAGCCCGATTTCGTTGGTTCTTTCTCTGATGGCGATGAGCATTATGGCCAGAATTCCGATTCCGCCAACGAGCAGGGAAATTCCGGCGATGCTGCCGATAAGAAGAGTAAAGGTGTCGGTGGTCTCCCGCTCTGCTTCGAGAATATCCGTTTGACTCTGAATCGTGAAATCATCGGGCAAAGCGCGCCTGTCGAGCCGATGTCTTTCGCGCAGCAACCCGGCGACCTGCATCATGGCATGATCCATCGCTTTGGAATCCACAGCCTGGATGTTTATTGCGTTGATATAGGCAAGATTAAACACACGCCGTAAAGCGGTTCGGATAGGGATGAATATCTGGTCGTCCTGGTCGGAGCCGCTTAGGTCGGTCCCTTTCGATTCCATTACGCCGATAACTTCGAAGGGCACTTTCCCAATGCGAATTGTCTCACCGATCGGATCATGTCCATAAAACAGATTGTCGACCACAGTTTTGCCCAGAACAGCTATTCGGCGAGAGGCGGTATTCTCTTCGTCGGTAAAAAATGCCCCCGAAGCGACATTAAAGTTCCGCACCTCCTGAAAATCCGGGGTGGTTCCAACCACAGTAGTGTTCGAGCTCGAATTTTCGTACTTAACCTGCAGCTTTTTGCTTTGCAGGGGTGCGGCGAATTTTACGGCTGAACAGTCCTGTGCGATCGCCTCGGCGTCTTCGACGGTCAACGTGGTGACAGTCCCCCGAATCTCCTGGCGTCCCGCGCTCTTCTGTACCTGTCCGGCATTTACAATCAGCAGATTGGTTCCCATCGCCTCAATTCTCTCAATAACTTCTTTCTGGGCGCCATTGCCGATAGCGACAATGATGATAACAGCGGAAACGCCGATGATTATTCCGGTCAGGGCAAGCACCGTTCGCATGGGATGTGCCGCAAGCTGTTTGCGTGAAATACGGACGCTTCGAGTGATCTTCACGGTATGGTCAGCCTCTCAATGCCTCGATTGGCTGAAGTGAAGCAGCTTTATTTGCCGGCTGCAATCCAGCCAGAATCCCGACCAGGCTCGAAAGAAAAACGCCGATAGCGATGCTTTCCCAGGAGATAGAGGCAGGTATTTTAGTAAAATATTCCAGTGTTTTTGCGCCAATCATTCCCAGTATGACGCCTATTACACCCCCTGTTAAAGTCACAGCAGTCGCCTCATACAGAAACTGCCGCATGATGTCTTTGCGCTTTGCACCGATCGCTTTGCGCAAACCGATTTCCTTTCGGCGTTCATTGATCGAAATGAGCATGATGTTAGCGACGACCACACCCCCGGCCAGCAGCGAAATGCCCGCAACCAGCGCCAAAAACATATTGAAGGTGCCGGAGACCTTCTCGGCCATCAGGGTAATCTCTGTCGGACTTGTAATCGTGAAATCGTCGGGCACGCCGGGAGCAAGTTGGTGCCGTTCACGGAGAAGCGACCGAATACTGGCCACTGTCATATCAATATCGGCGGCCGTGCCAAGAAGGATTTTGGCGGCGGAAATATAATCCACATTCGCGACACGCCGCATCATGGTGCTCAGCGGGACGAAAATACGATTGTCCATGTCTCCGCCGGCCGGACTGATGCCCTTATTCTGGGATATACCGATGACTTCGAATGGTACATTGCCAATGCGGATCTGCTCCCCGATGGGGTTCAGCGTTCCGAAAAGGTCGGTTCGCACTGTCGGCCCGAGAACACATACGCGAGCAAGACCATCCATATCCTCATCTGAGATAAAATCACCATCTGCGGCATCCCAATCCCATACAGCGGCCCATGACGGGGTTACGCCGAAAATTCCGGTGGTGGTCGATCTGTCCTGATAAATTACTTCCATCTGGCCTTTCACGCTCATCGGAGCGGCATCCGAGATTGCGCGTATTTCTCTTTTCAGAGCATTAATGTCCTCAAGCGTAAGACTGGTTGTCGGCTGAGAACCGGCCGGCCGGCCCACCTCACGTCCGCCTCCCGCCCGCACCATCAGACTCTCAAAACCGAATTTCTTGACACGATCCAGAACACGTTGTTGGGCGCCGAGTCCGACAGAGACAATCATGGTAATAGCTGCGATACCAATTACAACGCCGATCATCATTAGAAATGACCTGAGCCTGTTCTTTGCAAGGCTCTTAAAGACCATAGTGACCATTCTACCTGTCTTCATCGGCAGCATCCTGTGAGGCGTTTTTATGAATTTCTCGATCAAGCGGCCGCGGATCATTGTTTTTCGCATCACTGACAATGGAACCATCCGATATTCTGATGATACGCCGGGCGTGTTCGGCAATATCGGTTTCGTGGGTTACAATGACTATGGTTCTGCCTTTTTCATATAATTGCCGGAGCAGAGCCATGATTTCGAGGCTGGAGTCGCTGTCCAGATTACCGGTAGGCTCATCGGCGAAAATTATTTCTGGATCGGTAACAAGCGCGCGGGCGATGGCCACGCGCTGCTGCTGTCCCCCGGAGAGCTCATTGGGATTATGATGGATACGCCCCCCAAGCCCGACTGCTTCCAGCGCCTCTCGAGCGAGGCGCCTGGTGTCCGATTTTTCCGAGTAAATAAGCGGAAGTTCGACGTTCTCCAGAGCATTGGTGCGGGCCAGCAAATTAAAGGACTGGAACACAAAGCCGATCTTCTTGTTGCGGATGCCGGCAAGAGTTTCATCATCGAGCGTGCTTACCTCAACGCCATCCAGAAGCAGGGTACCGCTGGTGGGCCGGTCCAGGCAGCCGAGGATATTCATTAGCGTCGATTTACCGGAACCGGAAGCGCCCATGATGGCCACAAACTCCCCGCGATTAATCTCAAGCGATATGTCGCTGATGGCATGTACCTCGCCGCCGCCGCCCTTGTTGTAGGTTTTGGTCAGATTTGCCGCCTGAATGACTGCTTTATTCATTATCTGTACTCCTGGTTAGCAGATGGTATGAGAACTGTCTCTCCCTCTTTGAGGCCGCTGATAATTTCAGTGTAGCCAGAGTCCCTCCATCCGACCGTTACCTTTCGTTGTTCCTGTCTGCCGCCTGCAGCAACGGCCACATAGCGCTCGCCGCGCTGGCGCAGAATGGCGCTTGTCGGCACCGCCAAAACGTCCCGACGGGTTTCGAGTTCGATGGTTACGTTTGCGGTCATTTCAGGCCGAAGGGTTTTGCCCTGCAGATCCTCGATTGTCAGGGTAACAATATAGTTAACCACGTTATCATGTATAACCGCTTCAGGGTAAATAGCTGTAACGGTGCCCCGGAAATCGGTATCGGTATAGGTGTCAACGCTGAAGCGCGCGGTCTGCCCGATCTTTATTTTGCCGATGTCGGTCTCATCGACAAAGACCTGTACCTCCAGTCGGTCGAGATCGATTATGGTGACGAAAGTGGGAGCGGCAAGGCTCGCCGATACCGTTTCGCCCTCCTGTGTCGATACAGAGGCGATCGCTCCCGCGATTGGGCTGCGGATTGTCGTATAGCTCAACTGGACCTTTGAATACTGGAGATTTGCCTCTGCCTGTTCGACAAGCGCTCTGGCAACCTTCAATGCGGTTTCTGATTGATCCAGCTGCTGATCGGAGATGAGACCCTTTTTTAGAAGAGCATATTCCCGCTCAAATTGCCTTTGTGCAAACTCGGCGTCGGCACGAGCCTTTTCGACTGCGGCGATATTTTGACTGAGCCTCGCGCGCAGCTCGGAATCATCGAGCTCGGCAATGATCTGGTCAGCCCGGACATAGTCCCCGATATTGGCGCGCAGTCGTTTGACCACGCCCGATATTCGGGAACCGACCTTTACCTCGGCGCCGACCATCGGCTTTATAATTCCGGTCGCCAGTACAGCGGAGCCGATATCCCGCCTGATCACTTTCACCGTCTCAGGAGCTGCAGAGCTTTGGTCGCTGGCTCTCATGGCCACCACTGACATAATCGATATGGTCCCGACGGCTAATAAAGCGATGACGGCTATCCATTTTTTCTTCAATTCTGTAGTTCCTTTATGTTCAAATTATGTTACTCCCGATTTATTTCTATTGTCTGCTCATAAAGAGCAGGATGCCGCTCACTTGAATACATCCGAGGCCGGCACCAATAGATTCGACTGCTTTTCTGCAATCGCTATATTGGACACTCAATTTGAATAAAACTTGCAAATATCTCAAAAAGTGCATTTTCTTTTTTTTTCCGGATCTTATTCATAGTCCGGCAAATTCTCATCGGCCAAGAAATGAGGCGGTATATTTCAGAGCAGCGCATAGTATTACAGCGGTAAGCATCATTTATTTTGCTGTCCTCAGGCCCGGACAATTGCCCGTTTATCCGGAAGAATTCGGCAGCGAGAGAAGACGCCTGCAAGGGGTTTGCGATTATAATCCGAATCAAGGATTTTCAGTGCAGTCGATGCCGCTGATCTTGATTGATACGGAATACGGCCGAGCCAGACCGGTGAGCATGTTGATTGTCGTGGTCTTACTGGCGCCATTGGGACCGAGAGAGCCGAACAATTCCCCTCTGAAAACCTCGAAGGAAACGTCTGAAACAGCGCTGACTTTGTGGAAGATTTACTCAGGCCCTCTACGGCAATAGTATTATTCATTTCTTTTTTCAGGGGTGCACGGGTATTTCTTTTAGCCGCAATGGCATTCCCGGATCGGCCACAGTAACTCCTCTAATTGAGTATTAACGCAGATACTTTAATACTTCGATGCGACAAAGTCAACCTGGATCAATTGAACTGAGTTTCCCGAATACCCCTGAAGTTCAAAACAGAGACTGCGATAATACTCCGATAAGGCAGTTTCCAACTTCTGCCGTTGATTCTATCGTAGTTTAAATCGAACAGGAACCGTGAAGCTCACAAAAGTTTGGGCAGAGTGATATCGGGGCCGCTCCGTTTCATTTACCGCAATATAAAATTAGCGTGTAGTGCTGAGACTGCGATAAGCAGTCCGATTAGTAGCTCAAAACCTGGGTCGCCTCCAGCATCTCCATGACAGCTCTGGCAGCTTTGACCGGCTGTGCTATTTTTACCAGCATATCCGGCGTAATCTTTCGCTCCTGAATACACGGGCTGCAAATCAGAAGCTTGCCGCCCTGCTCAATGAAGTCCTTTATCAAATCCGACAGAGGCGGCAATCCGGCGGCAAAAACATGTTCGTGGCAACCCTCTTTGGCAATCAAAACCGCCGATCCTTGAAGCATGATAGTAACGTCCACCTCCAATACAAGGGCGGCGTTGCCGATAACAAAAGGCAAACATGCCAACTCGGGGTCTTCGGGTCCATGCGTTCCAAAGATAACAATTTTCTCTGATTTCTCTTCACTCATTGTTGTTGCTCCTGACTCATATTAATTCAAGTTGCTGGCCATCAGGCCCAAAACCGTTTGAAAATGTTCTCCATGTTTTGCTAAGCCGTCACCCTCTCTTTCGGCCCGGGTACTTCCAATAATGCTCTGGCGAGAAATTCAGCGATATCCCCGACCTCATCATTATTTTTTCCGGCCTGTTTGAGATTGACCAGGCAGATGGGGCACATGGCGGCAATAGGATCCCCCATGGTCCTCAGCTGCTCCATCCGTTTAGCGGCAATTTCATGCGCTCGAGAGGGAAAAAGGGACTCAATTGGCCCGCCGCAGCAATGCGTCAGGGCGCCCGAAAGCTCAGGGCTTTTGACTGTAAAACCTGCCCTCCTGAGCAGGTACCGCGGTTGTTCGATGACTCCTTCATAACGGGCATAAACACATGAGTCGTGTATCATCACTTCACCATTGGATTTCTCTGCGTTTTCCAGATCGGCATCTGCCAGAACTTCCAGATAACTTTGCACCTCCAGATCAAAATCTTCCAGAATCTCGGGATAAACATGCCGCAGCATATTGGTTGTATGCGGATCGACCGTTATAACCTTCCTGACCCCGTGATCCTCAAAAACCCTGCGGACGCGTCGGGCATGATTTGCTAATGCCATGTCCACTCCCTGATCGTATATGAGCGCGCCGGAATAAAGTTCATCCTCGTAGAGATAACCGTACTTGACACCCCCCTTTCTCAAAAGCAGGGCAATTGCACGCAGTATATTGTTATAGGTCTGCTTTTCATTTTTCCCCGGAAAGGCCATGAAACGGGATACATTAATAAACCTGTTCACGAATCTGCCCAGATTCATGAATTTTGTGATCCATGAGTTCTCCATCGCCTTCATGCGGTTGGCCATGGTTCCGAGGTAGGGCATTATCTGGTACATGTGCCCGGTGTAAAGGACTGTCTCGCCGCCCCGGGGAATATCGAGCCCATCGGACCATTGGATGGCTGTCCTATCGGAAAGCGGCAGCACGCTCCCGCGATTTAAGAGGTTGTCAGTTAAAATGCCGAGTATCGCTTTCTTGGGTAAAGACATGTACTTACCTCCCCAGTCCATACAGAGCGCTATTAATATAATTGCGCAAGAGGCGAATATTCTCCGCAATAGGAACTCCGGCGGGACAATTGGCCTCGCACATTTTGCATAGAAGACAGGAGTATATGGTATCCTCATTTTCGATTATTTTGTCTTCGAGTCCCAGCATTACCTCCCGGAAAAGCATGCGTGGAAGCGGGATAATCTCCAGAGGACAGAGCGCGGTGCAAACACCGCAATTCATACAGGCTGCGGCATCGAAGCGCGGATCGATTGATTCTATGAAAACAGTGTTGACAGTGGTCATTCCGACTCCTCCGGTAAAATAGTGTACTTGAAATAATCATCACCCCGGCTCTTGGGCAGCTCGGCGACCATGCCGTAACGCCGCATCGACATGATCCACACTGTCGTCTCCCAACTCGGCTTATTTAAGGCTTTTGCCAGCTCAGGAATGGTCATGGGATTTTTCTTCAGCAGATCGCAGATACGTTCATGCATCACCATCTCGTCCCGCAGAACTTCCTGCAGATTGCGCATTTCACTCTTCTCCATCATACCACCTCTTTGGCCAGAGCATCAATCATGTTTGTGATTTGCTTGTGGGTATAACCCTCAACATTTATTGCCAGCTTTTCACATGCCGGCACACAGGTTCCGCAACCCTTGCATATGGCAGTGGTGACCTGCGCGATTGCCTTGCCGCCTTTTTCGATTTTGCCGATGGCATCGTATGGACAGGCGTTGCTGCAATCATCACACCATTCGCATAAATCAGGATCAACCACGGCGACAAACGGCTCGAGATCAACATAGCCTTTCATAAGCAGCCCGGCGCTCTTGGCAACGGCGGCCATAGATGAGATTGTGCTTTCATGCACGTTCTTGGGGCCCTGCGCTGAACCTGCGATCAGGATCCCGTCCATGACAGTTTCCACCGGGCGCAATTTGCAGTGGATCTCATTGAAAAAACCATCCTTCCCTACCGGGAGCTTGAGCACATCAATCAACTCTCGGTTCGGACGAGCTTCCATTCCTGTGACAAGCACCACCAGATCCGATCCGATGTTGATCTCCTCTCCCCCGGTGAGTTGATCTTTTAAGGCAACCTCAAGATGACCGTTGGAGGCTTTTACTGAAGGCGGCTCCTCATCCGGGAATTTAAGAAACAGCGATCCCTTCTGCAGGGCTTCTTCATAGAGAAGCTCCTGTTTGCCATAGGTACGCATGTCCCGGAAAAGGTGATATTGATGCAGGGGATTTTGTTTCTCTCCGGCAAGGAGCGCAGTGTGGACAGCGGCGGTACAGCAGTATCGGGAGCAGTAGGAATGAGAGCCCTCGTCATTTGAGCCCTGCCTGCTGCCGACACAGTATATATAGGAAATATTTTTAATATCTCGTCCATTATACCGGATTGAACCGCTGTCTGAATTATCCAGGACATCCCTGAATTCGTCCAGTGTTAATACTCCCGGCAGCCCATATCCAAATTCTCCTTGAGGCGGCTTATAGCGCTGAAACCCGGTGGCAACGATGATCGCCCCCGCTTTTATAGAAGTGCGTTTGCCGTCCGAGCTCTGAATGGAAATATCGAACTCGCCGACATTGCCGGTCTTCTCTACAACTTGAGACGATGTATGTATATGAATTCGGTCATCTTTCTCGATCATGCTTGTGAGGGTCTGAACCAGCTCCTTTCCGCTTCGGCCGCTGGGAAAAAGAGGGCCCCAGGATGCGACCTGGCCGCCTACCTCGGGGGCGCTTTCCACCAGATGTACTTCAATTCCCATAGTCGAAAGCAACCGTGCGGCCTGCAGGCCGCTGATGCCCGCACCTATGATCAGGACACGCGGAATTGTCTTGACCCGGATCATCTCCAATGGATGCCCCATCAGTGTTCTGGCAATGCCGGCCCGGATAAGCCGGATAGCTTTGTCCGTGGCATGCTCCATATCATGTGTATGTGTCCAGGAGCACTGCTCCCGAATATTGACCTGATTATAGACATATTGATTCAGGCCGGCACGGCGCGCCATAGCACGGAAAGTGTTAAGGTGGAGTTTGGGCGAGCAGGAAGCGACCACAATCCCGTCCAGCTCCTGCTCCCTGATGATGTCAATGATTTCCCGCTGTGTGGCGTCGCTACAGGTAAACATGGCCGTCCTGGCCACTACAACTCCCGGTTCCTTTTCAACCTCATCGCGCACCTTCTCAATATCCACATAATCTGATATATTGCCTCCGCAGCCGCAGATAAAGGCGCCAATTCGTCGGTCAGTCATCACGACACCCTCACTTTCTTGAGGTATGCGGCGGTTTGCGCTGCGGCGGCCCCGGCATGCATGATAGTATCGGGTATATCCCGGGCGGCTGAGGCCGCACCCGCCACAAATACACCCTCTATGCTGGTCTTGCAGGGCTCCAGATCGGAATCTATTTCATGAATGAAAGGTATCTTTTCACTCTCCAGCCTCTGATCCTTGAACAGGGCGAGCATCTCCTGATTAGGAAGCAGTCCCACGGAAAGTACCACCAGATCATGTTCCGCCTGTTTAACTCCGTCCCCATTGAGCATATCCTCATAAAACAAGGCCAGGTTTTGATCATCTCTCTCCTCAATACGGCCGATCCTGCCCTTGACGAAATACACCCCCATACCTTTGGCCTGCTCATAAAATTCATCATAGCCCTTCCCGAAGGCCCTGATATCGATGTAGTAGATGGTGATATCGGCCAGCGGCAGAGCGCCCATCAACAGTTGCGCCTGCTTGAGAGAATACATGCAACATATCTGCGAACAGAGTCTGTTGCCCACGCTTTCATCCCTTGAACCTGTGCAGAGTACAAAGGCGATATTAGAGGGCGCCTTACCATCTGAGGGACGCACTACGCTGTTATAGGGCCGGGTGGGCGCGAGGATACGATCCATCTGCATGGCATCAATTACATTGGGAAAGCGACCGTAACCATAAGCAGCCTTATTTCTCGCATCAAAAAGTTCAAACCCGTTAGCCAGTACCACCGACCCAACATCGACATCCTTATCCTCGGGGCGCATGTCAAAATGTATAGCGTCAGCCGGACAGGCAGAAATACATTCATGGCATTCGGCGCAGCCCCCGCAGTCCAGACAGCGGCTGGCGCTGTAGCGGGCGTCCTCCTCGCTCATGGTACCTTCGACCTCAAGCTCGATTCCGTCAGTTGTACGCTGGTCTAATGGAATCTGGGGCAATACAGAGGCGTCCCGTCGGCTGAAATTTTTCCCGAGGCGATGGATTACCTCCCCGGGTTCAACCATCGGCAGACGCTGGTCGAACACAGTGCCGGAAAGCTGTTTTCCGGTCAGGAAGCGATCCATATAGAATGCCGCTCGTTTGCCCTGAGCGATAGCTTCGATAATCATGGAGGGCCCTGTGACCACATCACCTCCGGCAAATACTCCCTCCACAGATGTGGCCAGTGTTTCCGGATCGGCCACGATCCTTTCATTTGGGGCAAGGCCAAGCTGGCCGGCAAAGTCAGATGTTGCGGGCCGCAGACCAATTGACAGGATGACCAAATCGGCCGGTTCACTTGTCTCGCTTCCGTCAATCGGAACAGGACGGCGGCGGCCGCTTTCATCGGGAAGCCCGAGTTCCATATCGATGCATTCGATAGCCTGCAGGTGTCCATTGCTTCCGACAAAACGGACGGGCATTTTGAGCTCATGCAACTCCACTCCCTCATCCAGAGCGGCCTGAACTTCCCAGTCATGGGCCGGCATTTCTGCCCGGCTGCGCCGGTAATAGATACTCACCTTTTCAGCTTTGAGCCGCAGGGCGGTGCGGGCCGGGTCAATGGCTGAGTTTCCGCCGCCGATTATCATAACCTTCTTTCCTCTCAAATCATCTATATAACCTGTAGCAGATGCCTTCAGAAAAGTCATGCAATCCATCACCCCTTCCAGATTCTCTCCCGGCAGATTCGCGGAATATCCCTTCAGCGTTCCCATAGCCAGGAAGACAGCATCAAAACCGCTCGCCTTAAGCTCGGGGATGGAAGACATCGGGCAATCGGTATGAATTTTCACTCCCAGGGCGGTGACGTTCTTTATATCCCGATCAACAATTGATTTAGGCAGTCGATAGGGAGGGATGCCATAACGAAGCATACCACCCGGCCGTGAGGCAGCCTCGAAAATTTCTACACTATGCCCTTTTTGCGCCAGGAAGTAGGCTGCTGTCAGCCCTGCCGGACCGGACCCTACCACTGCTACAGCTCTACCTGAAGACTTTTCCGGCGGACCGCACTCCGGCTCGGGATGTCTCTGATAATAGCGATCAACCATAAAACGCTTTATGCCCCGGATCGGTACCGGACCCTCCAGTTCAGAGCGGGTGCAATTTTCCTCGCAAGGAGCGTAACAGGCACGGCTCAGGCTGCCGGGCAAGGGCGCATCCTCCATATGCAGATTAAAGGCCTCTTCATATTTCCCGGCCCGCACGAGGGACACATAGCCATGGGCTTTCACTCCCGCCGGGCAGGCATAGGAGCATGGGGATAATCCCTGATGGTCGATGATGGCTTTCTTTGGCACAGCCTGAGGGAAGGCAATGTGGGCCGCACGCCTGGCGATCAAATTTCTGTTGAACTGGTCAGGTATGGCCACCGTGCAGGCCACCTCACACTGACCGCATCCGGTGCAGGCCGCGGCATCGATAAATGTCGGTTTGCGGTGCAAATGCACAAGGAAGTGCCCATTTCCTTTGCGCTCGATTTCATCCACCTGCGAATACGGCAGGATGGTGATATTTTCGTGGTTGGCTACCGCCGCCATTTTGGGAGTGGCAATACAGCTGGCGCAGTCCAGAGTTGGAAAGACCTTGCTCAACAAAACCATCTTGCCTCCGATACTGGATTCTTTTTCAACCAGCAATACTTTATAGCCCATATCTCCAAGTGTGAGGCTGCTTTCCATACCAGCGATTCCGCCTCCAATTACCAGTACATCATATTGCATAATACATTCCCTTACATATTGCTCAAGGCCTTCTGAAATGACTCGATGTGAGCGACAAAAGATTCCGCGCAGACCGAACAGATCGCAGCCATTTTGAGCCGACGGGGATCATGCCCATTCTTCTCCAAAAGCTGCTGTGCCTGCTTGACCAGCTGCCCGGTGCGTTCGGTGCAGTTGGGAAGGTAAGCGCAATCCGTACCGTCCGCGGCAATGAAGACACCGTCAAAACCAGCCGTTAGCGCGTGAAGCACCCAGCGCGGATCTATTCCGGATGAGCATGGTACAGCTATGACCTTAACAGATGTCGGATATGCCATATGTGAACTGCCTGCCAGATCGATACCCGGATCGGATATATTATTGGTGGCGAAGACAAGAATGGAGGGCCTGGTATTTTTGTCGCTTTCAACCATATCCGTCATTTGTTTCTCTTGACGAAGATGCGCCAGTAACCGGCTTCGGCTATGTTTCCCAGATATTCGTGGCCGACTTTCTTGGCCCACAGGGGGATGTCTTCATTGGTGCCTTCATCCGAAGAGAGCACTTCCATTATTCCCCCCATCGGCACTGAGGCCATGGCCCGCTTTGCTTCAAGTAACGGGCCCGGACAGGCAGTCCCCCTGGCATCCACCACTTTGTCAGCTTTCAGTTCGTTTAGCTGGGTACTCATATTTCTCTCCTTTACTGTTTAGTTGTGCTTTGATGCCGCTCATTTAACATTTCTTCGATGTTATCTACGATAGAGGCAAGAGCGACTGAAATATCAGAGTTTATGTTTTCGAGAATTACCGGTTTGCCGTTATCTGCCATTTTCCTCGCCTCGATATCGATGGGCAGCCTTCCCAGAAATGAAACACCCATCAGCTCAGCCTGTTTTTCTCCTCCTCCTGTGCCAAACAGATCGATGTGCGTGGCACAAACGGGACATATCAAACCGGACATGTTTTCGATAACAGCTATTCTGGGCACATTCATCTTCCTGGCCATATTTATCGCTCTTGCCGAATCTATGAGGGAAATTTCCTGAGGTGTTGTAACGATGATGGCCAGATCCGGCTCCATTTTTTGAGTCAGGCTGATGATTTCATCGCCGGTGCCGGGGGGAAGGTCAGCAACAAGGTAATCCAGCTTGCCCCACTCCACATCCCCCAGAAACTGATGCAGTACTTTGGAACGCATGGGACCGCGCCAGATTACAGGTTGATCGGGCTGTAGCAGACTTGCTATGGAAACGACTTTCAGGTCATGGCATATATGCGGGACGATTCTGCGCTCGTGAACATGCATCTCACCTGTCAATCCCAGCATTTTGGGCACATCCGGCCCGGTTACATCCGCATCAAGCAGGCCGGTTCTATAGCCTTTTATCCTTAATCCATAGGCAAGATTCACGCTTACGGTAGTTTTGCCCACCCCTCCCTTTCCGCTAAAAACCAGGATTCTGTGCCTGATGTTATGGATGTTTTTCGAAATTGCTTTATTTTCAATTTCTATCTGTTCTTTTTGCTCATCTGTAAGCATGTTCAAATCTCCTGAATTATGGATGAATCTCAGGCTTGTACCTGATTATCTTCCTCATATCCCAACCGCCGCCTCAAAACCATCTCTCACTGCGTCATGAATCTGGCGCGGCTGCCGGGCGTCGCCGATGACTTTTACCTCAATATTCATTTCATTCAAGAGAGGCCCAAGCTCGTTCAGCGAGCGCATTCCCACCGCAACGACAACCGAGTCATAGTTTCCCAGTGGTATTTCCCGACCACCGTTTTGCGCAAATGCCCTGCCTCCTGCAAAGCGAGAAATCCTGGTGCCGGTTTTTATATCTACGCCCGCCTGCATCAGCGCGGTCATTGTCATTGTTTTGGTGAGCTGCATCATATCCCGGGCCACGTCATCCAGAAGCTCAACGATAGTTACGCGGTGGTTTCTCGCGGCCAGAAACTCGGCGCATTCAAGACCGACCATACCGCCCCCCACTATCAGCACTTTTTTGCCGACGCTTTTTCTCTCAGTAAGAACATCCTCGGCTGATAAGAAATTTGTCAATCCGGGAATTGATGGGTCAATCGGCACGGCGCCGGTGGCAATTATCACAATATCCGGTTTTTCAGAGAGAATGTCCTGCAGTTCCGCTTTTTTCGATAAATGCAGTTTAACAGTGCTGTTCGTAATCTTATGTATAAGTGAATCAAGAGGACGCCTCATCATCATTTTACCGGGCGGAATATACGAGAGGTTGAATTGACCGCCCAGTTGATTCCTGTCAAACAGAACCACCTCATGACCCCTCTGTGCGGCTGTCAATGCCGCCTGTATTCCCGCCGGTCCGCCTCCGACAACAACCACCTTTTTCGGCTGGCGGGGCTTTTTAAACTGCTCTGACTCATGACCCACTTCGGGATTGATGATGCATCCCAGACCATCCCCCGATTTGACCCTGGCGAGGCATCCCTGAAGGCAGGCTCCGCACTGGATGATATCCTCATCGCGATTTTGTCTCATTTTTCTTGGCAGGTCGGGATCGGCGATGAGCGGCCGCCCCAGGGCTACTGCATCGACGATTTTTCTTCCAAGCGCCCGGCGGATATCCTCGGGCCGGCCCATCCTTCCGGCAACAATAACCGGAATATCGACTTTCATCTTGATCAAACCAGCCCAGTCCAGGTTTTTATCCGGGGGCAGTCTCATATGTTGATAGTACCAGGCAGGCGAATCACAGACCGAGCCGCTGGCCACATGAATTGCAGTTATCCCCCGTCTCTGGAGAAAATCCGCCAGATTAACCGCATCGCTTATATCCGCACCCCCATCTATTTGTTCAGAGGCCGATATCCGTGCTATCAATGGCGGGTATTCGCCGATTTCCCGGCGTATCGCTGTTAACACTTCGGTTGCGAAGCGCTGCCGGTTTTCACGGCTGCCCCCGTACTCGTCCCGGCGAAGATTGATTACCGGAGAAAGGAATTGAGAGATAAGGTAGCCATGCCCGAATTGAATCTCGATCAGGTCAAATCCCGCTTCTGCGGCTCTTTTTGCTGCTCCGGCATATGCAAGAACCAGCCTCTTAATTCTTTCCGCGCTCATTGCGACAGGCGAAAGGCCGCTATTAAAGCAGGCAATTTCCGAGGGCGCTTCCGGCATCATCCCCGAGACTTCAGGGTTTGCAACACGCCCGGCATGATTTAAATGGGCGATGGCTATAACGCCGTTCTTATGAATTGTATCAACAAGCTGTGCCAATCCTCTGATGTGATTAAAGCTGGAGATGCCAAGCTGCCTCGGATGTTCTTTGCCGGCGATGTCAACATACAATGGCTCGACAATTATCCCGCCGACCTCTCCTTCCGCCCGACGACGATAATAGGCCTGATGAAGATATGTCACCTCCCCGTCCAGCGTGCCATAACCTGTCTTAACCGGGGCCATTATAAGCCTGTTAGGTATCTCTACCGAGCCAATCTTTAGAGGCGCAAATATATCCATTCCTCTCCCGCTGTTGACGATGAATGCCGGGACAATCACTGCGAATAGAATATCTCATCCTACCTGCTGCTTGATTCCACGGTCCTTTTCACCCTCATGTCCATGCTGTTTTCGATTCCAATCGAGACTGAAACATCCCCTCACACACCCGCAAATCTGCATCAATCATTGCGTGTAAATGCCAGGTCCCTGCATCTCCAGCATCCCTGCTGCGCAAACTCTTTATTTGGGTCAATACCCTTATCGCAAAGCCATAAACAGCCTTCGGCATCGCGAAAAACCTTCATCGGCCGTCCCCCGGGATGATAAATCCCATGACCAAGGGCCGGTTTTTTGCTTTCTTCCTCTTGCATCCTAATCACCTCCAAATGTTAATTTTTTTAATGGAGCCAAACAAATTGATAACTGCTGCGGAGTCGATCACTTGAAGTATACCGGATGGCATTTTCAGAGCTCGATTCAATTAATATTTGGTCCAGTTTAAATCTCCATTTTATCTGTTTTCTTCAATATAAGAATAAGCAAGCGACATGCCGGATGCGGCCCATGTTAATAAATCAATCTTATCCCGTTATAAATGAATGTGTTGCAAGGGCGGCCGTACCGCTTTTGCGGGATCGTCCGGGGACCGGATAGATTAACCGTGATGCAAAAATGCATTATATTCTATTCAGATATCATGCACGTTCGCACGTCATCTACGTTTTTTGATTAACTTTCTGAAGATGGTACTTTTAGTTTTAGTTTTCTGATTTTGCGGTAGAGTGTGGAGGTGTGAATGCCGAGTTCCCTGGCTGTATCCTTGCGGCTCCAGTTATTTCTTTTGAGAGCGCTCAAAATGAAAAGAGATTCCATTTCTTCCATCGAAGCGGCTATCTCAATTGCAGGTATAGCCTGTCGACCGTGAAGGTACTCGGGCAGATGTTCGGGTCTGATGACCCCTCCGGGACTAATTACAAATGCATGTTCAATTATGTTTTCAAGCTCCCGTACATTGCCCGGGAAGTCATGTTTCATAATTAAATTCAGCGCAGGCGGTGTGATCCCGGCGATGTCTTTTTTCCGTAATCGATTGAAGCAGCCGATGAAGTGATCCGCCAGCAGGGGGATATCGCCTTTTCTCTCGCGCAAAGGGGGAATAACCAGCTTGACGACATTTATGCGATAATACAGATCTCTGCGAAATTCATCATTTGCAACCAAACTTTCGAGTTCCCTGTTAGAAGCGGCAATAATCCTGACATCGGTTTGTTTTGCTTTGGTAGCTCCCAGCGGCATATAAGACTTCTCCTGAAGCACCCGCAACAGCTTTACCTGCATGGCAGCAGAAATATCTGCGATTTCGTCCAGAAACAGAGTGCCCTTTTCGGCCAGGGCAAATCGTCCCTTCTTGGATTTTTTGGCATCTGTAAATGCCCCCGCAACATACCCGAACAGCTCCGATTCGAGCAGGGTGTCCGGTAACGCTCCGCAATTGATATCAACAAAGGCCTCCTTTTTCCTGGAGCTGAGGCTGTGCAGCGCCCGGGCAACCAGCTCCTTGCCCGTGCCGGTTTCCCCCTCAATCAAAACCGTGGAATCGCTTTCTGCTATCGTGGGAAGAATCTTGAACATCTCAAGCATCTTTTTGTCGCGGCTGATTATGTCCTCCATTTGATATCTCGCCGCAAAATCTTTTCGCAGTTTTTCCACCAGATCAAGATCGCGGAAAGTCTCAACTCCGCCGATTATCCGGCCTTCCAGATCTATCAGCAATGCGGAGGATATACTGATCGGCACACGCCGCCCAGCCTTATTCGTCATGCATACCGGCCGGTTGACCACAGGCTTCTTCGTTGCCATGGTCTCTTTTAGAGCGCAATGGCTTTCGCAAATATTGGAGCGAAAAATTTCCTTACATGGCCTTCCCATCGCCTCCTCGGCAGTATAGCCGGTAATCCTCTCGGCCGCCTTGTTCAAAAATGTAATCTTCAGCTCGGTATCTACGGCAAAGACACCGTCAGAGATGCTGTCTATAATAATCAGCAGTTCCTCGCAGCTCAGATTTTTTTGATTCATGTTGTTCATCAGGTTTTCGCTTTCGGGCCCCGGCACAATTAATTCTCGTACTAACATATAACTGAATTTGACCGCTAAATTAATTATAATGTAAAAAATACCGGAATTCAACAATAATGCCGGCCCTGGATGTAATGATTATTGCGCTCAAAAAGTTATGCCGGCGGCAGGGTAAAATCAGATGGGCACGGGCAGAACCAAAGTCTGACAAAGAAACATCTTTTGTACGGGACATACTCGAGCATTCCGTGCTCATGCCCGGGTTCTGTGCTTTTCATGATCTCAGAAGAGATGTCCCAGCCGTTTAAGCGAATTCCGGGCTTGTCGACAATGCAACATTGCATGATATAACTTGTCTGCTGTTACTGCGCCATCTCCTTCCGGCGAAAAATAATCTCTTGTAACTGCTTAAACAAAAGCGAGTTTCGTTATATGCCTTCCGTGATTCCGGCTTTTGGCATAGATTCTGCGATTGGTTATATGGGGAAATAAAAAGATTGCCGAGGAGGTCAAGATGATAGGTCTTGATAGATTAATGAAAATAAAGGGAGTTGTCGCTGCTGGACAATTTTCTGAAGATGGCAAGGTTCTTCGGCAGGTGGGAGAATTGCCGGAAGATTTGATGGAAAGCGCTGAGCTTTGTGTCAATCAGAACCATACCTGCCACGATTTCTTAAGTTCTCTAAACGGCCGGTCATCGCGGGACTATGGATCCCTGGTCGGCTGGACTGTCTGGGGAAGCAAATATTCGGTAGTTACAGTCGGAAATACCCGCGTCTTTATCGAGACCCAGCGCGGAGATTACAACCAGCTGATGGTGGACTTGATTGGCTCGGAGGCCACAGGTCCCCGGATCAGCAACTACTGATAGCGGGGCATAAAAGATTTTGCTCTGGCAGGTCAGTTTGCGTTGTGGAATTGTGAGCAAAGCTAAACAGAGCCGGTTCCGAGAATACCGAGAAGTCGCAAGTGCAATAATCTTGCGGATGTCAGGCTCTATGAAAAATGATCAGGCAACAAGTTTTATTTGCCGCGTTTTGTTGAACCTGAGAGGTAAGGTCACCTGTGAAATTTGCTGAATCTAAAAGCAAATATACTGTGCATACAGAACTGCGTTACCTGATCAAAATTCGGAGAATTGAGGAGCTTCCCAGTAGTTGCGGACGGGAATTATATATTTTCACGGGGATGCGGAAGTGAAATCTATAGAGTACATACCTATTGGTATCATCCACTCACCCTTTAAAACTCTGGATGAGACACCCATGCAACCAAGGCTGGCGAAGAGTGCAAAAGGCTTAATAGAGCTGCGAGATGATTATGAAAAAGCGTTGGCAGATCTGGATAAGTTCTCTCACATTATTCTTATTTACCACTTCCATCTGGCCGATAATTTTCGATTAACCGTGAAGCCCCCGCACAGTACTTTATATCATGGGGTCTTCGCTACAAGATATCCCGACCGTCCCAACCCAATCGGCATCTCGGTTGTGCGTCTTGTGAGTATCATGGGAAGTACCCTTCATGTTGAGAATATCGACGTTTTGGATGGTACCCCTTTGCTGGATATAAAGCCTTTTATCCCTTCCCTTGCGCGTCAGTACGGAACAACCCTGGGCTGGCTGGTCGACGAGTTTGAGGATGTCTAAAGGATCAGGTTTGAGGGAGTAGATCATCATGATTGTTAACATCCTGGGAAAAACGCTGTTGATAACAGGTTTTGTCGGCCTCATGATGCTTGTTATCGAATATATCAATGTCAGCACCCGGGGAGCCTGGCAACATGGTTTCAAAAAGCGCAAATCGGTCCAATATGTTATTGCCGTATTGCTGGGCGCCACGCCGGGTTGTTTTGGGGCATTTGCAGTCGTGGCAATGTTCTCTCATCGAACCATAACATTCGGTGCACTGGTAGCGGCCATGATCGCCACCAGCGGGGATGAAGCCTTTGTGATGTTTGCGTTGTTTCCGGAAAAAGCCGCACTCCTGACAGCGATATTGATCGTTATCGCATTTGTGGTCGGCTGGCTGACAGATTTAATCTTCTCGGAGCGAAGAGGCTTCAGAATTGATGAATGCTGCCAGTTTGAGCTGCATGATCCGGAATATTGTGATGGAATCCCGGAAGAAAGTTTCGTTAAACAATGGCTGAAGTTGACCTTAGTACGGGCGATATCATGCGGCATTTTTCTGATATTTATAGTCTCTGTCCTGGCTGGCATTTTGGGACCGGATGTATCAGGGTGGAAGAAAATAGCCTTGGTTATTTTCGGGATGGCCGGATTCTTTATTGCAGCCTATGCCCCTGATCATTTCCTTCGAGTACACCTCTGGAGGCACATTGTCATCAAGCATATACCGGGTATCTTCCTGTGGACTTTTGGGGCCCTCTTGATCTCTTATATAATAACTGATCAGTTGCATCTGGAAGAGTCAATACAGGCGAACATGCTAATTGTGCTGATAATTGCCTCCTTACTCGGGGTCATCCCCGAATCAGGACCGCACCTCTTCTTTGTCGGCCTGTATTTTCAGGGTACGGTTCCATTTGCTGTGCTGTTGGCGAGTTCCATCGTTCAGGACGGGCACGGTATGCTTCCGCTTCTGGCCCACTCTCGAAAAGGATTTGTGCTGGTCAAGGCAATTAATTTGCTGGTTGGTCTGGTGGTTGGCTTGTCAGTCTATTTTGCTTTATGAAATTAGCAGGGGGAGAGAAAGGAGGTTTATCATGAATGCAGTCACCGTGAATGCAGGTGATTTGGAATGGCTCGGTGCTCCGGGATATCCGGGCGGGACCGAGGAGAAGGTGCTTAGCGTGGGCGGCAGTATCGCGCCCCGGGTCACTATGCTGAAGCTTCCTCCCGGTTGGAAGATGGATGCTCATTCGCATCGCTTCACAGAGCTCCATTATGTGCTCGAAGGCCAATTGGAGAGCGAGGGAAAGAAGTACCCGGCAGGCACTTTTCGCGTGATTCCCAAGAGGGTCGCGCACGGACCATTCAGCTCAGAAACAGGCGCCGTTGTGCTCGTTATATGGTGTTCGTTAGCGGAAGAAAGCGATTAAAGAAAAGCGACTGATCGCAAATCGAGCCCTATCAAAATTTCTTTGATCAGCTAATGAAAGGCAGTCTATAAGTCAAAGGCGACTTTCAAAATCATCCGGCAAGAATACCGGATGAACGAAGATCCCTTCGAATTTTGGGCTCACTTTGGAGTTTTGTCGCTACCATCAAAGGTCATTGAAAACGTTGAGGTTAAAGAACCCGATGTGAAAGGATTACTAAGAGGAGACCTCCAGCTCAAAAGCTTCAACCTCCCCTGAAACAGGACTTGGCAATTTTCACGGCATGTGATTCTGGACATAAAGAGCGGGCTATGCAGGAGATTCCTTTTCACTCCGGAGAGTCCTGTTGAGTTCAACAAGTTCTTGATTAGCTTCCCAGCAAATACCGAACACAATCACAGTACAATTATTGAAGCGCGAATAACTTAGACTATTCTTTACGGGGGCGCTTTTTCTTTGGATTTCCACACCCGTTCTTTCTGCTTTCTTCAAAACGGCCGAATAATGGATAATCTACTTGCCAGCTTTTTGCTTCGTCTTTTCCCCGTCCAATTGTATTGATCCTCTTACCTGCCACAAATCCAAGGAGCCCATCGGCTTAAACTGTGCCGAGCCAAGATACAGCCGATCGCAAAAGGATGGATTGCGGGCCGACACCGGCAGGTTCATTAGCGGCCTCATCGTATATGGCTAAGACCTTCCGTCTTACCGGTTAAATATTTCTAAGATCAAGCCGAATATAAAGATACAACGCTTATTCCATGGCCGTGTCGTTCCTGCGGGGCCGGCAGCCATCAATCTTTTTCGGGAAGAAATGCTCAGGATTTTTTAATATGCTGTCGTGCTGTAACCCGATTACCTTACTCATGAACATAAGAACCCGGCTCGGCCCTGCCAATACCGGACGCTTTCCCCCAATCCCGATAATTCCAGATTTGCCAAAGCGCCGGAACCGGTGCAGCCTCATGCCTCTGACGGCATTTATCATATTCACTATCTGTATTCTGGCCCAGGGAGCTTCGGCGGCGGTCAGTATAGTATGCAGCTCAGGAGACCAATTTTATGTTGACGCCGCCGACAATCTTATGGCGAGGTATGTATCATACCAGATCACAAACACCGGACCAACAGATTACTATGATGTATGGGTCGAAATAGGCGGTTTTACAGGGGGAGTAGTGTCTCTGGCCACCAATGAGACCAGTCTCTGCCATTTTGACTCCCTTCCAGTCGGCACTACAGAAACCGCATTCTTTTACCTTCAGGCAAGCGGTGCGAGCTCTGTGCCTCAGAGCCACACCATAAGCGTCTACGCTGGAGAACCGCCATCCGGAACGCTTATCTCGAGTATGTCATTTACTTTCGAATCCATAGGCTCCTCCGTATCGGCAGCTTCAAGCAAAGTCACAACCATTGTGTCGGGACCGACTCCGCCGAGTCTGGGAGGCATACTTACTATTGAGGTCGACGGAGAGTGCGGGATAATCGGCAGAGATGGCGTGATGATCTTTTCCCCGGCTGGATTCCCGGATTGGCTAGCGGACGCGTATGAGCTGGTGCAGACAGAAATAACCTTGAGCGGGGGGATCAATGCCAACCTCACAAATCAGCTCTATTATTCCGGGACAAGCAGAAAAAGTATCAGCTATCACGCCGTTTACACTTTTCGTGTGGCCGGGGTCGCCTCCGGCCCGACAGTCGCCAGCCCAGTCGCTACAGTAAGCAGCGGCGCACGCATGAAACATGACAAGACAGACAGCTATTATGAAATAGATCCCATCCTTCCTGCTGTAAATCTCCTCACAATTCAGAAGAATATCCTTCCCCCGAATATCTGTGGAGGAGACACGGCTACTTACACCATAACTATCGTGAATTCAGGTGCCCTCACAGCCCAAATCGACTCTGTAATAGATATATTGCCGTCATCCCCGGCTACTCCGGTGTATCTTGACGGCACCAGCCAATTTAATACCGTTCCCTGTGCTGATCCGGAGATTCTTGGCCCGCAGATGAAGTGGACCGGTCCATTCCCGGTCGATCCCGGCGGTACCGCCACCCTGGCTTTTGGTATGATTTTTCCGGCGGTGGAAGGCGCCTACACGAATTTTGCCTTCGCGGCAGTCGGTAACATAATCGTTGACACTACGCTTGACCTTAGCGATTACGCTCCAGCGTCAGTGACCATAATAGTCGGAATGCCTGACATCATGATACTGAAATCGACCCAGGTCATATCCGATCCGGTCAACGGCAACAACAACCCCAAAGCGATCCCGGGTGCCACATTGCTTTACACTGTTACCGTCACCAACGGGGGAATCGGAATGGCCGATGACCATTCTGTGCTTATCAATGATATGATCGGCTCGAATGCGTCGCTGTTTGTTGGTGACATCAGCGGTGGCGGACCGGTGGTATTCGAGGACGGTATGCCTCCCTCCGGTATGAGCTACAATTACGAAGGCTTGAACAGCCTCACCGATGACCTGGCCTTTTCAAGCGACAGCGGCGCGAGCTACACCTATACGCCGGTGCCCGACAGTACCGGTTTCGATCCGGCCGTCACAAATATATCGGTCAATCCCACTGGCGCTTTTGAGGGCGCGGCCGGCAGCAGCTATCCCAATTTCACTATAAAATTCATGGTTCGTCTGCACTGAATAATGATCCGGAGCACAATAAAGCGAGAACGAGGAATATGGTAAGACCCCTTAACAGCGGATACAGCAAGAAGATTTTGCGACAGTGCCGATTTCAATATTTAACAGCCGACGGTGAGTTATGACGCCAAGGCATTCAGCTATTTTAGTGCTGCTTGCGGCAATCCTCGTTTTGTCGAATAACCTGCTGATGGCAGCGGGCACGCCCTCGGGAACGAATATTGTGAACCAGGCGACAGTCACTTATAGAATCGATTCGTCGAATTTTGTCGTCAATAGCAATGTCGCCACCACCCGGGTGGTGGAATTGCTTGAGGTCAATGTCCAGTGGCAGGATGCCGCCCCTGTCAGCGTTAACCCGGGAGATACGGCCGAGGTTACGAGCTTTGTGGTGACCAACACCGGCAATGGAAGCGACAGTTATCTGCTCGAAAATACCGTCCGCCTTGACGGGGATGAATTTGACCCGGCTTCAAGAGGAATCTTCCTCGATGCCGACGGCAACGGTCTGTATGACCCATATGTGGACCTACAATATCATCGCGGGACAAATGACCCGGTGCTCAATGCCGATTCAATCCATTGTCGTATTTGTGCTGAATGACATCCCTGAAAACCTGGTAGACGGAAGTCAAGGCAATACGCGGCTCTCAGCGACATCAATTGTGGGTTCGGGCACTCCCGGCACAGTATTCCCGGGCCAGGGTGATTTTGGACTTGATGCGGTCCTCGGGAGTTCCGGCGGAGATGATGATGATGCAGGGACCTATCTTGTATCAAATGTGTCCATACTTTTAGTCAAGTCAGTGGTAATCAGCGACGCATCCGGCGGGAGCAGACCCGTCACGGGCGCGACGCTTTCATATACAATCACTGTGACGGCATCGGGATCCGGCAGCGCCCGATCTGTAGTTATTACAGACAGCATCCCCGAAAATACGACTTTTGTTGCCGGAACACTGACACTCAACTCTGTTCCCCTGACGGATGAAGCCGATGCCGATGCCGGTGATGCAGGTCAGACGACACCCGGGGTGGTAACAGTTCGACTGGGGGACATTGCGATTCCATCACAAGAGCAAATAATAACTTTTGATGTAATAATAAACTAAACACAGGAGGTTTCGTGAAAAGTATTGTAGTAACCACAATGCTGATTCTGGCCCTGATATCCGCGGCGTTTGGCTCCGACCCTGTGCCTGAAAAGGGCAAGGTTGAGGTCAATGTTATCGCCGAAAAGGAAATTGAAGTTATCGGGCCGGATGGGGCGACTGTCAAGCAGCGAGTTCCTGCGGAGAGAGTCATTCCGGGCGACGAGGTGATCTATACTATCACCTTTACCAATAATGGTGATGAGCCGGCCGAGAACCTGGTCGTGAATAACCCGATTCCCGAGCATATGCACTATGTGCCAGGCAGTGCATCTGACCACAGCTGTGTCATAACCTTTTCGGTTGACAACGGCAAAAGCTTCGACCTCCCGGAAAACCTGAAGGTACAGGATGCCGGGGGAAACCCGGTCGCGGCAAAAGCGACGAACTACACAAATATCCGCTGGACTATCAGCCAGTCGGTGGCACCGAAGTCAGGCGGAACGGTCAGCTATAGAGCCAGACTGGAATAATTAGAGAAGTTAACATATAAAACCAAACCTATTAACCTTAAGGGAGGTATTATGAGAACCTCAATTCAAGCGACGCTTTCAGGATTGCTTGTGGCCTGCCTGCTTATTCTGGGCTCCGCTCAGATGGCAATGGCCCTCGGGACTCCGAGCGGCACGAGCATTGACAATTCCGCTACCCTCGACTACAGTGTCGGAGGTATCAGCCAGACTCAGATCGTCAGCAACACAGCATCATTCGTGGTCGATAACAAGGTCGATCTGACAGTTACCACAGTTGATGGGGCCGCTGTTGTGGTCGTACCGGGCAGCAATGCGATGGTCCTGACCTACCTGGTCACCAATACAGGCAACACCGTGCAGGACTACTCCCTGACCGCCCTGGCGGGAACTGGGACGTTTTATGGCGTAACAGATAATTTTGACGCCACGAATGTTCAGGTGTTTGTCGATGCCAACGGCAACGGCATTTATGATGTCGGTGTCGATGTCCAGACTTACATAGACGAGCTCGCCGCGGACGGCATGGTCACGGTTTTCGTAGTTGCCGATATTCCCATCGACCGTGTGGACTCAGACGGAGCGATTTATGACCTGATGGCCCAGACCGCCCAGGGCGGCACTCCGGGAGCGCAGGGCGCCGATATCCTCAACGACGATAACGGCCATATCAGCCCCGGCGGCACCCCCAATGACATCCCGGACGATCCGGCCACGGTCCAGATAGTTTTTGCAGATCAAGCCGGTTCTGTTGACGGTATGCTCGATGGCCGTTTTTCCAGCAGGGACGTCTATGTTGTCGGTTCCGCGATTTTAACCATCCTCAAGAACTCTGTGGTGGTCAGCGATCCATTTAACGGCGCCACCAATCCCAAGGCGATTCCGGGAGCCACTATCCGTTACACAATTGATATCGCCAACAGCGGCAGCACAAATGCGGAGGCGGTGGTTGTGTCCGATCAGATCCCGGCCAATACCACTTTTGTAAGCGCCTCGGTGAATACAGCCAACAGCAATGGCGCGGCCACGGTCACAATCGAGTATTCTGCCGACGGTGTCAGTTGGTCCGCTGTCGAGACGTCGCCGGTCGCCTACATCAGGGTGACCAATTCAGTCGTTGACGCTAACGATGGCGTAAATGACGGAACAGCGCAGGTCACATTCGACGCTATCATTAATTAGGACCAGCTCTTAGAGCCTTGAATGTGATCTTGAAATACTGGCGCAGTGGCATCGGAATTCTTACCGATGCCGCTGCCCGATTATGGGGCGTTACTCACTGGCGCCCGCCTGAATTAGAGCGGGACGGCCGTGCGGGCGGCATTGCCGCTGACGCTCAGCGCCGGAGTATGCCCAATTCTCGGGCTCTGATATTCTGTTTCATAATATCGTGCTTCTGCCGGGCGGATATGGCCATGGCCGTTCCACCCGAGACGGAGATCACCAATGTCGCCAGGGCGACGTACTCCGTCGGAAGCCTGGACGGAATCACATCAGAATCAAATGTTGTAACTGTTACAACGGAAAATGAGCGCAGCCAATCAACTCTGGAGTTTATGCGCTATGCTCCCGGCAATTCCTCTGCAGATCTGATTCAGGTAGCAACCACTTATTACAGCTCCAGCGGATTGCCTTCGGGCCCGTTTGAGCCGCTTGCGCCACCCCTGGGACCTGATGGAGTCAGTAATATAGATATAAGTCAGCCGTTGCCTTTGGTCTCATCGACTCGCTTTACCCTCGGGGAGCCGATTTTTATCCGTCTGGCTGACACAGATCAGAATCTGGACAGCTTCATCAATGAGACAGTGCTGGTAAACCTCGTTTCAGCGCAGAATGGTGAGAGCGAACTTCTGAGGCTCTCCGAAACCGACCTCAATAGCGGCATTTTCAGCGGTTATATTCAAACGGGTTTCGGTCTGGCCTCGGCCGCATATAATGGGGCTGTGGCAGCTCAAGAAGGTCAGAGATTGCAGGCTGGCTACTACGATGTTTATGATTCCCTGGACATATCATCGGACACGCTGACCTTCCTGATGCAGGGGACGTCGATATTCATCAACAAATCCGCGAGCAAAAGCGTCGTATCCCCCGGAGACTATTTGCAGTACAGTCTCAAAGTCGAAAATACGAGCACGGTAACTCTGGACGATATCTACATAAATGACAACCTGCCCTATTCCACGAGATACCAGCCGGGTTCCGCGACTTTCGATGGTATCCCCGGAAGCGACCCGCAGATATCTAATGACGGGAGGGTCTTAACTTTCAGTTCGGATACCCTGGCGCCGGGCGAGAGCTTCCAGATCAATTATGTCGTCGAGGTCGGTTCCGCCGCCAAGCCCGGTGAACTGACTAACAGGGCCCATGCCACAGATGTTACCGGGCAGATTTCAAACATGGCTGCTGCAACAGTCAAAGTCCGCGAAGAACTCTTTAGAATCGAGACCTTTATAGCGGGACGTGTTTTTATTGCCGAGTGTGATACAGCAAGCGCCGGGCAGGCGGGTCGGGGACTTGCCGGTGTGCGTATCTATCTCGAGGACGGTACTTACGCCGTGACCGATTCCAATGGCATGTATCATTTCGAGGGGATTGCCCCGGGAACGCATGTCCTGCAGCTTGACAGGGAGGGACTTCCCGGGCAGTATGAGGTCGTTTCCTGCGAGGAAAACAGCCGCTCCGCCGGCAGCCCATATTCCAAATTTGTAGATTTACAGGCCGGCAGTTTGTGGCAGGTTGACTTCGAAGTCCTGCTGCGGCCGAAACAGACCGGGGAACTGAAACTGAGACTGTCCAGTAGACTTGACTCCACAATGATACATTATAAAGTCGGTCTCGAAAGAAGCGTCGTCCCGCTCCGTAACCTGCGCTTGATGGTAATGTTGCCGGAGCAGTTGAAATATCTCGAGGGAACCGGCCGCCTTGCGGAATATCCAGTTGCCGATCCTTCGATAGCCGGACAGGTTCTGACATTTAATCTGGGCGACATGCCGGAAGAGAGGTCAAAGACGTTGACGTTCGATGCCGCGCTCTGTCCTTTCGATACAACGGCGGAATTAAGAACTGAATGTTTTATGATATTTGATACGCCCGATAGCGCTAATCAGAAAACTCAAATTGTCTGGAACAGTTTGACAATCAGTGCGCATGAAAACCGTCTGCCGTCAGCGCCGATCATGTTGTCGCCTTATTTCCCATCATTCGAGGTGAAACTCGATTCACTCATGAAAAATAATCTGGATGATATTATCGATCGCTATAAGGAATCTCATATAAAACATATATATATCACCGGCCATTCCGACAACACTCCCATCAATCCGAGGAGCCGCAGTATTTATCCTGACAATTACGCCCTCTCACTGGCGCGGGCACGGACGGTTGCTGAATATCTTGTGGATGGGCTCGACCTCGATTCATCCCAGTTTACAGTAACGGGCAAGGGGCCGGATGATCCGATTGCCGAAGAAATTATTCGCGGGAGAAATGATCTCAACCGCCGGGTCGATATTAAAGTGATTTCAGAGAAAATCACAAAATATCAGCTCCTCGATATTGCCCGAGGTGAGGACAGTCTTTCGGTTGACATAATCGGGATTCGTCCGGGAGAATCGGAGGAAGCACAGGCGGCGCAGGAAGAATCCGCCAGGTCCTTTGCCGATCTCAATCAAGAATGGCTCGCTGATGACAGGCCCGGATTTCAGTGGTTGTGGCCGGAGGATAACTATAACCCGCCCATACCGAGTTTAAAAGTAGCTATAAAACATTATCCTGATAGAACTCCCAGATTATTGCTGGATGGCAAACAAGTATCGTCGCTGAACTTCTCTGAAACGGTCAGCGGCGGATCGGATTCCGTAGCAATCAGCATCTGGACAGGCATAGATTTACGTGAAGGTACGAATAATTTCTCTGCCGTGCTGTATGACAGATCCGGGCGATTTTCAGTAATTTCCCGGACCATACATTACTCCGGTCCTCCGGTCGGCGTGGAGGTCGTTGATTCCCTCTCCAGGCTTATAGCCGATGGACGCGAACCTGCCATCATCGCCGTTCGTTTAATCGATTCAGACGGCTATCCGGCCCGGCCCGGTGTGGCCGGAGAATGGTCTGTTGATCCTCCTTATATGGCCCGGCAGACGGTAAAAGATCTGAGGGCCCATCCCCTGTTAGAAATCGCCGGACAAAATCCCAGGTATCTGGTCGGCGAAAACGGTATCGCCACCCTCGAGCTGCAGCCCTCATCCCGAAGCGGCGAGGCGCTGTTGAGATTCCATCTTCTCGACCGTGAAGAAGAGCTCCGGGTTTGGTTAAGACCCGCACTTAAGGACTGGATGCTTGTCGGACTGGCCGAGGGAACAGTTGGATACAATACCACGCGCGGCAGCCGCAGTAATCTCGCGGATGCCGGCGTGGATGATAAGACTTATAGTGAGGGACGCGCTGCCTGCTTCGCGCGCGGCTCCATACAGGGGGATCTCCTGCTGACCCTGGCGCTTGATTCCAGAAGATGGAACTCCAATCCCGACAGTAATATGTTCAGGACCATCAACCCGGAGGCTTTCTATCCCCTGTACGGTGACAACATGATGCAGGATTACGGTTCATCGAGTTCCAGAGGGATCTTCGCAAGGCTTGAGGCGGCCAATTATTATGCCATGTTCGGAGATTACAGCACCGGTCTCAATGTCACCGAATTATCACGTTACAACAGGACCTTCAATGGCCTCAAATTTGAGGGCAATGCAGAAAGGAAAAATTTTAATCTCTTTTTGAGCAGGTCAAATCAGGCCTTTGTAAAAGATGAAATTCAGGGAGACGGCACCTCCGGACCCTATGCTCTTTCCCGTAACAATATTGTCGTCAATTCCGAGCGGGTGGTTATTGAAACGCGCGACCGGTTCCAGAATGATGTAATAATCTCCAGGCAGACGATGCGGCAGTTTCTGGATTACGATATTGACTATTACAGCGGCGTGATATTTTTCAAGCGGCCGGTACCGAGCCGCGATGAGCAGTTTAATCCGCTGTTCATCACAGTAGATTACGAATCCAATGATGCCAATGACCGGTCATACAACTATGGCGGCCGCGTCGGAATAGACTTGGCCGAAGAGAGTTTAAATGTCGGAGGAACCTACATCCATGAAGGGCGAATCGGAGGATACGGTCATCTCGGCAGCATTGACGCAACCCTTGCGGTTGGGGACGGCATCCAGCTCAAGACCGAGTTCGCCGCCTCAAAAGTGAAGGAGGGTACCGGACGCTCAAGCGGAAATGCCTATCTAATCGAGCTTGAACGCAAAATGAAAAAACTCAGTGGCAAGATATTTATCCGCAACCTGGACCCCGAATTCGGTTTGGGACAGTTGAGCCTGAGCGAACGCGGGATGCGCAAATTCGGAGCAGCTGCCACGTACAGATTGCGTGAGTCGCTTATTCTGAACGGGCATGCATACAGCCAATCCTATCTTTCAACGGATTCTCGCAGAAACTTCGGGGAAATCAAGATCAACACAACCGAAAAACGTCTGTCGGCGCAAGGAGGAATACGTTACGCCGAAGATCGGCTTGCGGATGGAACCGTCAATCGATCCTGCCAGCTGATGGCAGGAGGATCTTATAAAATTTGGGCCGACCGGCTGGAGCTGCGCCTTATGCGTGAGCAGTCGATCATAAAGAACAATAATCCCGATTTCCCTACCCGCACTACCCTGGGAGCAGATTATCATATCAGTCGGCACCTGACATTTTTCGCGCAACAAGATTTTGCCAGCGGCAGCAAACTCACTGCCAATGACACGCGCTTCGGTTTCAAGGCCGAGCCCTGGAAAGGGGCCCGAATCCATACAGATATCGATAGAAGGTACAACGAAAACGCACAACGGCTGTTTTCGAATATCGGGCTGGTTCAGGCCTGGCAGATCAATGACAAGCTCAGCCTTAATTTCAGCCTGGACCACGGAGAGCTTATCGCAGGCGAGGGCGACCTGTTCCCGGACTCAACCCTGACCCCGGCATCCGGCAATCCCGACAACTTCACTGCGCTTTCGCTGGGCGGCTCATACCATGAGAAAAAATGGTCGAGCACTGCCCGTATCGAGTACCGTGACTCGAAAATTGAGGACAGGCTGGGAATCACCGCCAATATGTTCGGCGAACCGCGCGGCGGACTGGGCCTGCTCATTTCCACCAGGGTAAACAAGAGTGAGACATCCAGCGGACTCCGGAAACTTGATGGAGATATCCGGCTCGGGTTTGTGTATCGTCCCCTGAGAACAAGATGGTTGGCCCTCAACAGGCTTGACTTTATTTTCTCGACTCAAGAGGGCGGCCAATTTGATTATGACAACTGGCGCCTGGTTGAGAATATCAATGTAAATTGCAGATTCTCGACCCGGCTCAGTACAGCGCTTCAATACGGCGCCAAGTATATGCGCGAGGTGATCGGCCCGAACAGGTACCGTGGCTACACGGATCTTATCGGGCTGGAATCACGTTACGATCTGGGCAGCAGATGGGATATTGGCGGGCGGCTCAGCCTGCTGCATTCCTGGAGCCTGAAGCAGTATCAGTATGGAAGCGGAATTTCAATGGGCTACAGCCTGTTCAAGAATGCCTGGGCGAGCCTGGGTTACAATTTCAGCGGCTTCGATGATCGGGATTTTTCCGAGGGTAACTTCACCGCCCGGGGACCATTTCTGCAGGTCCGCTTCAAATTTGATGACATGACTGTCAAGAATATTGCCAGATCCCTGGGACTGTAAGCCGGAATGTACTAATCCACAGGGGGGATTCGAGATATACAGTTGCGACTTCCGCCTGAACTGTCATGAGACCCGCATGATCAATCAATCATAAGGTGTTGTAAAAATAAAAGCTCTCAAGATGCATATCCCGGACCAAATCCACACCTTGCTGAACACGCCTGTACTTCTTTAGACTCTTGCAGTTTATCATTGCGGCTTGCCAGGTTTATGTATATTTTTATCCATATTATTACAATTTTAACAGCTTTACAGAAATCAGGTTTATGGCCAGAAGGAGATAAAATATGAAAGCATTGGTGTTTGGAGGTTCAGGCAAGGTAGGCTCTGCCGTCGCCTGGGATCTTGCAAAAGACGATAAGATTGAAGCGGTGGGAATCACCGGCCGCAGGCTTGAAGCGCTGGAAAAGACCAAACAGTGGATCGGCAGCAAAAAGATCAAAGCGCATGTTGTCGATGTCAACGATAAGACTGCGCTCTCGGCCTTGATGCGCAAATATGATGCAGGCGCGATAGCAATGCCCGACAGAAAAACCAGCTACAAAGTCGTGCATTCCGCGGTCGAAACCGGCTTGAGCATTGTCGATATGCTCGAGGAATATCATCGCCGTCCCGATGCGTATGAAACCGAAGGTCTGGAGGTTCCGGCGGGTATGACACTCGACCAGTATGGCGACTGGATTCACGAGACCGCTGTTGAGAACGGCGTCACCTTTATAGATGGCATGGGATTCGCCCCGGGACTGAGTAATGTTACCCTGGGTGAGGGTATCCGGCAGATCGACAAGGCCGAAAAGGCAATCGCGCGTGTGGGTGGAATTCCTTCCAAGAAAGCGGCAGCCAACCATCCCCTCCGCTACATGATTACCTGGGCCTTCGAGCATGTGCTCCGGGAATATATGATAAAGCTGAAAGTTATTAAGAACGGCAAAGTTGTCGAGGTTGATGCCGCCGGTGACCTGGAGAGCTTCAAATTCGATAAGCTTGGCAAGAATGAGATTCTTGAATGTGCAGTTACTCCCGGAATGCCGAGCTTCATCTATACCAGGCCGAAACTGCGGGAATTTGCAGAGAAAACGGTAAGGTGGCCCGGCCACTGGCAGGGCGTGTATACCCTCAAGGAATGTGGCCTGCTCGATGTCGAGCCGGTAGTTTTCAATGGCAGCAAGATCGCACCCAGAGAATTCCTGCTTTCATTGATCACTCCCCGTCTCAGAGCCAGCGAAGGAGAAACCGATGTCTGTGTTATGTATAACACTTTGACCGGTAAAAAAGGCGGGAAGAATGTCAAGATTGAATACTTTATGTGGGATGTGGCCGACACCAAAAACAACATCTCATCCATGGCTCGCGTGACCGGCTTTCCGGTGGCGCTCGCCTTGCGGCTCATCCTCAATGGAGAAATCAAAGAGCGGGGTATCGTGCCGCCGGAAGACTGTATCAAGGGGAAGATATACAACTGGTTCATGAAAGAACTCAAAAAACGGAATATCCGGATACTTGAGGTGTCTAATCTGAAGAAAAAGTGATGTCGATTCTGATTGAAGATTGGCTGCCCCGGTGCAAGCCGGGGCTGTTGCTTCACCCAAAATCAGAACATCTTTTCACATACTTTCTACATTTTCAGTGATCAATTCTTGGCCAGACCATCGGCGACAAACGGTGAGCAGGTTTGGGCGGCAACAATTCCGTTAAGCATTCGTGATGAAATGAAATCGCTCGTGAACCATTGTTTTTCCCAGATCAGGTAACCGTTGCACAAGAGCCTGATGGAAGGATAACCGGACACATCAAAATATTTTCCACAATCCCCATTTTCTTTCAAAACAGCGAAATCTATATCAAGATTGCTCAGGTAGGGATAGATGTCTTCATCTTTCAGATTTTTTGTGACCTTTGTGAAGCCATATATATCCAGGCCGATTTCGCTGTAATGGATGTCCACCCGCCCTAACTCGGTCATAGCATGCTTAGAAAATGGGCACCAGGCCTCAAAGAAAACTAGAAGCTGAAACGGTTTTTCATTTAGGTCCAAATCCCCTTGAAAAGATAATTCAACCCCAAAATCTTCCGGTATCCTCCTGTCACCATACAAAATCCGAGCGGAGTCTATTTTTGCCTCCGCGATATATAAGCCTGCCAGACAGCTTTGTACATTCTTATAAACGCTATGAGTAATATCATACGAACGTCTGGCGCGGTCGAAAGCGTCATGAGCAATCTGGAAGGCTTTTTCCATATCATCGGATTTCATTAGAAGCCAGGCATATCTAATTTGAGCAAATAGTGTGCTGCCGCCATCAGGACCGGAGCTTTTCTTGAAACTAATCCATGCTTTTTCCGCCATCTGCCTGGCTTCAGATATCAGTCCATTGCTTTCGAGTATTGCGGCCAGACTATACCTGCCGGAGGAAGCCTGGGGAGAATCCTCGCCATAGCGTTCAATAATCGCATTTGTATAGGTCCGCAGTATCTCTAATTTCGATCTCTCATCACCGAGTATGGAGTAGACAAGTGAAAGCTGTTCAAGTGTCTCTAAAGTTTTATCATGGGTAACGTCATATATGCTTTTTATCAATTCATAAGCGCGCAGAAACTCCTCTTCGCTCTGTCTATAATGATCCAAATTTAAATAGGCATGTCCAATTGAGCTGCGCAAATTCCACTCCAATTCAGGATCGTCAGGAAAAGCATCGTAAAGTTTCTCGCTGGCATGATCCAGAATATCCACGACGGAATAATCATCGCCAAAGCCTGAGGGAAACGAGGAAGTTAGGAGATCAGTAAGAAACTTTTGACCTCGGGCCGCTTTTTGGGTGGCAATCTCAGCCTTCTGCCTTTCCCGATCCACTCTGACGAATAGAGCTGTAGTAATAATTATACCAATAAGCAGCAGTACAAACGCGCTTCCTAACAGCGCCATTACCGCTTTGTTTTTCCGGGCAAAAACCCTGAACTGATAAGATAATCCGAGAGTTCGTGCGGAGATCGCATCCCCCGCAAGATAGCGCTTTATATCTGATTCCAGGCCATAAGCAGATTGATAACGTTCTTCCCTGTTTCTCTTAAGAGCCTTGTGAACGATAGCTTCGATTTCCCCTTTCAATGACTTATTCCTGGCCCTCAATGGCGTCAACTTTCCTTCACGCACCTCGGATGCAAAATCGAATATTCTATCAGAGCTGCATTCATAAGGCAACGCCTCCGAAAGTAATTCGTATAGTATCAGGCCCAGCGCATAAATATCGCTTCGAGTATCAATATCATGGGGATCAGCATCAAACTGCTCGGGACTCATGTACTGAATGGAACCTACAATCTGACCGACTTTTGTATGGGATGCAGCCTGTCTCATATCGGCGTCGGTGGCGCGCGCGACCCCGAAATCAATAATTTTTATGCGGCCGCTGGAATCGACCAGAATATTGGATGGCTTGAGATCGCGATGGACTATGCCGCGTTGATGGCCATGATGAACGGCGTCGCACACCTGCAGAAATAATCTCAAGCGATCTTTTATGCTGAGTTTCTTGTCGGCGGCATAAACCGTGATGGATCGTGCATTGGGAATATATTCCATTGCGAAGAAAGGAATTTGATTGCCCCCGTCATTATAAGAGCCGGTTTCATAGATTTGCGCAATGCCGGGATGGCGCAGGCGCGCCAGAAGCTGTGCTTCATATTCCAGTCGCTGGATCGCATTTTCATTTGTGAAAGCATCTTTGATGACTTTGACGGCTACAGGTCGACGCGGATTCTCCTGCAGCGCCTCATAGACTGTTCCCATCCCCCCGGAAGCGATGACCCGCTTGATAACATACTGACCTATCTTGGCAGGGAGCTTAGCCCTGTTTCCGAAATCAGTATGCCCGGCTGTTTCTGTTTTATCATCGCTTGGGCGATCATTTTTTTGGTTCGGGTCGGAGTTTCCAAATTTATCGGATTGAGTCATAGAGCACCTGAAATTACCCGTTTTCTTGACAAGGAATAATTATTAATGATTATAAAAATAAAACGAGATAAGTCAAGTCCTATTTGTGGCCAAGTATTTAAATTTTATTTAACAGGTTCCGACACATAGGGTTATAGAATATCACTTAATGAACGAATCACATTAATTCTTACCTTTTTTCTCTACATTACCTTTAGCGGGACAACACGCATCAAGTAATTCAACCGTACTCGAGCTTTATCCAGTCTTTGACAGCTAACCTTCCCCCGGCGCCTGCTTTACTCTCCCCTGAAGCGGCCGTTTTGATTGATACATTGCTTTCGCTTCTTGTGTCGGTTGGAGCAAAGCAATTTTCGAGTAAGCATCGCGCAAATTTAGGACTCATGCCTGTTTACATACAGATTTCAGGCCCTATATTACCAAAATGAACTTGCATTTATTTTAAAAGATGCATTATTTGAAACATTATATATTTTTGACGGTTCTGCCGCGGTTTAAATTCAGGAGATCCAATGTCAGTCATTACAATATTCAGCGCTTCCTATTGCCACGGTGAGGAGATTGCCAAACTGCTGGCCGAGAAGCTGGGCTATCGCTTTGTATCATCCGAGGTGCTGGAGATGGCGGCGGATGAGTATTCAATTTCAAAAGACAAACTGATGGCCTCTATAACCGGCTCTTCCTCCCTGCTGGGCAAAATTCTCGAGGACAGAGACCGCAATGTTGCATATGTCAGGGTTGCAGCGGCAAAGATGGCGAGCAAGGACAATCTGGTATATCTGGGATATGCCGGGCTCTTGCTGCCTAAGGAAATTTCTCATATATTACGCGTTTGCCTTGTGGCCGATAGCGCGTATCGAGTCAAACGAGCCCGCGAGATAGAGGATATTTCCGAAGACAAGGCAGAGGCGATCATAAAAAAAGATGATGATCAGCGGCTGAACTGGACCAATTACCTCTATAATGTAGTGCCCTGGGATGAATCTCTGCATGATATAATTTTGCCCATGCATACCTTAAAGGTAAATGATGCTGTGGCACTGATAATCGAGAATGCCCGGAAGGATGTTGTCAAGACCACGCCCGAATCGAAAAAGGCTATAGAGGATTTCATTCTGGCGGCACAGGTTAAGCTCCTCATGGTGGAGAAAAAGCAAAATGTCGATGTTTCAGCCGAAAACGGTAAAATAATTATAACACTGAAAAAATATGTAATGCGTCTTGAGCATCATAAGGACGAGCTACGTAAGATAGCCAAAAAGGTCCCGGGTGTTGAGGAGGTCGAGTTCAAAATCGGCCCCAAATTCAGAATGCCTGCGACCTATC
Source organism: Candidatus Zixiibacteriota bacterium (assembly GCA_011056555.1). Lineage (GTDB taxonomy): Bacteria > Zixibacteria > MSB-5A5 > JAABVY01 > JAABVY01 > JAABVY01. The sequence continues at coordinate 37,048 of DSEQ01000008.1, read as the reverse complement.
CCCCTGTCGAGCTGGGTGTGCCCAAAAAGACCTTGCTTGTTGACGATGAGGTGGAATTTGTGCAGACCCTTTCGGAAAGGCTCCAGAGCCGCCAGATAAAGTCGTCTGTAGCCTATAATGGCGAAGAGGCATTATCGGTCGTGGAAAAGGATGCACCCGAGGTAATGGTACTGGACCTGAAGATGCCCGGGATTGACGGGATAGAGGTCTTGCGCCGCACCAAGCGGGATCATCCCGAAACGGAAATTATCATTTTGACCGGGCATGGTTCGGAACGGGAGAGGCAGCGCGCCCTGGAACTGGGTGCTTTTGCATATCTCGAAAAACCGGTTGATATAGATGTTCTGGCAGAGACAATGAAAAAGGCTTACGCAAAAGTAAACCTGTCAAAGCAATCTGATGAAACTACGGAATAATGCTTTTGATTTCGTAGTATTCTAAGATTCCCTGAGGAGCCTTCGAGTCAAGGAAGTGCTTCTAAATTCGATTTTGAGTGTGGTATGAAACTTTCCGAGGAATGGCACAAAAAGGACCTGGATTACTCATCCGACGAAGATGATTTTTTTCAAGAAGGGCGCTTTCGTTATCGCCGTTTGAAAAGGTATTCGATTCTGCTGACCGCGCTGGTTGCCATCACCCCCCTGATAATCATGACAATCATCAACTCCCATCAATATCAAAAAGCTCTGAAAGCCGATTTGATCTACCCGATTTCCCGGCAGACCTCCAATACCAAGCGCTCGCTGGAATCATTCATCGAGGAGCGCCGGGCCGCACTGGACCTGATCAGCAAAGAAAAAAACTACGAGGAGCTTTATGATCATGATAAATTGGCCAACACTCTCAGGCATCTGAAGGAATCAATCGACGGTTTCGTCGATCTCAGCCTGATCGACTCGAGAGGTAACCAGGTGGCCTACGTGGGGCCATATAAACTGGAGGGCAAGAATTATAGTGACCAGGACTGGTTTCATGAGGTCAGCATAAAGGGCGTTTATGTTAGCGATGTCTTCCTGGGCTACCGCGACCTGCCGCATTTTGTGATCGCAGTCCTTCACGAGAAGACAGAAGGGGATTACTATGTTCTGCGAGCCACGATCGACAGTGATATGCTGTATCGCAAGATCGTGTCTCAAATTCTTCGTCCCACAAGCGACGCTTTTCTGATCAATAAAGCCGGAATCCTGCAGACCCCCTCAAATGACCATGGAGCTATCCTGGAAAAATCACCGATTCCGGTACCTCCGTACTCTCCGCATAGCGAGGTGGTGGAGCAAAAGGATTCGGCCCGTAATTTATATATTTTGGGCTATGCGTTCATAGAAAATTCGCCCTTCATCCTGATAGAGGTAATCCAGCCGGAAGCATTCATGCAGAATTGGCTGACACTGCGCAACAATCTTATCTGGTTTTTGGGAATCAGCATAATCCTGATCCTGATCGTGGTTATCTGGGGCTCTTCTCATATGGTTGACAAAATCCGTGAGGCGGACATGCATCGTTGTAAAGTTCTGCACCAGGTTGAATACACCAACAAGATGGCTTCTATCGGCAGGCTCGCCGCGGGAGTATCCCATGAGATTAATAACCCGCTGGCAATTATAAATGAAAATGCCGGTATGGTAAATGATGTACTCTCGGTGTCAAATGATTTTCCGATGCGTGAGAAAGTCACTAAAAGCGTAAACTCCATACTCAGAAATGTGGAGCGCTGCAGCCGAATTACCCATCGGCTTCTTGGCTTCGCCAAGCGGATGGAGACAAAAATTGAAACACTGGATCTACGGGAATTGATCACCGAGGTGCTTGGATTTTTGGAAAAGGAAGCTCTCCATCGCAATATAAAGATCAATACAAATTTTCCAGAGAATCTTCCCGGAATTAGAAGTGACAGGGGACAACTCCAGCAGGTCTTTCTAAATATCTTAAATAATGCCATCGATGCAATCTCGGAGGGGGGCAAGATAGATATTGACATCGAATTACGAAAAGACAATAAAATTGATGTTACAATAAGAGATACAGGACGCGGAATCTCAAAGCCGGACCTGGAGCGAATCTTCGAACCATTTTTCAGCACCAAGAAAGAGCATGGCACGGGACTGGGTCTGTCGATTACATACGGGATCGTGCAGAAACTGGGCGGGCAGATCCGCGCCACAAGCGAATTGGGTGAAGGGACAACTTTCACTGTCACACTTCCAATCGAGGCATCTTTTGCCGAGGAGTAAATATGGCTGATCTGCACATTTTACTGGTCGATGATGAAGAGGAACTGGTCTCCACCCTCGCCGATCGGCTTGAATTCCGAGGCTATCATGCCGATGCGGTTCTGAGCGGAGCCGATGCTATTAAGAAAATAGGACAGAAAAGCTACAATGTGGCGGTCATAGACGTTAAAATGCCGGAGATTAACGGTATCGAGGTTATGAAGATGATGCTGAAATTGCAGCCGGATATTAAAATCATACTGATGACCGGGCACGGTTCGACTGAGGAGGGAGAACGGGGCATGGCCGAGGGAGCCTTCGACTATATGGTAAAACCGATCAATATCGACCTCCTGACAGACAAGATCAAAACCGCAGTTGGGATTAGAGAGTAGCAGTATCATGAGCAGCACGGATCAACCGGACTCAAGAGCCCAAAGTCTGGCATTTTTTGGATCGATAACCGCCAGCGTCACCCATGAAATAATGAATGTCATTGCGATCATCAATGAATTGACCGGTTTGCTGGATGATATGAGGTATTCTGCGGATCAGGGACAGGTAATCGAAAGCGAGAGGCTCGAAAGTCTGCATGAGCGCTTTTCCAAACAGGTGAGCCGCGGTGAAAAGATAATTAAGAGGCTCAATAAATTTGCGCATTCTGCGGACTATGACCTGATCGAATTCGATTTAAACGAGACTTTTCGGAACCTTATCGGGCTCATGCAAAGGCTGGCTGATATGAAAAGAATTAATCTCAGCTTCGAGCCTTCCCCGGCGGAGCTGCGCTGTACCGCCAGCCCTTTTGAGCTTCAGCATTTGATATTCAGATGCGGCCGGATGCTTTTAAACTCCGGTGAGGAAGGTGCAACCGTCAGTCTTGGAGTACAAAAGCAGGCTGACTGTTATAGTATAAATGTGACCTGCTCAGATATACCGGATCAGGGACCTGAGCGGGATGAACTTGAGCTGGTCACAGAGCTGGCAGCAGCTCAGGGCTGGAATCTGCAATCCAGAAAAGAGGACAGTAAATTTTTATTTATCTTGACCATGCCGGTCAGACAAACTAAAGACGGAGACTGTTAAGCCGCAGATTTGTATATGTAGAATTAACATAAAGAGATGATTTTTTGCAATTTGAGCTGTAATAAGGAGGCCCCGGGTGGCTGAAACAAAAGTATTACTGATTGATGACGAGGTTGAATTTACCAGGACCCTATCTGAACGTCTGGAGTCGCGGGGTTTGAAGGTGGATTCAGCCAACAGCGGTGAGGAGGCCCTCAAGAAAATTGATGAAGTTACTTATGACGCCATCTTTCTTGATCTGGCGATGCCCGGTATGGATGGTATCGAAACCCTCAAAAACCTGCTGGCCGAGAAACCTGATCTTCAGGTAATTCTTCTTACAGGGCACGCTTCCATTGACAAGAGTGTCGAGGCAGTGAAGCTGGGGGCCAAAGATTTCCTGGAAAAGCCCGCCAACATCGATAAGCTGATGGCCAAAATCAAAGAGGCTGAAACGGACAGAATGTTGATTGTGGAAAAGCGCAGTGAGGATGAGATCAAGAAAATTCTGAAATCCAAGGGATGGTAAAAGCAAACCGTGAGACAATATTTTTTCGAGGATTAATCTGTTTGCTTTTCCTTGATATGTGAGGATGAGATTCTGAGTTGATAAATAAAGATCATACGCTAAAAGTGCATTTACGTGCCCGAATCAGTCGGGCTGCGAAGTCAGGAGAAAATTTAACAACCGGATTCGGCAATGGTTAAGCAGCCTGCTAATAATATTTGCGACAGCCAGGGAAAATCTCCGTTGCTGCAGCGTATCTTCCCCTTTCTTGCGTGGTTTAAGGGATATTCATTGCCCTTCATGAGGGCGGATTTTGTATCCGGTCTTACGGTGGCCCTGGTGCTTATTCCGCAATCCATGGCCTATGCGCAATTGGCGGGGCTGCCGGCATACTATGGTCTCTATGCGGCCTTTCTCCCCCCGCTGGTTGCATCCCTGTTCGGCTCCAGCCGTCAGCTTGCCACTGGACCGGTCGCTGTTGTTTCGTTGATGACGGCTACCGCCCTCGAGCCTATTGCTACCGCTGGAAGTGAAGCTTACATAGCTTATGCCATACTTCTGGCTCTTCTGGTCGGTATATTTCAATTTTTGCTGGGACTATTCAGGCTCGGCCTGGTGGTCAATTTTCTGTCCCATCCCGTTGTCAATGGCTTTACCAATGCCGCCGCCATCATCATTGCCACATCACAACTCTCCAAGCTGTTCGGAGTTAACGTGGACAAGGCGGAACATCACTATATGACCGTTTACAACGTGGTCGAGGCTGCGCTTGCTCATACCCACTGGCCCACTCTGGTTCTGGCAATTCTGGCTTTCGCCATAATGATCGGCCTGAAACGTATGAGCCCCAAAATACCATATGTGCTGGTTGCGGTTATAATCACAACTATCATCTCCTGGGCAATCGGCTTCGAGCACAATTACAATACTGCGGGAGAAAACCTGCTTTGTGAGAGAACCAAAGAGTTGATTCAGGATTATAATGGTGCGTTGACTGACATTAAACTCCGATCTCAGAAAAGGCTTTTACTGCGCGACGAACTGGATAGCATGAAACAGGAATATAGCGAGGATTCACCTCATATTCTAAACCTGCAGCACCAGATATCGCTTCTCAATGTCGAGATTAACGAATTGAAAGAGAAGGTCAAACATGACCGCAGTCTGCTCAGGGAGAGCTTTTTCAAAGCCAGCGAAAATCCCGATGGCAGCCTGGTGTTCTGTAATACGGAAAATCTGCTGCCGCAGAGGGAATATGGTCACCGCGACTGGCAGCTCAAAGTCGGGAATGGCAAACTCGACATGTCGTCCCTGACATTCGTGGGCGGAGGAGCTGTGGTAGGCAAAATTCCCGCAGGGCTGCCCGGATTCAAGAAGCCCCAGCTCGATTTTAAAGTAATGATCGATCTGTTCCCCATGGCCGTAATCATCTCTCTATTGGGATTCATGGAGGCGATATCGATTGCAAAGGCGATGGCTGCCAGAACCGGACAAAGGCTTGATCCCAACCAGGAATTAATCGGCCAGGGTGCCGCCAATATTGTTGGATGCTTTGGTCAAAGCTATGCGGTATCAGGCTCTTTCTCTCGTTCGGCAGTAAATCTACAGTCCGGCGCCGTCTCGGGCCTGTCAAGCGTAATTTCCAGTATTTTTGTGATGATCACCCTGCTCTTGTTCACGCCGCTTCTGTACCATCTCCCCCAATCGGTTCTCGCGGCGATCATCATGATGGCGGTAATCGGCCTTATTAACGTCAGCGGTTTTATACACTCCTGGAAGGCTCAAAAATATGACGGCGTCATAAGCATCATAACCTTCGTTTGCACTCTGGCCTTCGCGCCCCATCTCGATAAAGGGATTCTGATCGGTGTGGGATTGTCCTTAATTTTATTCCTGTTGCGCGGTATGCGTCCCAATATCGCCATGCTATCGAAACATCCTGATGGAACATATCGAAATCTTGAACGCTTCGGGTTGGCACAGTGCCGCCATATCGCGGTGATCCGCTACAATGGCTCGCTGTACTTTGCCAGCGTCAATTATCTCGAGCGGCAGGTACTGGATGTCGTCGCCTGCATGCCCGAATTAAGGCATGTGTTGATAGTCGGAAATGGTATCAACGAACTTGATGCTTCGGGCGAGGACATGCTCTCGCACCTGACCGACCGGTTGCGCGAGGCGGGTTACGATTTGTCCATTAGCGGGCTCAACGATCATGTCCTGGATACCATGCGCAGAACCTATTTGTATTATAAAATCGGCGAAGACCATCTGTTCCGAAATGCTGACCGGGCCATCGCGGCAATACATGCCAGCGCACATAAAGATTCCAGCGAAAGAAAATGTCCCCTCCTGGAGGTTGTATATGGCAATAAGTAAATTGGTTGGGACATCTCATACATGTGCTTCGATCAGATTCGAGATAACAAAAAAGCGGAAACCTGATGTTTCCGCTTTTTTTTAGAATTCGATTATAATTTACAATTTCAATCTATCTGCGATAGGCAACTCCAAAACAAAAGTCTTTAACATAAATATCGTCACCGTCATATCCCTCGGTGAATTTTATTTTCGTGATCGGTATGGTCGAAACTATTCCCATGAAACTCAGACCGCCGCTGGGCATCTGGCTATAAGGAATTTCCTCAATCTTCCGGTCATGGTAAAATATTTCCAGTTTTTCGTCTGATGAAACGCCGTTATCCCCGACATAGATGCCAACGGCAAAGACATAACTGTCATTAAGGAAGTTGGAGACTCCGATTTCAAAGGCATCGTACTGGCAATTATCCACATCGCCAATGCTAAGCAGATTAGTCGCACCGCTGAACTCAGAATCATTGAAAGTAAGCGGATATGGACATCCATCCTGCAGAGTTTTCAGGTAAAATGTGAAGTCGTAGCCGGTATTTGCAGGGGCAAAGGTGAGGATATTTGTTACCAGGTGACTATTGCTCCCCGGAATCCAGTCAACTTCATCAGACTTATAGATATTCTCCGCATTTGTCTCAAAGAATTTATTGTCGGAGCTGTCCTGTATTACAGAAAAAGCATCCCTCCACTGATTCCAGTCAGTGTAATAGGCTGTGGTTATCTGTGTGCATTCCTTGACCTCATATTCGGTCGTTTCTCCCACCTTGGCCGGCGAATTGTCGGCCAGGTTGTTGAGAGCGTAGGCGATCGGGAAAGCAGTTGACAAATCAGGAGACTGGGTAAAGTAGCTTTCAATATTGCCGCTTCTGATCAGACCCAGAGCATCGGCATCATCACCGCCAAAAGTGACAACCTCCATCTCCGAGGTCGATAGAATATGCTCGTACTTGGCGGTCAAATCTATACTGAATGCGGGGTGGGTGGCTTTTAAGGCATTCTTCATATCGGTATATGACGAATCCGAGCTCATGGTGAGCAGCATGATTCGGCCCCACTGTATGCGCGAGACATAGACGGGTAAATTGTCCGGACCTATACTCCCTGTATTGACCTGCTCTTCAAGACGTTCGGGTGTAAATTCGGCGGAAAAGAATTCCGAGGGCGTCTGGGGCTGAACAATGTAAGTCTCAAACATGAATTGCTTGAAATATGCAGTCAATGTGTTCTTCTTTTTTACAGCGGTGAGGTCCAACTTGTTTCTTACTTCTGTTCCCATGTAATTGGCTGATAGGCCGAGACTCAACATCGCCTGTTCAAGAGAATACATTTCCTTTTGAGTGAAATAGACGCTTGATCCGGCCTGAAATCCACTATTCATCGCTATGGCTATAAGATTGCTGGTTGCCTGCCCGACCGAGGCTGCATCCGGGTCCTGGACCACCGTGCTGACGCTGTCGCCATGCAGCAGGTTTACACCGACGGTCAGAGGGGCACGCTGACGGATCGGCAACTCTTCCATTGATCCCAGGCCGCCCGCATAGGTGTCACCCTGAATCAGTCCTCCCAGCCAGAGGATATTGGAGAAAGTACCGTAAGTCACAACCTGTTCAGGCGTTTCGGTTATTGAACAGGGAGTAGTGTGGCAGAAGAGCCCCTGTCCCATGTCCAGATTCTCCACCGTCTCACCGGTCGGGGCATCCGAGTCGATTACAGGCGGGCAAAACTCGTCCCAGGCGGGAAGGCTGCTCATATAAGTGTTCATGTCAGCCATATCGTCAGGTCCGGCGGGACTGTCACCGCCGCAGGCCAACATTATAATCCCAAGGCACAGCAAGAGACTGAGAGGCACTATTCCCCACATTCGCAGTGATTGAGTTGTCATAATTCCCTCCTGAGAATAGTTGAATTAAAATAAGTCCATCTATGCAGGTGATATTGACTAATATAAACCTACCGCCCCAATCTAAGTATTACTTAATTATTGTCAAGCACTTAATTATGCCGGAACGGCAGGGGCCAGTAATGCACGCAATCTACCGTGATTATAGGGATAATAAAATTCAAATTGATCAACCAAGGGCAATGAAAGAGCTGGTCGGAAAGGATCAGCTCTTCCCGATTTCCAAAGCACCCCGATACATTAATCAGCCATCTGCACACGAAAATTTACTGTCCCCGTGACATTTGCAAAATTCACCCGGATGATCCAGTTACCGGATGTTCCGGCGGCGGTGTTGAATGTACCGTCATCAGAAAGATCACCGGAATATACCCGCGTACCATCAGCGTCAAAAATGATCAGAGTGGCAGTTCCGCTCAATCCTTCACTGGGGGATTGATCTACTGTGGCGCTATCGCCGCTATTCACCCATACAAACGCTTCGGAATAATCCACGTCAGTCATACCGGTGGCCTGAAACTGAAAGTTGTCCAGAGCATTGTTAATCTCCGGTTCATACGGAGCCAAGCCGTTGTCTTCGCATCCCGGGAGAATTAGTGAGAATAAGAGCACAAATCCGAGCCCGAGGATAATATGCTTCTGCAATAGTCTCCTCCTTCATAAATAATGTTCATATCAAAACATGGTGGATTGGGATCAGTTCCCTCAATTTTTGATCGAGACAAGGATTCAGCTTATTCCTCTACTCCGTGATGGATGCGGGACGTGGCGAATCCGGCTTTTTTGGGCCGATTCTTATTATAAAAAACATTATTTGTGCCAATCACATCAGCTCGCTGCATCTGCCGATAAGCCCGCCGCGCCGAGAAAAACAACTCCACCACCTGCGTTGCCTGGGGTACGAAAGCCATTCTCCGAAAAGGTGAGACTACGGGACGAATCCAAAGCGCACGTCGAAGGCTGGCGGCACGCCGATGCAGCCGATGGAATTCACGATAAAAATCTGTTGCCGGGAGACAAGTTGGGAAAAGACTGTGCGCCAGGTCGAAAAGGCGCGTGTCATGAGATACTAAACCATCCCTAACCTCCTCATAGAATTTGGTCCCCGGGAACGGCGTTAGAACTGTAAACTCGAAGTAATATATGCGCATACGATCCATGTATTCCAGGATACGGTCGAAATCGGCCCTGGTATAGCGCGGGTCGACGATGAATGCTCCCAGTGGATCGATATTGTTTGAGTGCAGAATCTCGATTGCCCGGTTGTTTCCGGCCACAGTGGCCCTCTTATTGAGCGCCTTGATTTCGTCGTCGCCGGGTGATTCCAAGCCGAGAAATACTTTTTTGAGACCGATTGCAGCCCACCTCTCGATCAATTCCGGGTGCTTTACAATATCATCCGCCCGCCCGAGAACATAATATTGCTTTTTCAGCCCCTCCCCCTCGATGAGCTGAGCGATTCTTCGAGCATGGTGATGATCATAAAAGAGATTATCGTCGCCGATGTACACATACGGTTCATCGATCTGCCGCAGTTCCTCCAGCACCAGCTCCGGTGACCTGCGTAACACCTTACGTCCCGTAAGAACCGGACAGGGACAGAAACTGCAGCCATGCGGACACCCGACCGAGGTAACCATCAGCGCCACAGGCTTCCAGACTAAGTGGTGGTACCTTGTGCGATACTGCGCAGTCAGATCACGCCGGGGTATAGGAAGACTATCAAGATTGCGCAATAGCTCAGATGGAGCAGTTTTCTTCCAACCATTGTCTGACCGAATAATAATCCCTGCGATCTCGTAAAGAGAGCGCTTTCTATCGATGGATTCTACGACTCTTCGGAAGACAGCCGAATCCTTACCCGGGATAACAATGTCTACCTGCTGCCTGAAAAAATCAGAGGGTACCAGAGATGCATGGGTCCCCCCTACTATCGTGATTGCCTCTGGAAGAATCTGCTTCACATAATCGAGTATCGATAGAATGCGATGAGTGTGTACCACTGTCCCGGTAATACCGACAATATCAGGGCGAAAGTTATCTATAGCTTCTCGCCAGTGTCTTTCTATTTTCATATCGAGAATAGTGACATCATGATCATTCAGTTCACCTGCAAGGTACTCCAGACCCAACGGCTCGATGTTGATCAGTCCGCTGGGAATGATCGAGAGGGGATCTGTGTCTGGATATATCAATAAAACTCTCATAACTCTCTCCTGCGATATTACCAAACAAACTGCATGCCATTCAGCCAAGCAGCATATCCTATTAGATAAGAAGTTGTGATTCATCTACTTACATAACTGAATCGTTATTCAAACATCAGCCAGGTCTGGATAGATGCTACCTGCGGTGGATAATTCGGTTGAGCATTGGCTAAATGAAAGCCCCTTGTCATATCTCTGAAATTTATTTATACACCACTGTCATCCCGGCACAAGATTTTAATATTGACTTCATTTTTTTTCTGGCTATCCTTCTTTTGAGCATCGATATGTTATTTAAGAAAATATTCAGAGGATTCTTCTGCGGCGCTTTGGCGCTTCTGCCTGTGGGCCTGTACCAGGGTGACCCCGACTCGACTGATTTTCAGGTCGGCATTCATGGCGGCGGAGGGCGGGTAGCGTCAGTGATTACCGGCTGCCAGGCCCTGGAAGGCGGGAATGATATTGAAGGTGCGGCGGGCAGCGATTTTGTCGATGTTTCCGGTGAAGTCTATTGGAAACCGCCCTTGCGCTCGAATTTACCCGTGGTAGTAGGAGTCCGAGGCGGCTATTGGAGGACGGACTTGAATTTGATGACGCGCGATGTGCACTATGATGATAGCATTATATATTTGCCCAACTATTCCTTCAGCTATATCAATCCTTGCATCAGCTTTGAGACCCGTTATGTCGGAATGGGCCTGGGATATGTTTTTGGAGATGTGCCATCAAGATTCAGGGACGGAAAAATCGAGAAGACAAGGCATGTCTCAGGGCATGTGAGAGTCGGCTCGATGCGGGGAGTCAACGTAAAGTTCAGTGTCATGGAATCATCACCCCAGGTATCAGGAGGGGGGCTTTATGATCTATCCATATCTGTACCATTGAGTCAACGGATGAGATCAAGTTACGGACTTGGATTCGGACCGTATTACCAGATCGGCTTCATTCAACGCAACCGGGTTGGCATCAGCAATCACTTCGCGCTCGATATCAACTGGCGCATCGGTTGGTCGGCACACGTTACCGAATACGGTGTCAGCGGCGGGCTGGTTTATCGTCTCGGTTTACACCGGTAAAATCGCCAATCCTCATTAATCGATACAAAACAAAAGCCCGGCGAACAAGCTTACAACCTGCCGCCGGGCTTATTTATCATGATCATGCTTTCACATAATCATACATTAACTGGCTACTTGAGCAGTATCATCTTCTTGGTTTCGACAAACTGTCCTGCAGTCAGTCGATAGAAGTAAACACCGCTGGCCACGTTTGAGCCGTTCCAGGTTACCGTATGGATTCCGGCATCCCTGTAATCATTAACCAGGGTCGCGACCTTCTGACCTCTAATGTTGAAGACTTCGAGAGTCACATTAGCGGCCTCAGGCAGAGCGAAGCTGATCTCTGTTACCGGGTTGAACGGATTCGGACGGTTCTGGTCGAGCGAGAACTGTTCCGGTACCTGCTTCACGTTGACAGGAGCGGAGAAGATAACATAATCATCTTCATCATCGCAGTTATTGAAGAACTCATTCAGACAGGTTGCTGTGAAATTGAGATCCGAAAGGCTTGCGCCATATGGATCGAGCATACCGGTATTTCCGGCCACAACCTGGTCTGCCAGGACGATGAACTGGTCTACGGTCAGGCCCGCGAAGGGTCCGCCGCAGCTGTCAGGAATCACATAGCTGCCGAAACAGGCGATAACATCGAGCAGGGCCAGATCATAGAATATACCCTCGCAGGAGAACTCTCTGTTCATCTTCAGGGCCAGCAACTGACCGCCCAGAACTCCGGCTGGAGTATACGTTGGATTGGTTAATGGATTGCTGAGATAACCAGGTGTTCCATCTGCAGGCAGGTAGGCCGCAACAGCAGAGGGATTATCCCAGACTGCATAGTTTCCGGCCGGATCGCCAATATAGACGCCATCCGGGAAGACTACATCAAAGTAATGATCACGGATACATCCGGGCTGGGTCGAGAATGGATCATCAACCTGCGAATCCGGACAATCGCTGCCCCATCCACCCATAGTGAAGGTGCAGAAATCCTGCTCACAGGAGAGCCTGATGATTGTCTGCGAACATTCTGCAGACTGGTTGCCGCACTCATCAAGTGCATACCAGGTCTTGGTATATGTGAATTCGCCGTCACCCGGTCCCGGGAGAGTATCAACCGAGACTTCCACGATTGACGGGGAGAGATCACAATTGTCTTCTGCGGTTGGAGGTGTGAAGATTAGCTCTTCCTCACAGTCGATTGTATCCTGATCCGCGCAGAAGATCTCCGGAGGGGTGGTATCCTCGACGGTAATCACCTGCGTGCAGGAGGCCGTATTGCCGCACTCATCTGCGATTGAATAGTTCAAGGTCAATGTGTATTCCTGCGGACAATCGCCAGGTAATGAATCACGGCTTGTCAGCTCTATGGTTACCTCGCCGCAGTCGTCTGAGGCTGAAGGATATCCAAAGTCGCCAACCGCATCACATTCAAACGTGCGATCTTCCGGACAGGTCAGCACAGGCGGAGTCGTATCCTCGACCGTGATGGTCTGCTGGTCCTCGGTAGTGTTACCGCAGGCATCAGTCGCCCTGTAAGTAAGAATCAGGATGTATTCCTGGGCACATTCGCCGGGGATTGAGTCACGATCGACGATTCCGACCGTGGGCTCAGCTCCACAATTATCAGTCGCGGTGGCGCTGCCGAAGTTTCGATCATCGCCGCATTCAAGATTGAGATCATCCGGAACGACAAGGACCGGCGGAGTCTCGTCAACAACCTCGATATTCTGAGTGCAGCTGGCAAAGTTGCCGCAGTCATCTGTCGCTGTCCAGGTACGGACTATCTGCAGAGGACAGTCGATCGAGGTCGTGTCGTCCTCAAATGTTATCTCAACGTCAGGATCACAGTTGTCACTCGCCGTGGCCATTCCCGGATCCCCAACATCGCAGTTGAATGAGATATCAGGCGGGCATACTATGACCGGCGGAGTTGTATCCTGAACGGTTATAGTCTGCGCACAAGTGTCTGCGTTGCCGCAATCGTCAGAGGCGATATAGGTAAGCACCAGCTGATATTCCTGTGCACAACTGCCGGGGATTGAATCACGGCTGTCGAGGACTATATCGACCTCAGGATCACAATTGTCTGAGGCAGTCGGGGAACCAAAGTCACCAACCGCGTCACACTCAAATGTCAGATCGTCTGCACAGGCAATCACTGGAGGCGTGGTATCCTGAACAGTAATAGTCTGCGCACAAGTGTCTGCGTTGCCGCAATCGTCAGAGGCGATATAAGTAAGCACAAGCTGATATTCCTGCGCACAATTGCCGGGGATTGAATCACGGCTATCCAGGACTATATCGACCTCAGGATCACAATTATCTGTAGCTGTCGGGAAACCAAAGTCACCAACCGCGTCACACTCAAATGTCAGGTCGTCTGCACAAGCAATCATGGGCGGGGTAGTATCCTGAACCTGGATTGTCTGCTGGCACTCTGAGAAGTTACCGCACTCGTCGGTGGCTCTATAGGTAAGTACCAGTGTGTACTCCTGGGCACAATCGCCGGGGATCGAGTCGCGATTCACAATCTCAACATTGACCTGGCCGCAATCGTCGGTAGCCGTGGCAGAACCAAAGTCACCCACTGCATCGCATTCAAAGACCAAGTCGGCCGGACAGGTTATAACGGGAGGAGTCTCATCACTGACACTGATGATCTGCTCGCAGCTGTCGGACATGCCGCTGGCATCGACAACAATCCAGAGCCTGGTTATTGTGTATTCCTGCGGACAGGAACCGGGCGTCTGGGTATCTTCATAGGTAACATCAAATGGCGGACAATTGCCCTCCACTACAGGATTGCCGGTATTTGAGGGATCGGTGCTCTCGGTACAGTCGATCTGGACGTCAGGCGGACATGTGATCGCAACCTCACACTGCTTGTTGCCAAAATTCAGATCTCCCTGGTCAGGTATGTCTTCTGTGAGATGAACCTCCCAGCCAACAGCACCGTAATCCGGATTAGGCGGAATGGCCGCACCAGTTCCCAGACCAACCATATCGCCTATTTCCGGATATGTCTGCGTCCAACCCGTGGTCATGGGAACTTCCTGCTGCGCATCCTCATAAATTGTCCAGGTTACGCCCGAGGTCAGGTTGGGGAACGAATATTCCCCCAGCCCGTCGGTTAATACACTGGATGAAAATGGTATGCCCTCAAGCTCGCCTTCCACGTAAATCCTCCAACCTGAAAGGGTAGGTTCGGAGCCGTCCTGGATACCATTGCCATTAGCATCGGACCATTTCAAACCGCTAACCGCGCCGGGAAGCTGCTCCGGAATCGGAATCGGAACGGTCTTGGCGCCGCCGCCAAACTCGACCTCGATATGGCCTGAGGAACCGGGAACATATCCGGAGCCCAGACGAGAGTCTGTATCAAACGGTGGGATAGCATAAACATAGCCGCCCCAACCGTCAGCCTCGGCACCCGGGGTATAGTCATCACTGTAAAATCTCTGCAATGAATTCTGCCAGATGAATGTACGGGATTCATGCAGCTGGTAATAAATAACAATAGTATCCGTGGTCGGATCTATACCGGCATTAAGCAGATCATCTTTGGTTATGTAGAAGGTCCTCTCAGCATCTGTCGGTGTGCCGATAGACAAATCAGGGGCCCTGTTCATCTGAGAATCCGGAAGGTTTAACAGATTAAAACCTGTCCACTCATTCTCGAGAGGGGCCACATTTCCAAAATCATTCTGAGCCTGTTCGATTTCCTCACGGGTTGTCATGGGATAGGCACTACCGCTGTTATCCACCCAACCCTGAGCATCGGTCAGGGTAAATTCACCAGCCTGAATGCTGCGGACCAGGTCCACAAATCTGTCGCCGCTGGTTGTAAAGTCATACGACATCACGATGTTTGGAAAACCATCCATATTGGGATAATCAGTCTGCACATTTTCGATGATCAGCTGATATGGCACCCATTCACCTTCAGACCAGGTATTGCCAAGGTTTCCGGTAGTCCATACGGTTGTTAAGGCACCTCCGCCACCCTCACTGGCGCGAAAGCCCGTGGAAGTAATGCTGGTCGCCTGACCAAAAGCAGAACTGCTGATGCCGAAGGTCACAATTATGGCGACCAGCAGAAATGTCCTGAAAAGTTGGAAGTCGTTAGATTTTAGAGACTTCATAATCACTTCCTTTCAAAAGTTTAAACGTTAGAGTTGTTTTCCCTGCGATCCATTTCTAAGAGAAGAGAATAGAAACAAATAGCCCTCCTTTCGACTCTGGATGTTTTAATGATGATTCTCTTGTGAGTAAGCATGCATAATTAGCCGCCTCCTTTCTGGTGTTGATTTTTGGATGATAAGTATCTTGCCAGATAGTATTCTCGAATAATTCCATACAATTATACTCTGCTTTTAAATCGCGCAGAAATCAGTGATAAGTACCTCAAAAAAAAATATGCCTAATCTGAAAATGATGAGACGATAGCTGTATATCTCCCGCCGCCGATGTGCGGCGCACCAGGAATCCTATTTATGCAGGTAATAATTTTGCCCCCTGCTCAATGTAGCGGGCAGGTCCCTCATCTGCGATTCCCCTTTAGTATCTAAGTTCATCTTCACGTCTCAATATAAGATCAAAATTATCCCGACTATTATAATCATAGATTAATTTAGTCCTATATTAATCATCGTTATCTTATTGTCAAGGAAAAAATGTAGATAAATGAAAAATAATTAGGTTAATCGATGCATATTATTAAGGAAGTGACCTTAAGGCTATCTGCGAAGTCTGCCAACCTTTCCCGACCCTGCAAACATTAAATCATCTATATGTACCCGGATATATTATGGATCATTATAATTGCGGTCAATTCTCCGGAGCGAAGTTTATATATTTCAGATTTTATTCCTTCATTTCAGGCAAATTACGAAATTTCGTAAAAATCATCCATCTCGACCTCAAATATAAGGGAATCAAGCCTGCAAACTCTTTTTCATTCGCTTAGCCGACGAAGCGAGAACATTTTTTTCATCTCCAGGCTAATCTTGACTCGCGAATACACTTTGATGAAGAACCTTATCCAATTCCACTCAATCAGTTAGCTTTTTCTGTGCATCAGATGCTGCGATCCTGAATCATTTTTTTCCTGCGTTTTAAAACTTTTATGATCAATTTCTGTTTTTTGAGTAAAAGGTTGCCGATACAGATAAAGACTAACATAAATATGTACCACATTAAGCTTCTCACGGGTATGAGGAAGTCCGACTACAATTACTTATTCTTATTGATTCTCTGGAACACAGCAGCAGGCGCCGCGACCGAAGATTTCTAAACCGTTACCGAATTCAGGAGTGGATTATTAATCACCAGGGCAATCCAGAAAGTAAGGATGAATCGCCGATATGCATCAAACATCAGGATCAACCGCAATAGACATTCTCAGTTTTGCCATTGATAATATTCCATACGGCGTTGTCGCGGCCGACCTGGATGGCAGATTGCTTGTTTTTAACAAAGCCGCCGAGCGCATGCTGGGCATCAGCGCCGCCGATATGGATTCCGCAAAATCGTCGCTTTTAAAGGGATGCTATTTCCCGGACAAACTCACACCTTATTCGTCAGACCGGTTTCCTTTGGTAAAGGCTATTCAGGGGGATAAAATCGATGATGAGCTTATATACATCAAGAATCAAGCCAATCCCTCGGGTCTGTGGATTATTATAAGCGGTAGACCATTAAAAGATGAGGATGGGTTTCTACGTGGCGGAATGATAGTTTTCCATGATGTTTCCAAACAAAGAATCGCGGAAGAGAATCCGGATTCGATTTCGATGCAGATGTCTGCGTTGATTGAGAACCAGCAGGCAGGCGTTCTGGTAGAGGATGAGAATAGGCGAATTCAACGGGTTAATCAGG
Source organism: Candidatus Zixiibacteriota bacterium (assembly GCA_011056555.1). Taxonomy (GTDB): domain Bacteria; phylum Zixibacteria; class MSB-5A5; order JAABVY01; family JAABVY01; genus JAABVY01. The sequence goes on along the minus strand of DSEQ01000008.1, from coordinate 19,847 downwards.
CTTTCTGTGAGATGTTTAGTATATCGGCGCAACAGGCCGATCTTATTGGCCGCGATTGCTCGGAATATAACTGGCTGCTGGCAGCGCGGTGTCACGACCCGGAGGGATTCATTGGGCGAATCAATCAAGTAATGCACGAAAAGAATGTGGTTTTGAATGAGGAAATTCGATTCCTGGATGGTCGGAGCTTCCAACGCGACTATATTCCCGTGTTTGGGTCATCGGATTCGCATATACACATATGGCAGTATCGTGACATCACCGATCGCCAGCGGCTGCGCGACAAGATGTTGATTTACAAGAGGCTCTCTTCTGCATTGAATCAGACAGCGGACAGCGTTCTGATAACCGACAGAGACGGCATAATTGAATACGTGAATCCGGCTTTTGAAAAGACGACTGGATTCACCCGGGAAGAGGTAATCGGCAGGACTCCGGGCGTCCTTAAATCCGGAGAGCATGGTCAGGAGTTTTACCGCAAGCTGTGGACCGAAATATCTGCGGGACGGCCTTTTTATTGCACGATCAAGAACAGGAAAAAGTCGGGCGAATCATACTGGGCACGCCAGACAATCACCCCTATGCAGGAAAGAGAAGGCGAAATCACACACTACGTCTCTGTTTTGAAAGACATAACCGACCTGATTGAGAAAAAAGAACAGGAGGCTAAACTGCAGCTGGCACGGTTGGTACAGCAAACCTTCTACTCTACGACTGCCACAGTTCCCGGATATGACATTGCCGCCAACGCATTCCCTGCTGATGAGACCGGTGGAGATTATTTCGACTTTATCGAGACCTCTGACGGCTGTCTGGTCATTGCCATAGGTGATGTCAGCGGGCATGGCATTGGGACAGCCCTTTTTATGGCAGAGGCACGAGCTCTCACACGGGCTTTTGCATCCAGCTGCACTGATCCGGCACAAATCCTAGTCAGCCTCAACCAATTGCTCGTCCAGGACTTTAAACATGGAGAATTCGTCACCTTGCTTGTTTCTCAACTTGATCCGGGAACGAAGAAACTCACATACGCGAGCGCGGGACATACCCCCGGATATCTGATAGACAAATCAGGCGGCATAAACCAGACTCTTGCAAGTACTGGGATCCCCCTTGGCATACATCAGGATGCTGTCTATACTTCCAGTGAATTCAGATTCTCAGATCCAGGATCAATGCTCCTGTTTTCGACAGATGGTCTCGAGGATTCAATGAACTCGAGCAATGAACAGTTTGGCATTGAGAGAGCGATTCAGTATATCGCTTATAATGAAGATCAAAGCGCCCGCCAAATGATAGACGGCATCTTCAAAACAAATCGCGCCCATGCCGGAAAACAGCCTCAACAGGACGACATTACCATGGTCGTCCTTAAAGCGCTCTAACTCTATAGTGAATCGGATCCACTTTCTTATTCGCTTCCGGAATTAACAAATAGTCAAGGTATCAATTAATGAGTCTTCTTTTATACACTATCATTAATATCATTGCCTGTTGACGACAGCCTGAGAAATATTTTCTGAATTTGTGAAGAACTCGGAACTAAAAGAAGATAAAATTTGTTTTGTTTTCCATGTCAACAGCAGGTTCATTCGAATCTGCCAATTTTTAATTAGAGCTTAGGAGGCTACCATGCGTAACAAACAGCTATTGAGTTGTTTGAAAAGTTTTAGTTCTTCGCTTCTTCTCCTCTTTTTTGTGGCTTTCACAACTGCGGCTTCGGCCCAGGTTCCCCTTGATCCGCTTACACTTACAAAATATGTGGATCCCCTGCCTGTGCCGGGCGTGATGCCGCAGGCCGCACCGAATCATTATGAAATCGGAATGTGGGAAGTAAGTCAGCAGCTTCACAGCGAGCTCCCGCCTACGACAGTCTGGGGTTATGGTATTTCTCAAGCCACCGCGTCATTCCCCGGAGCAACAATCGAGGCAGTGCGCGGCGTACCGGTAACAGTGGACTGGGTCAACAACCTGCCCATGACGCATCTTCTGGATTACGCCATCGATACTACTCTGCACATGGCCGAGTGGACTTCCGGTGTACCAACCGTGGTTCATCTGCACGGCGGTGAGGTTGAGCCCCAGAGCGATGGCGGCCCCGATGCGTGGTTCACCCAGGGTTTTGCGGAGACAGGACCCGGCTGGTATAAGGAGACCTATGAATATGCCAACGAGCAGCTTCCGACCACTCTCTGGTACCACGATCATGTGCTCGGCCTGACTCGTCTCAATGTTTACGCCGGATTAGCCGGATTCTACCTTCTTCGCGACCCGGCCATAGAGGATCCCCTCAATCTGCCCTCAGGTGAATACGAGATTCCGATGGTAATTCAGGATCGCATGTTCAATGTCGACGGTTCCCTGCATTATCCAGTAGGTGGAGATAATCCTGAGATTCATCCGCTCTGGCAGCCGGAGTTTTTCGGCAACACGATCCTGGTCAATGGCAAAGTCTGGCCCTACCTCGAGGTTGAGCCCCGCAAATATCGTTTCCGGATCCTGAACGGCTCCAATTCGCGCTTTTATGCAATGGAGATATGGGAAGATGTGGCTGATACGACCGGCCCCGGTTTCTGGCAGATCGGTTCCGACGGCGGCTACCTGGATGCGCCGGTCTTAATTTCAGATCCCAATGATCCAAACTCGCCAAGACTCGTCATCGCTCCCGGCGAACGCCGTGACGTTATTGTCGACTTCTCAGGCTACGCGCCGGGAACAACCTTTACTCTGCGCAACAATGCCCGGTCGCCATATCCCAATGGTATGACTGTAAATCCGCTGACCGACGGCCAGGTGATGCAGTTCCGTGTGGTTGAACTCACCGCTCCGGACAACAGCTCGATAGCCACTCCCGGGCCGGGATATGTTGAGAAACTGACCACCTGGGACAATACCCGCCAGTTAACGCTTGATGAGATTATGGGGCCCAATGGTCCCATTATGGCTATTCTCAACAACACCACCTGGGATGCTCCCACAACCGAGACTCCGGAACTGGGCAGCACGGAAGTCTGGAAGATAATCAATACAACCGGTGATGCTCACCCGATCCACCTGCACCTGGTACAGTTCCAGTTGATGAGCCGCCAGAAATTCCAGGCAAATAAATACGCCAAGGTTTATCAGTCGGGTCAGAATGCTCCCGCTCCGGATATTACTCCATATCTGATCGGGCAGCCGGAGCCGCCTGAACCGGGAGAAGATGGCTGGAAGGACACCTATATCATGCTCCCCGGTGAAGTGACGACTGTGATCGCCCGCTTCGCTCCCCAGGATGGCGCACCTGATTACAGTTTCGATGCCACTGCCGAGCCGGGATATGTATGGCACTGCCATATCCTCGAGCATGAAGACAATGAAATGATGCGTCGCCTCAAGGTTATGCCGGCAATGGGTATGTTCGCGGCCAAGTCAGATGTGGACGGTAACCGGGCCCCCGCTTCATTCGGGCTCGACCAGAATTACCCGAATCCATTCAATCCTTCAACCGAGATATCTTTCAGCTTAAGCGAACAGTCGCACGTAAAGCTGGAAGTCTTCAACATTCTCGGGCAGAATGTTTCGACACTGGCCGATGAGGAATACTCTGCCGGTCGTCACACTGTTACCTGGGATGCATCGCAGCAGGCATCAGGCGTATACTTCTACCGCATCTCCACCAAAGATGGTGTCGATGCCAGACGCATGATGCTACTTAAGTAATCAAAGTAGACATTTATAAAACGAGAGGTGCCGGTTCTGACCGGTACCTCTTTTTTTATTGTGCCCTAGTACTATATAATATATTATATAGATCAAGTTTGCGCTTATCTTTGAGAGATTTTTTGCGATAACGGCAGCCGGGAAATAACATGAATAATTACAGGATCCATAAAAATTACAGGGATGACGATATTTTAAGAAACGCCTTCTTTGATTTTATCGAGACAGTCTATCCTGGACTCAATTTTAAAATCTGGTTTGAAAAGGGATTCTGGCGAGATGAATATGACCCTCATTCGATTATGATCGATGGCAGGATTGTATCGAACATTTCCACCACAAGAATGAACCTCTTTGTTGATGGCAAACAAGTAGATGGAATTCAGATCGGCACAGTGGGAACCATACCGGAATACCAGAGACAGGGATTATCGAGGACATTGATGGAGCACGTTCTCGATAAATATAAAGGCAAGACTGAAATAATATTTCTGTATTCGAGCGAGGAGGCATTTAAGTTTTACCCCAAATTCGGATTTGATCGATATAATGAGGTTATATTCATACAATCTAAAGATATCCCGAAAGGACGATTCTCGGCGCGGAAGCTCGATATCAATTCTGTAGCTGATTTCGAGCTTATAAAGAAGTGGCTAAGCAGGCGTTCAATAATATCCAAACTTTTCGGGGCATCCGATTATGACTTCATCACCATGTGGCATATTCTCAACCGGTATCCGGCCAACCTGTTTTATCTGGAGGAAGATGAGATAATTTTTATCGCCTCAGAAAAGAATTCACAATTACATATCCTGGATATAATCTACCACCGGCAGTTCGACTTAACAGGGGCACTTTCCAGGATAATTGAATCGAACAATCTAAAGTCCGTTCATTACTATTTCTCCCCTGACCAGCTTGATTTTAAATATGACGAAGTCGTCATAGACACTGACTCGCCGCTTTTCGTAAGGGGAAAGTTTCCGATCGGCGGAAGGCATTTCAAGTTTCCGGCCACAGCACAGACTTAATTTTAAAAGTGGCTCAAAATGGTCATATTTCAGGTCTGGCTTTTCCAATATTTCTTTGTGATGTACCATTTAAATTGACAATCTTATTATACATGGTATTTTATTACCATATGCACACTCGGGAGGAATTAGTGCCTGCTTATCAGGCTGTAAATTATCACAGATTCATACCCACACTGCTTGGCATTATCGCTGCATATTTTCTACTGCCAATTTCCGCCATCGCCGACGAGATTATTTTCTTTGACGACTTTAAGGGTGGAAGCGCCGACAACTGGGAACTGATTGACATCGGCTACTATTCCGTTAATGACGAGACCCTCTGTCTTGAAACCCTGTGCGCACCTTGAGGAGCCGGAACGTGGATGCGGACAGTTGGTTCGTTTGAATATGAGCATGGCTTTCTTCTTGAGGCCAACACATTCCTGGCAGATACCGAGGGCCTGAGCAAGGAACGCCGGCTTTCGTGGTACTCCGACTTTGCCAATTATGTCTTCGTGCGCTATGACCAGGTGGTGGAGCAACTGGTATGCATCTGCGTTGTGAACGAACAGTGGCTGTTTAACGGGACCGCGGATATTCCAGCTTCGGAGTGGAACGGATCGGATCAAACCTGGCACAAGCTATCCATTAAAATCCGGGGGGATCAGCTCATGGTGCTCAGGGATAACGAGTTGATATTCGAGCATTTCGATTCCGCAATTTCCGAGATGCCAAAGGTCGGGCATATTCGTATATCCAACACATATCAGGAAACATGCTTTGATGATGTCATGCTTACCAGCATCAGCGGGCCGGCCTATATCTGCGGGGATGCCAACGGGGACCAGACTGTCAATGTGAGCGATGCCGTATATATAATAAACTTCGTCTTTATCGGCGGCACAGCTCCCGACCCGCTCGACGCAGGCGACAGCAACTGCGATTCTACTGTTAATGTCTCAGATGCTGTCTGGATTATCAATTACGTTTTTGTCGGCGGAAATCTGCCCTGTGACATTAACGGTGATGGAATTCCTGACTGCTGATGTCCTGCATATTCATTGTCTCAACATTCGACGAACTTCTCGACCAGGAACAGCAGATCTTTCCATTTGATTTTTATGAATAGGTTTATATTTGTTTAGATATTAGATTTCTGATTCAGGATTTTTCGCATGAGAATTGCATGGCTAAGTGATATCCATCTAAATTTTGTACATCATCATAGAATTGAGACCTTCAGCCGTGAGGTGGCCGAGAGCAGCGCAGAGGCGGTTCTCATCAGCGGAGATATCAGTGAGGCACCCTATCTGAAAGAACATCTTAATATAATGGCAAACATAATCAGATTCCCGATCTTCTTTGTGCTCGGCAATCACGATTTTTACAGATCCTCAATCGATAGAACTCTTTATCTTGCCGGGGAGATATCCTCTAATTCAGGTAATCTGGTCTGGCTCACGGGAGAGATGGTCGTAAGGCTAACAAACAGGACAGTGCTGATCGGCCATGAATCCTGGAATGACGGCAGAATCGGAGATTATAAAAACAGCCCTTACACTCCCGCAGATTATTTCATGATCGAAGATTTTATGGGCCTGAAGAAGGATGAAAAACTCAAACTGATGCAGTCCCTGGCAGACAGGGCCGCCGATCATTTCAAAATAAATCTCCCCAAAGCATGCCAGGAGGCAGAAAATGTCATACTGCTCACACATGTTCCACCCTTCAGAGAGGCATGCTGGTATAACGGCAAGATTTCCGATGATGATCACCAGCCCTACTTTGCAAGCAAAATAGTCGGGGATACAATCCGAGAGATCATGCATGAATTCCCCGCCCATAACCTGACCGTTTATTGTGGCCACACTCATGGTGGAGGAAAGGCGCAGGTATTGCATAATGTGAAGGTATATACTGCTGAAGCGGAGTATGAAAAGCCTTCCATACAGAGAATTGAAGGCATAAAATAAGCACACCGTTTGAATTAAATTGCAACTGGTTACTAATATAATAAATTTGAGCAGTTCACCCTCCATTTGTATCCGGGGTGAAGCGATCAACGCAACACGAACGAAAAAATATCGTATTTAAGGACAAGGGACCGGCAGAGGAAACACCGCTCTGTCTTTTGGCGGCAGCGAAATGCCCGCAGGAGGAAATATGAACACTAAAGAATCAGGGCTCGCCCTATTGCCTGCCCTTATTTTACTTGTTTTCTGTTCGACCTTGATGGCCGAAACGCCTGCAATCTGGGGAGATCTTACCCCCGGCCCATATGCGGTAGGTGTCAGAACCATCGAACAATACGATCATTCCCGCACGTACATGCCTAAGACCAATTATTTCGGAGAAAAGATCGGAGGGGTGCGGGACCGTCCGGTTCAAGCCTGCCTCTGGTATCCGGCTGAATATTCCGGTGATGAAATGAGAATGAACTATGGAGAATATGTATTCCCCTACCCCGAGGATGACCGTTTTTTTGAATTACTTGCGGGAATCCAGAACAGGGAAATTCAGGCTCTCTTTGCCACAATTGGCGACCAGGACATTATGCTGACAATAACCAATACGCCATTTGCTGCAGTCCGGGATGCCCAACCGGCGGATGGAAAATTCCCGCTTGTAATTTACCACCCTGATTTTAATGGCATCTTCTGCAACAATGCGGTCCTGTGCGAATATCTCGCCAGCCATGGTTATACCGTGCTTTCCACCTCATCATTAGGCTTGAACTCGGTAAACACGGGAGAGGACGAGATGGCCATGGAATTTCAGATTAGAGACAGGGAATTTGCACAGTCATTAATCAGGGATCTGGAATTTGTTGACATTGATAAATTGGCCTTGATTGGCGCGGATGCCGGCGGTCTTATGGCCGTGCAGATGCAGATGCGCAATACTGATGTTGACGCTGTGGTTAGCATCAATGGCTGGCTCACCCGGACCGACAAGATTGAATTCTGCAAAAACAGCCCGATGTTTGAGGCTGCCCGTATGCATAAACCGCTTCTGTGTATCAATACCGGAGCCGGCGCGGAGCTCGATCATTCTTTATTTGAGTCGCTGAAATATTCAGCGCGGACCCTGGTTAATCTGGACAGCCTGCCCGGCGACGGATTTAATCATTATCCAATGTTCAGCTTACAGTTAAACGAGGAAATAAAAATGATGGTTAAGCCAATTCGGGATGACTATCAAACCGTCTGCAGACTCGTGCTTGCTTACCTGGACCATCAATTCTCAAAATCCCCGCAGCAGGTACCTTTTGAAAATACGGCAGCGGCGCAAATCGGTATAGAAATAGAAACTCTTCCGGGGCAGGACCTGCCGCCGACACCCGATCAATTCATGGGAATAATCGAGAGTCATGGCGTCCAGGCGGCAGTTGCAATATTCGAAAAGTTTCATAAACTAGATCCGGAGAGGGTATTCTTCCAGGAGGGCCAGTTAAACGTGCGCGGCTATCAGGCATTAAACCAGGGGCGCATTGATGACGCCATCGCTCTTTTCAAATTGAATACGATAGTCTATCCGCACTCATCCAACACATGGGACAGCCTGTCCGACGGCTACCTGGCAGCGGATGACAGAAAGAATGCCATAAAATGCATGAAGAAGGTGCTGGAAACTATACCTGGTGACACGATCACTAATGATCAGGTCAAGCAACAAATCAAAGAAAAATGTGAGCGCTTATTGAGCGAGATGGAGGGCTGATCGATGCCGAACAACAGCAAAGATAAAAAACTCAGCCTGGAGATTAAAATGGACGAATCGAAAACTGGACTAAACCGAAGAAAGTTTCTGGCAAGTTCAATCTCCTGCGCCATGGCCGCCGGTGTGATAAGCCTTTGCCCCGGAATAGCCGGCGCTCAGGATGCTTTGGAAAAGAAATCGGACAAAGAACGAAAAATGATCTACAGGGGATTCGGCAAAACCGGCTGGAAAATCCCGATCATCAGCATGGGAGTTATGCGAGTACCTGACCCGGGTATAATCAAAGCCGCTTTTGAGGCCGGGATCCGGCATTTTGATACTGCTGCCAACTACCAGTATGGCCGCAACGAACAGATGGTCGGGAATGTCCTGGCAAAACTGGGGGTCCGGAAGCAGGTGATTATCGGCTCCAAGATTCTTGTGCCGGCCCAGAGAGAGGCGCTAACTGAGCAAGATGCGGGGCAGAGGATTAACCAGTTAATTGATGCTACTCTCAAGCGGATAAAATCGGATTATATCGATATTCTATATGTTCACGATGTCTCCGATCCAAGCGACGTTTCCAATCCCCTCATACTAAATGCTCTCAAGGAGGCAAAACAGGCCGGAAAGGTGAGGGCGATCGGGATCACCACCCACTCAAATATGGCGATGGTGATAAATGAAATGATCGATGTCGGCGATTATGATGCGGTCCTAACCGCGATCAACTTCACCATGGCAGATGATGACGAACTCATGGCGGCAATTGAGAAGGCGGCCAAAAGCGGCATGGCTGTGGTCGCGATGAAGACTTTGGCGGGAGGAGCAAATTGGCCCAATCCGGAGACGCGCCGTAATTATAATGCTCAAACTGTCACAAGGGCGGCTCTTAAATGGGTGATGAACAATGAAAATATTGTTACGTCTATTCCCGGCTTCACCAACTATGAACATCTGACCGATGATATCGAGGTCGCTTATGATCTGGATTACACTTCCGATGAGAAAAAACTGCTCAAGGATAATAATATTAAGCTGAGTATTGGATTTTGCCGCCAGTGCCGCCAGTGCCTGGCATCATGCCCATACAATTCTGAAGTCCCAAAGCTTATGAGAATACACATGTATGCGGCTCAGTATGCCAATTTCTATCTCGCACGGCAAACATTGGATGAGATTCCTGAGAGCAGGGGCCTGGAGATGTGTAGGGACTGCGATACATGCGTGGCGCAATGTGCCAACAGTGTAGATATCGCTCAGAAAATCAATGACCTTAAATTGATGTATACCTGATTTAGAATAATCTGCGAACAGAGAGCCTGCATAATTTTATGCGGGCTTTTCTTTATTCCTCAGGTTCGGATGAAAGCGCTTCCAGCCAGTCGGAAACAAAGTTCATATAGCGCCTGCCGTAGTTGAGTACACCCAGGAGCTTCCCTTCCTTCAGCCCAACCAGGATATTTCCATGGAAATCATCCTGCACCAAAAAGGATTTATTGAAATCAAACGGTAGATCTGAAAGATAGACATCTTCCCGGGTACCCTCAACCTCCCGGGCCCAGAGCAGATAAGTCCCTCCGGTGGAATCTTCGGTATAAAACAGGGTCAATGTGTCGCTGCCGAATGCATATTGGCGCTCATAGACATCGGATAAAAATGAATGTCCCAGATAAGAATCTGCGTGAATAACATCCGTTCCCCTGATCATATTTTGAAAAGGAAATACCCCGAATTCGCCAGGCTTACTGACAGTCCCGGGGACTACGGTTTTTATCCTCTGCGCCATAGTATCTATCATTGTACCGGTTTCATCAGATTGATCATATCCAGTGAACCTGAGCACATATTGCCCCTTCACGAAATCGAGACTTCCGACGCCCGTAAAGCCCTCCATCCCCAATGCTACGGGTTCTTCCCCGGGTGGACGCACGCGGCTGTACAGCCCGTAGGCATTTGCAGGAGTATCAAATTGATAGATGTCCATTACGACTTCATGTTCCCCCATTTTGTAATTGGCTGTGGCCACTCTTTCGAAATTATAAAGGTGGTACAATTCAGCCCCGCCATCGATATATTCGTACAGCGATTGACCTTCATAAACCTGGACATCGGATATCCGCTCAATACCGGTATCCATAAATGTTTGCGGGAAAAACTCTGTTAGTTCCGTTCCCGATATTTCTTCGGATTGCCCTCCATCGCCCCCGCAGCCAATAAAGGCCGTAAACACAGAAGCCGCTGCGAGCAAGAGACTTATTTTGATCATCCTGTTCGATTTCATTATTCCCTCTCCCCTGTTTCACTAAATGCAGAGTGATAAACTTCCTGATAAAGCATAATAATAATGCCGGTTGGCTGTCAAGGGCAAGAAGTATTCTCTTTAGACGGGCAAATTAATTCGTTGACAATTTGCGGAAGTATGGTAGTTTTTCCATTATGGGAATCGTTCTTACGTATCGTTATTTATGAGACGACCGGAGATAAAAACACTTGCAGCAGGATTAATTGTTGCGTTTGCCTCAGCGCTTATGATTGTCGCCGGCGGATGCGAGAATAAGGGCAGCTATGGCCCCACAAGCGCTGCCTTTGGCGGTGTGACCGGACATGTGTACCTCTCCGGCAGCCTTAAGCCGATTGCCAATGTTATTGTATCCTGCGGGGGAGAAGTTGATACCACTGCCAAAAGCGGCCATTATTCACTCAGCAATATCCCGATTGGATCGCAGGATATTTCTGCCAGTAACTCATACTATCAAACCTTTACATCAAAGGTTAACATCCGCGTTAACGAAGTCATCACTTTTGATATTTTCATGTCATACAGCAACAAGTAGTATTTCCACGAAGACTTTTGAGGTTAAAATAAAAAAGCCCATCCGATAAATCAGACGGGCTTCTTTCTATAAATGCCCTGTTAATCGCTGGCCATAATAAATAGCGGCTGCATTTCAAAGCTCTTGTACTGGGGACGCAGTCTGTCTTTGTTGTAATACCTTTCAACGTTGACGAATTTCTTGGTACTGGTAACAACGTCAATCGGCACATTGTCATACCGCCCATTTTTCAATACCACCAGGCGCCCGTGAATCCCGTTCAAAATCAAGTCGAGAGCAAGGTTGCCGTAGGCCATGGGAACAACTGAATCTATGGCGTCGGGATCGCCGCCGCGGACAAGATAGCCGAGCTTCTGATTGATGACATTTATCGGCCTGCCATTATTGAACTTGGGCGAGAATTCTTTCAGCTTGGCTGAAACCAGATCGCCGATTCCGCCCAGCTTCATATGGCCGTAAGCATCCTTTTCGGTGTCACGGAATATCATCTCGCCCCCCTCGAACATGGCGCCCTCCGAGACCAGCACCACGGAATATTTGCTGGGATTCTTATGCCTGTCTTCGGTCAGGAGTTCGGTCAGTCTTTCGATATTAAATTTATGCTCCGGTATCACGCATCGGTTGGCGGCGCCGGCCATGGTCGGAAGCATGGCGGTAAAACCGGCGTAGCGCCCGAATACCTCCAGCACCAGAAAGCGTTCATGCGACCCAGCCGAGGTACGCAGGCTGTTGGTCATCTGAATCGTGCGGGTCACACAGGTGCTGAATCCGATACAATAGTCAGTACCGGGAACATCATTATCCATGGTCTTGGGAATGGCCACCACCTTCACTCCCTCTTTGTACAACCGCACCCCGTAGCTCAGGGTGTCATCCCCGCCGATAGGAATAAGATAATCTATACCGAGGAAATCGAGATTTTTCTTGACCTCTTTGGTTAGATCATTGCGCTCATCCTTATATTTGTCCCTGAGATGTTCAGGGACATTGGCTTTGGCGACATGCCCTGGATGGGTGCGGGAGCTGTGCAGAAATGTACCGCCCGTCCTCCCGGCTTTATTCACAATATCTTCGGTCAGGATTTGGTAATTGGAGCTGTTGTCAGCCTTTTTGTCCCTCTTAATTTCGATGGTACCGGCCCACCCGCGGCGGATTCCAATCACCTGATAACCCTCCCGGATGGCCCTGATCGTGACCGCCCTGATGGCCGGATTCAAGCCGGGAACATCTCCCCCTCCGGTCAGAATTCCTATTACGCCCTTTTTGGTATTTACATTCGCCACAGACACACCTCCATTATCTCATGAAAAGCCATCCAAAAGAGACTTCTCAAATTCAAGTCCAAAGTTATAAGAGATTCGCTTCTCAAACAAGCATTTTATGAATCTGTTTCCTAATTTATTATTTGCGAATAATTTAAATAACCGCCCCGCGTCTCTATCGCGCTTTCGGGACAGTATCTATTCTATCGTCAGATTTGGCGAAATAAATAATCTATTGACAATTGGCGTTTTTTTGCTTTTCCCTGCAACTATTCGAGGGCTGAATAGTCTAAGAAATAATGTATGTATGCGGGCCCTTTAATAATTGACAACAGGAGTTTCGGGCTATGTGGAAGTTAAAATTTGCCGCTATTCTCTTTTGCGCACTTTTGACCTTAACGCCTTCAAATATTCTCATTGCTGACAGGCTTGACATCCCTGAGACTGTCGTGAACACAACAGCGGGGCAGAAAATGCATACTTATCTTGAACGGTTGTCAGGTTTAGGATTCCATGGGACCGCCCTGGTGGCCCGGAATGACGAAATCGTGCTGCATCAGACCTATGGTCTTGCTGACGTTTCAAATCAGATCCCTAATTATACTTCCACCCTTTTCAGTACCGGATCAGTTACAAAGCAATTTACCGCGGCGGCGATTATGCTGCTTGAAAGCCGGGGAAAGCTTAACATTGACGATCCAATTGGTAAATATTTCGACAGCATACCAGCGGATAAATCTGCGATCACAATACATCATCTCCTGACCCATACCTCCGGGCTGGCGCATGATTATGGCGCCGACGAGGATGTTATCGGCCGTGACATATATATTGCCGACGTTCTTGCACAACCCCTGCAGTTCGAGCCCGGTCAGAAATATTCTTACTCCAACGCCGGATATTCATTGCTGGCGGCAATTATTGAGATAGCAGGCAGCACAGATTATGAGGCTTTCCTGCAGCAAAACTTCTTTGAGCCGCTGGGAATGAACAGTACCGGCCTTCATCTATTGCAAGTTAATGATACTCTGATAGCCCGCTCACATAATGAGCAACTGGGTTATCCCTCAGCTGCCGATCGCCCCGAGGATTGCTGGAACCTTCTGGGCAATGGGGGCATACTTTCCTCCACTGCCGACATGTACAGATGGTACACAGCCCTGAAAGGCTCGGAAATTCTGCCGCCGGAGACAACCCGCAGGATCTTCACGCCTTATGTTAAAGAATACCCGGATATGGAGTCCTACTACGGTTATGGCTGGGTTATCCAGGATTCCGAGAGGCGCGATAGCAAGGTAATCTGGCATAACGGCGGGGCTATGCTGCAGGGGTGGAGCTGTGCAGTCTACGATTATGTGGATGACAGCGCAGTTTTCATCGTCTTCTCAAATAAGCCGATGGACGGAATCCTGCCGGTTGACTATATCGCAGTGAACCTTTCCCAAATACTATTCGGCGAATCCTATGACCTTCCTCCCCAGACAGCGCAGATCGATGACAGCCTGCTTATGAAGCTGGAGGACCTGTATTTACTGAATGATGACGATTTAATTCGTGTCGCTGTTTCGGATGGCACGCTTCGCCTTTATCCGATAGGGCAGAAAGCTGTCGATGCCGTCTTCCCTTCATTGGGGCAGAATATGCTTCCGGAATACAACGATAAAACGGATGAAATGCTGAAAGCTTTTTCGAACCGAGAATTCACGAGCGCAGCGGCATTCTGGGAGAAGCAGCCGGGAATCAATCCGGAAGCGATGCTGATGGACTGGTGGAGCTCTTTCGACAGCCTCGGGCAGGTCAGGAATTATGTTATCCTGGGCACCAGGATGGTGGATGGCGCTGAAACCTATGTCCGCGTGAATTTTGAGAACGGCGCTGAGGACCTGATGTTTGTCTGGATGCAGGGATTATGTCAGGGGGCTATGTCAGGTAAAAAGCTGACAAAGGTCATGCATCCTGTTTCAAAAATGGAATTCATATCTTACAGCCTGACCGGGCAGGATAGTCTAAATGTGATTTTTCAGCGCGACAATAAAATGGTGATAAAAAGCGGCAGCCGCAGTATCACAGCTGAGCGGAAATGACCGACTCGGGCCGTGAAGCCAATCCTGGGTCCTAATAATAATACCAGATCGTACGATATTCCGTAATATCCTCGCCTATCCCCTTCAAACGCTGTAAATAGTCATAAATAGACACGTCGGTATAATTATAAGGCGGGACGGGTGTTACAAATTTTTCCCAGGGGTGGAATTCATATACTCTCCGGCCATCCGGGAGGATCATAATCAGACGATGGTCCTGCCATGAACGCAGGTGATTTTTTCCCAACCGCGGCACATTGAAGACAGGTTCATCGGTCCTGTCGAGACCGGGAAAGAGCCTGGCCTCCTCTTTTCTTTCCTGCAGGATGCGTGCTAAAGGTACACGATAGTAATCCGTCTCCTCTTTGCCTTTGGTAATAAACGTATAGTAAGGATCGACTCCGATTAACCTGAGGCTTCTCCTCAGGGCCACGGTCTCGAAACGCCGGCTGTTTTCAAAAGTGAAGACCTGCTGGTTGTATACCGAGATACCCCGTCTGCGCAGTTTCGTCACCGCCTCGGCCGACTCCGGTGTAACCTCATAGGGATGTTCATAGTGCGTCACAACACATACTTCCCTGCGACCCGGCTTAACATATCTGGCCATCAGGTCACATAGCTTATCGGTGATCCGGAATGGAATCACTACCGGCATGCGTGTGCCGATTCGGATTCTATTGACATGATCGATCCGGGCGATCTTCTCGAAAATCCTCTCCAGGCTGAAATCGGTTAAGACGAATGGATCGCCCCCTGTAATTAAGACGTCACGGATGTATGGATGATCTTTTATCCAATCGATCGCCTTATCAATCATCTCCGGGGGATAAACCGCTTTGCTGTCCATAACTTTTTCTATTTCCCAGTTTCGCTGGCAGTACACGCATATTTGCGAGCAACTGTTGTATGGCTTTATTATCAGGACCTCGGGATACCTGCGTGTTATAAGGTCGATCGGAGAGGTGTCGTGTTCACCCATAAAATCAAAGAGCATTCCTCTTTCCTGCTTGCTCTCGGCGAATGATTCAACATAAGATGTAGGCGGAATGACCTGGGCGCGCACGGCATGATCGTATTTGCCCCCCGACTCCTTATCCATCAGGGAGATATAATACGGCGTTATGCCGAAGGGAATCCTGCATTTTTCCGTTGTGTGAATCGCCCGTTTTTCATCATCGGTAAGATCGATCAGTTTCGAGAGTGCATCCCCACCGACATAAATATGTTTCAGGTGCCATTTATAATCCTGCCAATCGGATGCATTTCCGCCGTAATAGTCCAGGATTCTGTTCTTGTTCTCTTCTCGTCTCCTGATCACTTCAGCATCCAGCCCAGTTTTGTAATGAGCCATTTTCTCCTCGGCCCGGGCGGCCATATTATCAAGAAATGATGAGCGCAGCAGGGCCGCCTCCCGGCCATCGTGCGAAATAAAACGGGGGATGGAACGTTTTTCAGGTTTTCCGGATTCTGAATACATGGCGGTCAGGCCGATGACCGCCCTGAATAGATGGCTGAATTCTGCCAGAAATCCCCTGGACAGATCGGTTATATTCTCCGGCGGCAACCCGTGTGCGAGCATAAACAGATACGAGATTGCGCTGCTGCCTGTCCTCTTTTCGTTGATCGGCGCTATAATGCTCTTGAATACTCTCACGCTCTCGCGGATATTGGCTTTTTCGAGAATGTGAAGATCGTTGTCGATCTCAAAAACTTTACCTTCGCAGGCATTCAGATAATCGTAGAGCGATTTGCGGGCCTCTTCGATATCCTCGGACTGCTTTAATAACTCATAGATATCGGGATTGGCCAGCCAGAACTCGGGTAAGTCAGTCTCGAATATTTTTTCGATCTGGGCCGGGGTTGCCTCGATCCGATCACGGAAAATATCTTCATTGATAACCTCAGTCCCGATGATCTTGTAGGTTCTTTCTAAACCTTTTTCGGTTTTCATTTGCGCCTCCGTGCAATAGCAGGGCGTTCCTGTCCTCCGCCGAATCGATTATGAATATTAGAATTCACCGGAGGATCTATGTCTAAATAATTATACCCAATATTTGAGATCAGACAAGTAAAAAAATTCTTTTCCGACAGGCCTGGCCCTCAAAAGATATACGCTGATCGATGCGGCAAATAGGTGCAAAAAAAATGCCCCGTCTCAAGCATGACGGGGCATTTCTGCAAAAAGCATTTTTATTCATTTCAGCAGGATCATCTTGCGAGTCTGGCTGAACCTGTCATCAACACGGGCCTTGTAGAAGTAAATTCCGGAGGCAGCTTCATTGCCTCTATCATCGCGGGAATCCCATTTAATATGCACGGTTCCAGCACCTGAATAACCACTGAACTGCCTCACCAATTGACCCCGGATGTTATAAATATCCAGGTACCAGTTCCCCGATTCAGGCAGCGAAAGCATGATTTCCGTCTCCGGATTAAAAGGATTGGGATAATTCTGGCTGAGGGCAAACTCGGTGGGAACTTCCACTTTATTCAGGATCACATCCAGCTGATTACCATTGTAATCCGAGGCCTCGGCTGAGATCAGCTTGAGCGCGTCAGCAGCTTCAATATTGATTATCTCGTTTTTGCCAGCCGGTATTCTGATTCTATCGAAACTGTAAATGAGGACGTTCAGCCTGTCATTAACTATATCCGACATAATCGAGAACTGCCCGAGATTGTCAGCAAGTTTAACCGCAATATCGCTACTCTGATTGTCCACCGCAAACGAGAGCAGAATCGCCGCCATATCTGAGGATGTGTTGGTGGTGACGGTGTAGCCTTCGTTCTGCGTGCATAATGTTACTCTGGTTTCGTCGGAGAACGGAGCAAGCTTCGGTATAGCTACCGCATCACCGCTCATTATCCGGATCAGGTAAACAAGATCGCCTACGGTTAAGGTCTTACCGTCCGCATTAATGTCGGATGCGGCTATCTGGCCATAAAGATTGATTATGAAGACGCCGGGGCCATAAATGAAGTAGTTGGTGTAGAGCACGGCATCCCCTATTTCATTGGGAATCTCGTTCATATTCATATCACCGCGCAGATCGATTGAGTCGGGATGACAGATGCTGATATAACCGTCGAAGAACTGTACACAGCGTATTGGAACGGTCTTGTCGCCGATCACGCATACATCAGGCGCTCCGGTACCGAATGGCCTTTCGCTTTCAGGGAAGTTAACATCGTCGAACTCGTCCCACCTGATTCCGCCGAAGGGATCATAAATGCGCTTGTCAACATAGACCGTATCTCCCATTTCATTGGAGAACATATTATTACCGCAATCCATCCAGAAGAAGCGCAGGGGATAGGACTGACCGCCAAAGTTTCGATCGTCGGTTACATAAAATTTCAGATTTGCCAGCACACCATTGGGATCGTATGCGGAGGGCGATGGATGTGGTGCGCCGTTATTCACATCCGCGATGCCCACCAGCAGGATCATACCGCTGGGACAGTTGTTTCCGCAGTTGCCGAACGGCCCGGTTCTGTAGGTGAAATACTCCCACTCAGCGATGGCATCACCCTGAACCGCGCCCACAAATGTGAAGGCCGAGGGATCATAGGTTATCAGCAGTTCGAAACCGCCTATCGAAGGAACATAATTGCTGATTGTAATCGGCGCATATATATATGTGCTGTTATATACGCAGGCTGTATCGCCCAGGGCAACATCGATACAGGTTATTGAATCACAGTTGTCCAAGACTACGACGTTCACATCTATCGTGTCATAATCAACCGCACCGCATGGATCGCTCACCTGGTAGATGAATTCATACAGGGAATCCATCACATCCGGGGTAAAGCAAGTACTGCCAGTGCCCGGATTAAACGTGCCCGGTCCCTGAATTTTTGAGATAGTCAACTGGCTCAGGGAATGATCGGGGTCGCTGACTGTAAAGCCATTGAAACATTTCTCTTCCGCATCGGCATCGGGACAATATGCAAAGAAGAATTCTTCCTGATTAGCCGAAATGGTCGGAGGCTGGTTCTCAGTCACCATCACAGTGACCGTACCCTCATCATAAGCATCGCAGCCATCATATAACCTGATAGTGAAGCTATATGTCCCGGAGCTGCCGGGAACGAAGCAAACCTGGCCGGTCTGCTGGTCGATGGCGGCTCCTGCCGGCGCTGAGGGCATCTCGAAGTGCAGCTCATCCTGCGGCAGATCAGCATCGCTGGCTGAATTGTCGAAGCAGATCTGATCACTTGCATCGCACATAAATGTATCGATGTCTGCTGCAACCGTAAGGACAGGCGCATTGTTAACCGTAAATGTTACCGTAAATGACTCCTCACAGAATTCACCGCAGGAATCAGTGCAGGTTATTGTGACTGTAACGGCTCCGGAACCGGTCGTGGTATAACACCATTCGCCATTCTGCAGGGTGCCCGGGCCGGAGGTAATCTGGCAGTTCTCAAGGTTGCCATCCGGGTCAGTTGCAGAAACCGGCAGGCAAATCGCATCGCCGTTACATTGATGAATTGTCGTGTCATTTGGCACATTGCAAACCGGCGGGCTGTTCGGGACAAGAGTGATGAGCTGGTCACACTGTGCAGAATTGCCGCAATCATCGACTGCGGTCCAGGTACGCGTGATAATATTGCCGGTCTGCGAATCTGTGTAAGTTATCTCAATATCCTGGTCGCAGTTATCTGTTGCCGTCGCCGTACCGGTATTTGACGGGTCGGAGGGATTGTTGCATACGACTGTGATATCAGCCGGACAGGTTATCACCGGTGCCATGGTATCATCTATAGTTATAATCTGTGCACATTCGGCATAATTACCCGAAGCATCCGTGGCCCGGTAGGTCCTGGTAATTGTCTCCGGACAGCTGTTATTGTCAGATACATCCCCAACATGCGTTACTACAGGACTCGGATCGCAGTCATCTGACACTGTCACCGAACCAATATCGACAGGAGGCACATCCCCAATGCATTGCACCGAAACAGCATCCGGGCAGGTGATAATCGGCGGGGTCGTGTCATCTATCGTTATAATCTGATCGCACTGTGCAGAATTGCCGCAATCATCGACTGCGGTCCAGGTACGCGTGATAATATTGCCGGTCTGCGAATCTGTGTAGGTTATGTCAAGATTCTGGTCGCAGTTATCGGTCGCTGTCGCTGTTCCGGTGTTCGAAGGATCGGTCGAGCCTGAACAATCGATGGTGATATCGGCCGGACAGGTTATCAGCGGCGCCATGGTATCATCTATAGTTATAATCTGTG
>DSEQ01000011.1 GCA_011056555.1 Candidatus Zixiibacteriota bacterium | reverse complement strand
GATAACGATGTCCCCTCTGGCATATATTTCTATCAGCTTCAATCCGGGGATGAGGTCATTTCAAAGAAGATGTTGTACTTGAAATAAGGAGATTCTTCGCTGCGCTCAGAATGACGCGAGGAGCCATGTAGGTCAAATCCCTGTGGGATTTGACGCTCTGTCAAAACTCAAAGAGTTTTGACCTACGATTCTCCTCGTGCGTTGTGTGCGTCCTCGTGCTCCGCGTCCACTGTGCGCACCGGGAGGTACGCCCAGCACATGCATTATCATTGGCAGAATCGCTCCGCTTCATCAAAGCTGGAGCTTTGATTCCGCTCCAGATTCTTCCCTACATGGCTAATCTGTGGATAGGGCGCAGGGTCACAATCCCGATAAATCTGGCTCATTGCGCGACAGCTGAATAAAATATCGTATTTTTTTAAAATAGTTCTTGACATGTAGATGAAGAAGTCATATATTTGGCCGAAATTGACCAGGGAGACGGCTAAGATGTTGTCGCAAACAGCTATGTATGCGATTAAGGCCATGGGCTTTATCGCCAATTACGGGGATGGCAAACCGGTTTTGTCCCGAACTATATCCGCAGAAATGAATATTCCGCAAAACTTTCTATCGAAGATCATGAATCGCCTGGTGCAGGCGGGCTATTTGAAGTCGATCCGCGGCACGAATGGCGGATTTATGCTGGAGCATGATCCCAATCAGGTTAGCATGAGGGAGATTGCCGGTTTGTTCATGAATCTGGATGAGCTCAAGCGCTGTTTCCTGGGGTTGACTCGATGTGACGGCTCCTGCAGTTTGCACAAAGAGTGGGCGCCGATTATGGAGAGGTTCGAAAAGCTGCTGGAAAATACGAGTATAAAGAAAGTCAAAATCAACCGCTCGACTTCTGTCAAAAATCTGGAGGTGTAAATGAATAATCCTGTAGTCAGGGCAGTACTTCTATTTCTATTGGTTTTAACCTTTGGAGTGTTGATATTCGGCGGATATGTGATTAACCGCGAAAAGCCGCCCATTCCGGAAAAAGTAGTTGCTCCCGACGGCTCGACTGTATTTACGGGCGCTGACATTTTGGACGGCCAGAATTATTATTTCAGCCGGGGCGGACAGCATATCGGCACAATCTGGGGGCATGGATCGTACCTCGCTCCGGACTGGTCCGCCGACTACCTGCATCGCATGGGCCTGTATATTGCCGGTCGTCATAATGGCATGACCAAAGCCCAGGCGGCAGAGTACGCTACCCAGGAATTGGACTCTACCCTGGTAGTAGAAAGCGGTACGCTGCGGGATAAGGTTCAGGATGAACTCAAACCCAACCGATATGACCCCAACACCGGAACGCTCACATTTACCGAGTATCAGGCCGAGGCATTTGAGGTCCTCAGAGAATATTATACCAGTCTTTTCAGAGAGGGGCATGAGCGAATGGGCCTGCAGGCGGGGATTGTGACCGATCAGGAGCAGGGGCATAATGTGAGCAGTTTCTTCGCCTGGCTGGCCTGGGCGGCGGTAACACTTCGTCCCGATCTGGACCTGAGCTATACCAGCAACTGGCCCTACGATCCCCTGGTGGGCAACCAGGCTATTCCCGGCGCATTGATCTGGTCGATTGTGAGCGTGATTGTCCTGATCTTTGTGATTGCAGTGGTAATATTTCTTTACCTGAAATATATGCGCGATGACGATTACAAGACTGAGCTTGTGACTAAATTCGATGAACCCAATCCGACCCCGAGCCAGAGAGCGACCCTGCCATATTTTATTGTCGCCATGGCTCTTTTTGCGATACAGGCCGTGCTGGGATCAATCACGGGGCATTTTACGATCGAGGGTACCCACTTTCTGGGAGTGCCGATCGGCGACATACTGCCGTATGCGGCCCTGAGGACATGGCATATCCAGCTGGCCATTTTCTGGATCGCCACCTGTTTTCTGGCCACCGGGCTTTTTATCGGCCCCTTTGTCGGCAGAGAGCCGAAATTTCAGGCCCCTCTGACCAAAACGCTATTTGGCGCCGTGGTTATAGTCGTGCTGGGGACACTTGTCGGGTCATGGCTATCCATACAGGGCAAGTTCGGCGGGGAAGGATTCATATTCGGCCATCAGGGCTATGAGTACATCGAACTGGGACGGCTCTGGCAGCTACTTCTGATAGCCGGGATGCTGATCTGGCTGATTCTCGTCTTGCGCGCCATAATTCCCGCCATCAGGGGGGAGAAAGATGCCGGCGGGTTGACGCATATGCTTTTGTACAGCACGGTCAGTATACCGCTTTTCTATATGGCCGGCCTGATGTACGGAAGCGGAAGCCATATATCGGATGCCGAATACTGGCGTTGGTGGGTGGTACATCTGTGGGTGGAGGGCTTCTTCGAAGTCTTCGCAACAGTGATACTGGCCTTTATACTTTCACGTATCGGAGCTGTCAGCCAGAGATTCGCACTTCTAACTATATATTTCAGTATCTTCCTGTACCTGGGCAGCGGCATAATCGGCACATTCCATCACCTCTACTGGACCGGTACGCCTACCCCGATCATGGCCCTGGGGGCGGTATTCTCGGCGCTGGAGATTGTGCCGCTGACGCTATTGGGTTTTGAAGCGGTGCATAATCTCGATATAATCAAAAAGGGGGGAAGGAATTACGCCTACAAATGGCCTGTGTTATTCTTTATAGCGGTCGCGTTCTGGAATATGCTGGGCGCAGGCGTATTTGGATTTCTAATTAATCCACCCATCGTGCTTTATTATGCCCAGGGTATCAATACCACTCCAATCCATGCGCATACCGCCCTGTTCGGCGTCTACGGATTTTTGGCGATTGCCCTGATGCTCTTCTCGGTGCGGCATATCATCGCCCGTCAGGCCTGGTCGGACAGGCTCTTGAAGTGGAGCTTCTGGACCCTCAACGGCGGCCTTCTGGCCATGACATTCTTGAGTCTGGTGCCGTCGGGATTCTATCAATTCTACTATGCGGTGAAATTCGGGACATGGTTTGCCAGGAGTCCGGAGATTGCCTCGGGACCTGTTATCAGGGCTTTGAGCATTGTTAGAATTATACCGGATATAATATTTATAAGCGGAGCAGTTTTGATCTTCGTGTTTATGGCACGAGGAATCTGGCTCTCCAGAAGAAATAAGCATGATCTTGAATCGAAATCGACGCGGGGCGGACAGGAGGTCGAATATGAGACCCACTGAGATATTAAGCAACGAACATAAAGTCATAAAGAAGATGTTGGAGATAACCTCGGAAGTTTGTGAGAGGATATCCTCGAATGAGGCGGTCAATCCCGGGCATCTGAAGGACATCGTCCTGTTTTTCAAAGGATTTGCAGACGCCTGCCATCATGGCAAGGAAGAAGAAATACTCTTCAGGGAGCTTACGGATTCAGGATTTCCGAAAGAAGGCGGACCTGTGGGGGCCATGCTCGCCGAGCATGTTATGGGCAGGAAATTGATTGCTGAGATGGCTTCGGCGGCTGAGGACTTTGGAGACGGTAAAGAGGACGCGGGAGTCAGGTTCCTGCAAAATGCTCAGCAATATATCGGCCTGCTGAGCGACCATATCCATAAAGAGGATAATATCCTGTTCGCCATGGCCGACCAGAAGCTCACTTCGGAACAGCAGGACAGGATACTGCAAAGGTTTAAGTCTTTTGAACATGATGATATGGGTGTAGGCACTCATGAGGAATTTCTGAAGCTGGTCGAGAGGCTGGAACAGGAATACCTGAAGCAAAAAACTACTTAAGCAGAATCATCTTCTTTGTCATTGTCAGATCACCGGTCTTGAGGCGGTAGAAGTAAATACCGCTGGCGGCCGGTGTTCCATTATTGTCAGTGCCGTTCCAGACAGCCCTGTATATCCCGGCCTCTTTTGTCTCGTTCACAAGGGTGGTTAGATGTCTTCCGCGGATATCGAAGATGTCGATCCGCACCGGTTTTCGGCTGTCCACTGCGTATTGAATCGAGGTTATTGGATTGAAGGGGTTGGGATAGTTCTGGTACAGCTCTACTGCAACGGGCAGGCGAGAATCGCTCTGCCCGGTCATAGAACCCAGGAACATCAAGAGCTCGTCCCTACCCTCGCTCTGAGGACACGTTGAAAGTCTGGAATACATGTTTCCCAGTACGTTCCCATTCAGCCGGTTCAAATTGGCCGCCAAGTCATCATAGCTTTTCTGAAAATCCCCCTCTCCGCCATGGGTCAGTCCCCAGTTTTCCGAAATGCCGCAGATATCATCGGCGTCGATTATCCCGGAACCGTCGGCATCGGCATAGGTTGCCGGCAACGGCTCCCATTGATGCGCAGGGGACATGGCCCAACTGCAATCACCACCCTCGATGCGCGCAGGGCCACCTGAATTCCAGTAAACGCCCAGAGGCAGGAGGTCGCGTTCATCAACAACTCCGTTGTTATCCGCATCCCCCGGATACACCGTTGTACCCGTGATAAGTGTGCGGCTGACGTCCCCGGCGAGGGGAAATCCGGCCAGGTCCGTGACCTGCGATGAAATTGTAATTGTAATAGTATCCAGAATTGAGAAGTACTCCCCGAGACTGGAAATGACCAGCGTATTAAGCTCGGAATTATATGCATACTGCAACTTATCCCCGCTCGATGCGGAAAGGTTGACATTACCCTCCAGGGTGGTTGCATCAACCGGTTCATTGAAAATGACATTTATGTCATCGCTTATCAGCACGTCCTTTATGCCTGAACCTGGAGGATTGGGATCAACCTGTATAACCTCGAGCTGGCGATTGAGAACATTAAGGCTGATCGTATCCGCGATTGTTTCCCCATAACTGTCGGAGACAGTGAATTCGATTGTGTATGTCTGCTCTGCGTTTGTGTAATCCGATTGGAACCTGAGGTAGCCCTTTCCATTGGCTGAATCAGTGAATTCTGCATTCTCAGGCTTACCCCAACATGCCAGCATGATGGCATCGGCGTCGGGATCAACCGCCTCGACGATGAATTCGTACAGGTCATCTTCATTTATCTGTACGTCCACAAATTCGGATGCGAAGAAAGGACTGCGATTCACATTATTTACAGTGATGGTAATTTGGAGACTGTCGGCCAGGAGCGAATCAATTTCATCGATGGCTATGAAGGTAATAAAGTACTCACCGGCCTGCTCAAAGCCGGGGTCGAATTCAAAGACTCCGCTGCCGTCGGCATTATCTGTGAAGACCGAATTTTCGGGCAGGTTTTCGGCCCGTAATCGGGGAATGGTACCATCCTCATCGGATGCCAGTATATTCAGTTGTAAGCTGCTGTTTTCGTCTACTGCGGCGTTACCGGGGCCGGATAATACCGGTGCATTGTTGATCGGATTGACCCGCAATTCCACCAGAACGGTTCCCGGCGAATTTGCGGCATTGGAACTGATCATAATGGTGTCGTAATACAGGCCTTCCGATAATCCCGTAATAGTTACAGTAGCGGTTATTTCCGCGGCCCATTCGCCCTCTGAGGGAGACAGGCTGAGCCATGCTTGAGAATTTGCAAGCGACCATCGAAGATTGCCTGTAGTTGCATTTTCGATCATGAATGTTTGCGGATAAGGATCATAACCATCCTGGTTGCCCTCGAATCTTAGAGAATCGGGCGCGATGGTCATATATGGCGCGGACTGTTTCAGCGCAATCAAACCGTGATAATCTGCAACAAATATATTATCGCCAGAAACTGCAACCTCCCAGACATATCCCGGGGTCAGATAACTGCCCGCAAAATAGACATCATCCGGGACTGGCGCACCGTAAGCGGTGAGACCATTAAAGTTGTATGAGACGTAGACATAGTTTCCTGCAAACTCAATGCCGGCGCCGTTTGTGACGGCAGGAAGACTCTGCTGCAAAATGGGATTCTGGGGGTCCAGAATATTTATTACTTGCAGACCGTTTTTGCTATCAACCAGATAGATTAAATCACCGTCCAATTCAAGATCCCGTGCAGAACCATCAATATCCAGGCTGCCGGCTAGCACCGGATTTTGGGGATCGGTAATATCGACAATTTTAAGGCCGCTGTTGGCGTCTGCGAGGTATGCATATTGTTGATCAGACACAATTCCGTATATAGGCCCGATGCCGTTATATGCACCCAGGAGCGCCGGGGAGGTTTTTGAGGTTATATCGACCATCAGGAGCCCCGCGGCATCCGTTCCTATAAATGCAGTCTCGCCCACTGTATGCAGACTCAGTGGCCTGCCGGAAATCGGCAGTGAGCCGGTAAGGGATGGATTCTCAGGATTGTTGACGTCAACTATGTGAAAGCCGGTTCCATATTCCACGAGGTACAGATAGTTCTCATCGATCTGCAAATCGGTGACATCCGGGCCATCGAATTCAAGCTCGCTAAGCGTCTCAAAACCAGATTCTGAATATTTAACTATTTGAATCCGGCTTTTGCCGATTCCCCATCCGGTCCTGGCTGCATAGATGTAATCTGCGTCGGCATCAATATCAAATATTTTTCCGGGAGTGGCATATTCTCCCGCAATATAAGGTTCCCCGGGATCGTAAACATCTATTATCTGCAGTCCCGCAGCCACTCCTGCCACAAAAACATAGCTCCCGAAGGCGGTCACCCCGAGAGTCGAACCGGGTACCTCGATTGATTCCACCAATCGGGCATTCAGCGGATCGCTTATGTCGAAAATCCGCAGGCCGAGACGATTGCCGTAGCTCAAGTAGGCATAGTTGCCTTCAACATCGACTCCCAGAGCTCCCTGCTGATCGAATGGCATCTCAACTGACACGGGATCGGCGGGATTGGAGATGTCTATTATCTGCAGCCCATCCGACTGGGCGGCCAGATATGCATAGTCCCCATCCAGATCGATATCGATGAGGCAGTCAGTATCCGCTGCGCCTCCAACCAGCACTATATTTTCGGGATTCGAGATATCGAATATTTTCAAGCCCGCACCTCCATTGGCGAGGAAAACCTGAGAGCCGCGGATTTCCAGCGCGGTAGCCTCATCATCGACAGGATAGCTGTTGATCAGACGTGGATTTCCGGGATCTGAGATATCCGCAATCAGCAGTCCCTCTAATCCATCGGCGATATACGCAAACTGGCCCATGACACGCACGTCATAGCAGTAATCATCAGTTGCCAGCTCCCCGAGGAGAAGAGGATTCTCGATATTTGAAACATCGATTATTTTCAGCCCACCGTATCCATCGGCCAGATAAATATTCTGGCCATCCGAGTCAATCCGCCAGCCGTCTCCATCCGCAATGAATACCCGGGAGACAAATTGCGGAGAGAGCGTGTCACTGATATCCAGAATGAGCAGACCATAATGGAATGAGCAGAAAGCCCGGTTGCCCGAGATGTAGATGTCCTTCATGCCGCTCCATAATGCGCTGTTCTCGTAAGTGAAAATCAGCTCATCATCAGGAGCGGAGAAGACAATGCTTTCTTGCAGCTGTTTGCCCGGTTCCCGGAATTGTGTTCCCTGTTCAGATTCAGGATTGAATAAATCTCTCAGTCTTGAATCTGGAACCGTAACGGGCGCTTCAGCGTTCATGTTCGGGATCTGGAGTACAGCCAGAATGCAGGTGAGGATCAGGATTTTTCTATACATATAACACTTTACAATCCAATTAATATGGCTATTATTTATACCAGATTTTAGATTGGTCTATTTTCCAATTTCAATGTACCCATTAAATAGGATCTGTCAAGAATCTAATTTCAGTTCCTGCAACCAAATAGGAGCTATTTTCAATATTAAGGCACAAATACTGTGCCGCGGCCAGAGGCCATTGGTAAATCTCCTGTATTATGCAGAAATATAAAGAGATAGCAGGAAATAAGGAATACAATAATATGGTCTGGTATGAATTTGATTGCACATGTTATGAATTGTCACGCTTTAATTCTTGCCATAAACTATTATTTATGTTATAAATTGCGGCGGATAAAATCGGCGGTTTTTAACAGGAAAT
This sequence comes from Candidatus Zixiibacteriota bacterium, assembly GCA_011056555.1. Lineage (GTDB taxonomy): Bacteria > Zixibacteria > MSB-5A5 > JAABVY01 > JAABVY01 > JAABVY01. Next base: position 85,453 of record DSEQ01000011.1, on the reverse strand, counting down.
TCAGCTATTATGAAGGATGAACTTATTTCGACCATCTCCGGCATACGCGGGGTTGTTGGTCAAACCCTGACCCCGGATATTGCTCTGAATGTGGGAAAAGCGTATGGAGCCTATATCAAGCGCAAGAAAGTGATTGTGGGAGGAGATTCAAGAACCTCTCATCTAATGCTCAAGTCCGCGGTGGTATCCGGCCTTATATCACAGGGCTGTGATGTGGTTGACATCGGGATATGCCCCACGCCGACTATTGAGATGGCCATTATCGGTGAAGAGGCCTCGGGCGGCGTTGCTATAACCGCCTCACACAATCCGATTGAGTGGAATGGCCTGAAATTCTTCAACCGCAAGGGGGAATTTCTAACGCAAGCTCAGTATGATAAATTCAAGACTTTTCTGGATAAGAAAGATATTCCCACAGGCGCCTGGAACAGGATCGGCAAAATCTACATCGACTACAACTGGATCGAGAAGCATATCGATGCGCTTTCAAGGCTGGAACTGGTCAAAGTCAATAAGCTGAAAAGAAGGAAGTTCAAGGTTGTTATTGATGCGGTCAATGGCGGCGGGGCGGTTGCCGCGCCGATGCTGCTGGAAAAATTCGGCTGCGAGGTCATCCGCCTGCATTGTACTCCGGATGGCAGATTTCCGCATGTACCCGAGCCCGTTCCCGAGAATTTGAAGGATCTTTCGGCAAAAGTTCTCGAAGAGAAGGCGGATATCGGTTTTGCTGTTGACCCCGATGCCGACCGTCTGACTATTGTCTCGGAACAAGGCGAGCCCCTGGGAGAGGAATATACATTGGCGTTGTCGGCCGATTATGTTCTCTCCAAAAATCCGGGACCGATGGTTATCAACCTTTCGACTTCAAACCTGAATCGTGATGTCTGCGCCAGACATAAATGTAAATTGCATTATTCAAAAGTCGGAGAGGCCAATGTAGTTGAGATGATGCACAGGAAGAAGGCGGTTATCGGCGGTGAGGGAAATGGGGGGGTGATACTTCCCGCACTTCATTATGGACGCGACAGTCTGGTTGGCATGGCTCTCATTTTGCAGTATATGGCCGATAATAAGAAAGGGATATCCGAGCTTGCCGGAAGTATCGGTCCCTATACGATCCTGAAAAGTAAGGGGAACATTGATAGTAAATTCGATGTAAAATTAAAGAAACTGCAAAGAGAGCTCGCTGATCAAAAAATCAGTACAGTTGATGGAGTTCGTGTCGATTTCAATAACGGATGGGTGCATATCAGGAGGTCAAACACGGAGCCGATTTACAGGCTGATTTCCGAGGCCGGAACAAGGAAAGAGGCGCGGGAACTGATAACATTCATTCAAGAAAAATTATAAAAAAATGGGACGTTTTAAATGTGCGGAATAGTGGGATATACCGGCCCCCGGAAGGCGGTGCCGATTTTGATCGACGGTTTGAGGAAGCTGGAGTATAGAGGGTATGACTCTGCCGGCCTGGCGGTGATCGAGAAGGAAGGCTTAATTGTTGATAAGGCTGCGGGCAAGATTTCCCGGCTTGAAGAAAAAATCCGGGGCAAGAATTTCGAGGCCACCTGTGGAATAGCGCATACGCGCTGGGCGACACACGGGGAACCGACGACAGTCAATGCCCATCCGCATTTCGATTCCAAAGAAAAAATTGCAATCGTCCACAACGGCATAATCGAAAACTATCGCAGTTTGCGCGAATACCTCGAAAAAAATGGGCATCAGTTCGGTACCGAAACCGATACAGAAATTCTGGCCCACCTGATTGAAGAATATTACGAGGGTGATCTGCTCGAGGCGGTGCGGACAGCGCTTGTCTTCGTCGAGGGTACCTATGGGATTGCGGTTATCTCGGCCAATCATCCCGGCGAAATTGTGGTGGCGCGTTCGGGTTCGCCGCTGGTTATCGGATGCGGTCAGGGCGAAAATTTTGTGGCCTCTGATGTTTCCGCGCTGGTCAGGCATACCCGTCAGGTGGTCTACCTGGAGGAGGGCGAGATTGCGCACATTACGCCCGATGATTTCAAGATTTCCACTATCGATAAAGTGGCGATTTCTCCTAATGTTCAGCAGATTGAATGGTCTCTGGAAGCTATCGAAAAAGGCGGCTATGACCATTTCATGCTGAAAGAAATCTTTGAGCAGCCGACCGCGGTTGCCAACGCATTTCGCGGACGCTTAAATTATGAGGAGGGCACCTCCCGTCTTCATGGGCTTACGCTTCAATATGAACAGCTTTTAAAAATCAATCGCGTGCTTCTGATGGCCTGCGGAACATCATGGCATGCCGGTCTTATCGGTGAATATATTATCGAGGACCTGGCGCGTATTCCGGTTGAAGTTGAATATGCGTCTGAGTTCAGGTATCGTGCGCCGATCATCCAGGATGGCACCGTCGCATTTGTGATATCCCAGTCCGGAGAGACTGCCGACACTCTGGCAGCGCTGCGCGAGGCTAAGCGCAAGGGCGCAACCGTGCTGGGAATATGTAATGTGGTGGGTTCGTCAATCGCGCGCGAGACCGACGGAGGAATTTATATCCACGCCGGACCGGAGATAGGTGTGGCCTCTACCAAGGCCTTTACCTCGCAGATAATGGTGCTGGAGATGATCGGTGTACTGCTGGCCCGTATGCGCGATATGTCGATCGAGAAGGGACGGCAGATAGTTGCCGCTATCAAGAAAATTCCGGAGCAGATAGAAGGTATTCTGTCCACCAGCGACAGGATAAAGAGCATTGCCGAGACCTATGCCGCAAGTTCAAACTTCCTGTATCTTGGCCGCGGCATCAATTTCCCGGTGGCGCTCGAGGGCGCGTTGAAGATGAAGGAAATTTCCTACATCCATGCCGAGGGTTATCCGGCGGCGGAGATGAAACATGGCCCGATCGCATTGATCGACGAGAATATGCCGGCGGTTGTGGTTGCGCTTAAGGACCAGGTGTATGACAAGGTCATGTCGAACATACAGGAGATCAAGGCGCGCAACGGCCGGATTCTGGCAATTGCAACCGAGGGCGATACCGAAATTGCCAGGATGGTCGATCATGTGATTTACATACCGCAAGTGCCCTATCATCTGACCCCGCTCCTGTCGATAATACCGCTTCAGCTTCTGGCATATCATACCGCGGTTCTTCGCGGGTGCGATGTCGACCAGCCCCGAAATCTTGCCAAGAGTGTGACGGTGGAATAAAATGTTGGCTGCCCCATCCCGTTGGGCCGCTTTCGGCCCATTAGGGGTGGGTATACAGTATAGTGATCTGAAATATCTTAAAGTAGTTGAGCAGAATTTGTAGGTCAAAACTCTGTGAGTTTTGACAGAGTGTCAAATCCCGCAGGGATTTGACCTACAGAGAATTTTCATTTCAGATAATATAAACCACGCCCAAATAAATTTGGGCGTGCCACCCAGATTTTATTTATTCTATTGAATAGAATAATATAAAACCGTTGAGCAGGGTCTAGAGTTCGATTTATCGGGATTGTGACCCTGCGCCCGATTGAGTGATTGGCATTTGCGTTGGGTAACACCCTCGACTTCGTCGGGGCAAGACCCAACGCCACGCAGAAATCACTCCTTACGCCCGCTTTTTCTCATTCATCTGTGTTGGTTCGAGAAGCACGCCATTACTCGATACAGATGGTTCGGTACATTGGCTGCGGTTAAAACAGCATGGCCGCCGCTTGCCATCCTTGAGCATTGAGCATGTGTTCTCGATTCGCCGCTTGCGTGTTTCGGGTCGTTTGGTTGAGCCTATCCAGCGGATCCAGTCCCAGCGTGCGATCGGTGTGATATCCATCCATATATCATGTACTTTTGAGGCCTTAAGAGCCTTCTTCAAATCTGTTGGCACCTCTGGTTCAGGCCATTCTTTGGTCGGTTTAATTGCCAGCCCTACGGTGTCACCAACATCTGCTCCTGCGCCTTTGCGCATTTTATCGTTAATCCTGAACCAGTGGCTACCCTTGCCATCCGGTTCGAGAGCTGCTTGAAAGTGGAAGCCATTGATGGTTCCCTCAACCGCTGCCATGCCTCGTGATGGAAGCTTGGCGCTTGCGCTTTTGGGGAGCCTTAGTAGGGTCCATCAGCCAATTTTAAATAGTTTGGCTTCAAAACGGATTATAGCCATACTGATTTGCTCCAATTTTTGATCACATCCTTATACTGAACATTGAACTTTAGTTGAGGTTTCCGTTAGATACAGCAAATCCCACCCCTTATGGCCTGAATGCAGGCCAACGGGGATGGGGCACCCAGAGTTCAACCGTGCGCATCGGGAGGTCTGCCCGGCACGATAGTCGATGCGCAAAGCCTTATACCCCACATACTTATATCAAACGGGAACCGGGGATTGTTTAAAGGGTTATAAGAACTGGATATTTTGCTTGCTTTTTCGGTAAGAAAAATTAGATTATGAGGTTCATTACGGAACCTGTATAAGGAGTGATTAATAATGAAGGAAGGTATTCATCCTAAATATGTCGACGCCAAGATTACCTGCGCCTGTGGTAATGTGATCGAGACACGTGCAACGCAGCCGGAAATCAGGGTCGATATCTGTAGTGCATGCCATCCGTTCTTCACCGGCAAGCAGAAGCTGGTTGACACGGCCGGTCGTGTCGAGCGTTTCAAGAAAAAATACGCAAACTACAAGAAAAAAGACCAAAAAGAAGACTCAAAGTCTAAATAGATTCTGTTTAGTTAAAATAGACAGCTATTCTATAATGCTGTCTATTTTTATATCCTGAACTGGAGCCGGGGTTAGATTATGCCGGATTTAAATGTTGGCGGACAGGCGGTAATTGAAGGGGTCATGATGCGTTCCGCGGATCGTGTTGCCACAGCGGTCAGACGCGCCTCGGGCGAAATCGAAATACAATCGAATGATTTCGTTTCCCTGACCAAACGCAAAAAATTTATGGGGCTGCCGATTATACGAGGAGCGGTATCTTTGTTCGAGATGCTTGTAATAGGTATCAGGACATTGAATTATTCAGCATCTGTCGCCGCCGAGGATATTGATAAGGCCGAGGGCAAGGAGCCGAATAACAAGTCGAATAATTTTATGCTGGGCGTGAGCGCGGTAATCGCGTTTGCGCTTGGAATCGGCATATTCTTTTTCCTGCCGCTTCTGTTTTCACAGCTGGCGGGAGTGAAGAAAGAAGCGCTCTGGTTCAACCTGATAGCCGGCGCTATCAGGGCCGCCATGTTTCTGGCCTATGTCTGGGCGTTATCGAAATTTAGTGAGTTCAGGCGTGTGTTCGAATATCATGGAGCAGAACATAAATCGATATTCGCCTATGAGAGCGGCGAGGATCTGGTGGCCGAGAACGCTGTGAAATATACCCGGCTGCATCCCAGATGCGGCACCAGCTTTATTCTGATCGTGGTGCTTCTGGCGATACTGACTTATTCGATTTCGGATACGATTTTCTACCTGATTACCGGATATCCGCCGGCGTTATTGACCCGATTCGGGATACATCTGTTGCTGCTTCCGCTGGTGGCGGGCGTTTCCTATGAGCTTTTGAAATTATCGGGCAAGACCCGTGACAATAAGCTGACACAGATTATGATCCAGCCCGGATTATGGCTGCAGAAAATCACCACCCAGGAGCCGGACCTGAGCCAGCTCGAAGTTGCCATGGCCGCGCTGCGTTCCTCGCTGGGCATGGAAGCTGCCGCAAAAGCTGAAGCAAAAAAGGCCAAGTAAGCATGATAGATATCGTAAACAGTCTGGAAGCAAAGCTGGAAAAACTGGACAAAAAGCTCTCTGACCCGGCAGTGCTTTCCAACCAGAAGAAGGTCAAGGAAATTTCGCGCGAGCGCAAGGAGCTGATGGAAATCCTCGAGGTTGGACGGGAATACAAGAAAGTCTATCAGACTATCAAGGATGATGAAAAGGTCAGACGCGAGGAATCGGATAAGGAGCTTCTGGAGATGATTCATGCCGAGCTCGAGGAACTTCGTCCCAGGCTCGAGGAGCTGGAAGAACAGCTTAAGCTCCTGTTGGTGCCAAGAGATCCCAATGATGCCAAAAATACGATTATGGAAATCCGTGCCGGTACCGGCGGCGAGGAGGCGGCCCTCTTTGCGGCCGATCTTTTCCGTATGTACCAGCGCTATATTGAGGAGAACGGCTGGAGACTGGAGGTCATGACCTCCAATCCAACTGGAGTAGGTGGATTCAAGGAGATAATCTTTCTGGTCGAGGGTGACGGCGCCTACGGCAATCTGAAATTCGAATCGGGGGTACATCGTGTCCAGCGCGTGCCCGAAACGGAGGCCTCCGGGAGAATCCACACTTCTGCAGCGTCAGTAGCGGTGCTTCCCGAGGCAGAGGATGTCGATATCGATATCGATCCGAATGACCTTCGTATAGATGTTTACCGGTCATCCGGCCCGGGCGGACAGTCTGTTAATACGACCGACTCCGCTGTCAGGATCACACATGTCCCCACAGGGCTGGTGGTGAGCTGTCAGGATGAAAAGTCGCAATTGAAAAACAAGAATAAGGCCATGAAGGTTTTAAGGGCCCGTTTACTGGATAAGGCCACTGCCGAGCAAAATGCCGCAAGAGCCAGCCAGCGAAAGGCACAGGTATCGACAGGGGACAGATCAGCCAAGATCAGGACATATAACTTCCCTCAGGGGAGGCTGACCGATCACAGAATTGGATTGACTCTTTATAAACTTGATTCTATAATGGAAGGCGAACTGGACGACGTTATTGAGGCATTAAAGCTCGAGGACCGCGCCGAAAGACTGAATGAGATCGAGGTGGCCTGACGGGGGGATGATGAAGCCGTACAAGATTTTTCTTGCGCTCCTGTTTACATTGGCAATAATAATCGGAATCAGATACACCAACCAAAATTATAATCAAATCGAGAAAAAAGCCTATGGTGATGGCTTTATCCTGGCTCATGAATTCAATCACATCTGCTACAATGAAGATCGGGATGTTATAATTTCTGTCGAAGTCGAGGACGGAAGCCTGCCCGCAGGAAGCAGCCTCGGCTTTTTCTACAAACCGGCACGGCTGTCCGGATACGAAGGTGAAATTGGGTATACCCGGTATGAGATGAAGCAGGCCCTCGCCTATCCGGATCGCTATGAAATCATTATTCCGCGCGGTGAAAAAGGGGACAGGGTCCTTTATTATCTGGAATTGAATGACAGTGAAGGAAATGAGATTGCTTTGCTGACGTCGGAACAGGGGGCGGAGAGCACCGAGGAAACACGGCTGATGTTTGCCGGCCAAAGACCTCGCTATTTGTTTTTAGGGCATGTTATTGTTATGCTGGCGGGTTTCGTTTTTGTGTCTCTCGCATTCCTGACGGCATTATCAAACCTTAAAGATAAGCGGAATAATACGATTCTCGGAAAACAGATTTTCCTTGCTGCAATTTTCATTTTTGTCGGGCTCGTACCGCTGGGAAGTTTGTTAAATAATCAGATGTATGGAACCTACTGGAAGGGGCTGCCATTTGGAATTGATATAACCGGCAGCCTGGGATTTATTATATTGCTTTACTGGCTGATCATGATGATCTTGATGAAAGGCTCGGCCTTTGTGTCCAATCCATCCAAGAATATCCTGCCTCCCTCGGGAGCGCGGGTTCTTGCTGTAATTGGCTTTCTGATCACTGCCGCGGCCTATCTGGTCCCGCATGGGACAGGAGAGTTTTAGAGGAATGCCCATAAATGATCTATACAGTCTCGCCCTTGATGAGGCCAGCCGCCTGGGGGCGACGTATGCCGATTATCGCGAGGAGGACATAACCGAACAGAGCTTGTCCGTCTCTGATGGTTCTCCCGAGCTTCTGAATAAGTCATTCTCTACCGGCTTTGCCATAAGGGTAATCGCTGACGGCGCCTGGGGATTTGCGGCTGATTCGATTATTAATGAGGACTCTATAAGGAAGACCGCCGCAACTGCAGTTGAGATAGCCAAAGCCTCGGCCAGGATAAATAAATCAGCACTGGAATTGGCTGAAAGACAGGTGGTCGAAGATGCTTACGCCACCCCCTTTAAAAAGGACCCGTTCGCAGTGCCGTTATCAGAAAAGATCGAGTTTTTGAGCGAGCTGGAAAGGATGATGCGGATCGATTCACAGATCAATTCGACCTCCGCCTTCATGACATTTATCAGAACTCAGAAATTCTATGCCTCCCTGGATGGCTCCCGAATCAGCCAGGATATTTATCAGGCTGGATGCGGGGCCTCATGCGGTGTAATCAGATCACACAGGGACAGGAGCGAGAGATCATTCCCCACCCCCAATGGTCAATGGATTACCGGTGGATACGAGATAATAAATATGTTCGATTTCAAGAATGAACTGCCCAGGATCGCGCAGGAGGCGATTCAGCTTCTGAGCGCAAAGGAATGTCCGCAGAAAGAGCTGGATTTGATACTGGGAGGAGACCTGGTTTCGCTCCAGATTCATGAATCGGTCGGGCATCCGCTGGAACTCGACAGGGTCTTCGGCTATGAGCGCAATTTCTCCGGAGTATCTTTTGCCACAACCGATAAGCTGGGCAGTCTGAAATATGCTTCAGATATGCTTACATTTGTGGCGGATTCAACCTATCCCGGCGGGCTGGCAACCTATGCCTACGATGACGAAGGTGTGAAGACCGAGCGTAATATACTGATTGATAAAGGTGTGCTGGTCAATTATCTCTCAGACAGGGAGACTGCACATAGAATAGGAAAAAAATCAACCGCCTGCGCCCGTGCCGAAGGCTGGATGAATACGCCGATTGTCAGGATTCCGAATATTCTGCTACTGCCGGGAGAGAGCACATTGGATGAGATGATATCGGGCATTGATGACGGTATTTACGTGATATCTCCCAATAGCTGGTCAATCGACGACAACCGTGAGGGCTTCACATTGGGAGGTGAAGTCGGCTGGGAAATAAAGAACGGCAGACTGGGCGATATGGTTAAGTCGCCAAGATACTCGGGAAACACGGTGGACTTCTGGAACTCCTGTGATGCGGTGGGGAACTCCGATAGCTGGGTTTTATGGGGCACGCCCAATTGCGGCAAAGGTCAGCCCGGCCAGAATATGAGAACTGCGCAGGGATGTTCACCCTGCAGATTCAGGAAAGTGAAGATCGGATAAGTTTATGCCGGAAAAATTAGAAATATTGAGCCGGGATTATATACTCTCAACTTTCAAGAAGGCTCTGGAATTTTCGGAAGCCGATCAGACCGAGATTGTGCTGGAGTCGGAGAAGCTTTCGCTCACACGGTTTGCCGACAGCAAAATCACCCAGAATTTGACGACCGCAGATAACAAGGTGGTAGTACGCACGATAGAGGGAAACAGAATTGGCGTCTCGGTGTCCAACAGCCTTGATTTGGAAAGTATAAAGCGGGCGCTCAAGGCTGCGCGGGAGATAAGTTCTGTGCAGACTCCGGATGAGCAGTTTGTCTCCTTACCGCAATCCCCACCTGCACTTCCGGTCAAAGCATATTACGAATCGACCGCGAATTACAGCCCCGTAAATCGTGCCGAAGCGATTGGAAAAATCAACGACGTCGGTCAAAAGAATAATCTGCTGTCATCCGGAGCATACAGAATCACCACTGACCGTGCGGCAGTTTTAAATTCCCTGGGGACGGAACAATTTTTTGAGGGAACCAAAGCGGAACTTTCGCTCACGCTCTCGGGCGATAATGAAAACTCAGGCTATGCCATCGGCTACAATCGCGATGTTGAGAAGATCGATCCAACCGCTCTGGCGGAGAAGGCCGCTGACAAGGCAGTGAACTCGGTAAATCCGATTAAACTCGAATCCGGGCCGTATACGGTGATCCTCGAGCCGTCCGCGGTGGGGCAGATGGTACTGCTCTTTTCTTTCCTGGGTTTCGGCTGCAAGACATTCATCTCACAGCGGTCATTCATGAGCGGCAAAATCGGCCAGCAGATAGTGGGAAATAACATCACCTTGATAGAAAATCCCTACCATGAGCGCATGCAGGGTATGCCCTTCGGTTTTGAAGGTGTTCCCCGTCAAAAAGTCTATTTGATCGAAAACGGTATCGCTCGGGGTGTGGTCTGGAATTCTTACTACGCCAATATCGCCGGGGAGAAATCGACCGGCCACGCCCATCCGGCTTACAAGACGTTTTCACCTTATCCCGGGAATCTGGTTATGGGAGAGGGTAACAGCAGTGTGGAGGAGATGATCGCCTCGACCGAGAGAGGAATTTATATCACCCATTTCTGGTACGTGAATTATCTCAATCCGATGCGTACGATGGTTACGGGAACGACCCTTGATGGAACTTTCCTGATCGAAAACGGCAAGCTTACAAGGCCGATTGTGAACATGCGTATGGCCCAGTCGATTCAGGAGATGCTCCAGAGCTGCAGCATGATCTCGGCCGAGAAACAGCTTTACCCGCAATATTCTGTGGTCATGCTCTTGCCTTATCTCAAAGTCGAAAATTTCAACCTGGCTGCGGAGGAGGCCTAAATGATCGGACGCAGGGAGTTCATCAAAATTATGGGATTGAGCGCTACCGCCATACTGCTTGTTCCGGACAGCTTTATCCTTGCGGAGCCTGCCGAAATTCTTAAGCACAGGCAGCCTCGAAGGATTTTACACGGCGATAAGTATCATGGATGTTCGGGCTGGAGCTGTTGTAACGATTACAATCTTCCTTCTGAAGTTTTATAATCTATGCCAGTCAAGTTGATCGACATCATAAATTCATTTGATAAGATTCTTGATGTAGCCGGGGTGGAGGCCCCGCGCCAGAATGTGGAGCGGATGCTGGAGAAAATTCTGGGCCTGAGCAAGGTCGATTTGTACCTCGATCCAAAGCGCCAGGTCTCGGACGAGGATGCTGCACAGCTGCGGGGCCTGATCGACCGCAGGTTGAACAACGAACCGCTGCAGTATATCCTGGGCGAAACGGAATTCTACGGCATAAGGTTGAAATGTGATAGGCGGGCGCTGATTCCCCGTCCCGAAACGGAGTTTGTCGTATCAAAAGGATTGAACCTTATAAAAGACAAAAAGGGACTGAATATACTCGATTTGGCCTGTGGCTCGGGTAATATTTCGATTGCAATGGCGGCCAGCAGTCCCTACCAGAATTACTATGCCTCTGATCTATCCCTGGATGCGGTCTCATTGGCCAGGGAGAATGCCGAGCTTAATGACCTGGCCGACAGAATAGAATTTCATCAGGGAAACCTATTCGAGCCATTTAAAAAGAAAGATATAGTCTTCGATATGATCCTGGCGAATCCCCCTTATATCAAGGAAAGTGAGCTCGCAAAACTGCATGAGCAGGTCAGAAAATATGAACCCCAGCTGGCCCTGACATCAGGGCAGGACGGCATGGATTTCATCAGGCAGATGTTGACCGAGGCTCCGGAATACTTGAATCGCCGGGCCTATCTTATTTTCGAGGTCGCCTTCGATCAGATGGACACCATAAGGGATTTGGCAGAAAATGAAACGAAGTTTGATGTGGTCGAAGTGGTTGAAGACTATTCCGGGATCGAGAGGGTGATTGTGCTGAGAATGGGCGAGTAGATTCAGCCATTTGAATTTGATTCCGTTTTCCTGTCATCCAGGTATTTCCTGTATTTTTCGTAAATATATTTGTTTTCATACCATCTGATAAGTTTATCGAGAAGCCAGAAAGGCCCCATCACCAATAGATAAAATGCGGAAATGTAAAAGAATATTACCAGTGTCGGCAAAAAGCCGATCCAGGCGATATACACCAGCGCTATCAAGAAGCTGAAGATAAAGGCGATACCGGCATGTTTGTTTCTTTTGAGGGCCAGAAAATGGTAACCGATAAAGGTCGGGATAGAAAAGGGTATCACCAGGAACAGAAGCAGCGAATCCAGTATTCCGCGTGCGAAAATGTCAAAATCAGAACTAATGCCTTCCATCTATATTCCTCATTAAGTTTATATGAAATCTTGATTGCAATGTTTAATAAAAAATGGATGCTGTCTTGATATCTTCCTGCGCAATTGCATGAAAGCCGTGGAAAAAATTCAGCCTGCATGAAGCCGCGAAGGATTATCGCGGGATCGATTGTCTCTAATCAAAAGTATATGAGCAAGTTGCGGTTCATATCCCGAAAATTCAGACTTTCCTGACCGTTATTATTATTGAGTGGATGTAACTGCATAGCAGATATTAGGTAAGGCCAATAATTGGATGAATCTCAGTATCAGTCCCGAAGATACTGTCGATAAACAGATTGTATTTCCAGGCTTTTATTTTTATTTGCCAAAAGAAGCCGCCTTTTTTATTATGGTTTTATGGACAGGAAGATGTACGCGCCGTGGAGGGAAGAGTATATTCTGGGCCCCAAGGAGAAGGGCTGTTTATTCTGCAGGATTTTCAGGGAAGAGAAGGATAGACAGAATTATGTGCTCTATCGCGGAGAGAAAGTATTTGTAGTTATGAATCGATATCCGTATGTTTCGGGGCATCTTATGGTGGTGCCCAACCGGCATATCGCTCATATCGAGAAACTCCCGCGGGCGACGTCAGAGGAGCTGATGTATGAAACACAGCGCGCGGTGAAGATACTCAAACAGATTCTGCAGCCGCATTCACTGAATATCGGAATCAACCTTGGACATCAAAGCGGGGCGGGAGTCCCCGGCCACCTGCATCAACATATAGTTCCGCGCTGGCATGGGGACACCAATTTTTTGTCCGTGATCGGAAATACGAGGGTGGTATCCGTATCCCTCACAAACGTTTACAGACAACTTGTGAAACCGTTTCAGGAAATTGAGCTGTGAAAAGAAAAAGGATACCGACCAAATCGGAGCTTTTGAAACTTCAGAAGACTTATCGCACTGATAAGAAAATCGGTGAGGCCCTGGGCGGAATTCCCGAGTATCTTGTCGCCTATTGGCGGCGCAAAAAGGGTGTTGCCAAGCACTCCTTTCCGAAGTACTCGGAATCACAGATACGCGAGCTATGGGAGCGTCACGGCGACGACTTTCATTGCGGCCGTGAACTGGGCATTTCCAAGGCGGCCTTCTACAGGTGGCGGGGAATATACGGGATCAAGGAAAAGCCCCAGGCTCTCAAGCTGGAACAGCTGGAATTCAGTTTTGGATGGGAAACCAAGTTGGGGCCCAACGGGAGCTATGTTGAATACTACCAGACGGCATATCAGAAGATACTGGCGCGTGCGAGCGGGAGGCAGACCGTTCAGCCGGGAGAAGTGATCAGGATTATACCCGACCTGATTGTTCTTCCAGTAGAACTGGCCTCCTCTGACCTGGATCCCAGGATCGAGCAGAAGTGCTGGTGGTACAAGGGTAATGGTTTCACAAAATCTGATCTGCCTTCGGGAAAATCGGCGCGGCTTCTGAACGGAGCGCTGGATATTCTCGGTAAGGGTCATGTTAAGCCCAATCAGTTGATTGCGACCACCTTTCCGGAGATTCATGCTCTGGGCGCCTATTCGGCGGCGGTCGTGAATCTCGATGAGAAAATTGCCGCAGCCGCTCTTGAGGGACAGGTCGAGCTGGTTGTGCCGCCCGCGATCAGGGTGACCATCTCCGGCCGGATACAGAAGGATCTTTCGGTTGTGGATCTTTTAGGGCGATTTTTCAAAACCTTCCCACCCGATTCCTTTAAGGGTAAGATGATCGAGTTTTCGGGCGCGGGGGCGGAGAAGCTTACCGGCGAGGAAAAGATGGCCCTCTGCTATATGGCCCGGCTGGCGGGCGCCGAAGCAGTCTTCTGTCTTTTCGACGAATCGACCAGGAAATCACTGGCCCAGAAGACCAAAGTGCAGGACAAGATTTATTTTTCTGACCGAAAAGCCCATTATGAAGCGGAGTTTCATTTGAATTCGGTTGGGTTGGTAAACTATATTTTTCCTGATGGTAAGATGTTTATTTCCAGGGAAGCCGGCAATTTGAATTCTATTCGCCCGGATACAGCCTTTATCGGGGGGCCCTGTGGAGGTACAGCCTGTATTCTAAAGTCAATTGCGGACCAGGCCCGGGGCAGGCACCTGCAAAAGAGCGTGTCCTGTTATATTTCTCCATTGACCCAGGGCGACCTGTCTGAAGGTATCAAAAAGAAGTCGATCTCTACGCTGGTGGATTATGGGTGCCAGTTATTGCCTGTAGGAATGTCACTGATTGATTTTTTGAGACTCGGTAATATTAGAGGCACGGTTCTTTCGGTACCGGATTCCCCGCCTCCGCATCGTGAAGATCTGAAATTGATATTTTGCTCCGGGGAAACCGCAATTATGGCGACCGCATCGGGAAGGGCTGAGTGATCAGTCCCATTTTTTCAGCTTAAAACGACCTTCGGAAAATTCGACATAGGTAAAGTTTTCTATCCAGTCCCCGGTATTCAGGTAGATGCCGTTATCAAATGAAATCTCCTCCGGGACATGGGTATGCGCCATAATGACCGCGTCATAGCCGGCATCGAGTTTCTTCCTGGCATACTGCCGGTATTCCTCCAGAAATATCTCTTTGGGACGCTTCTGGGTATGTCCCCGGGACCTTCCGGAGACAAATTTGGCGAAGGGTATTCCGAGGTCGGGCGATAGAAGCCTGTAGAGAAATATATTGAGGCGGTTGCGCAGGACCTTTTTCAATACTCTGTACCCACGGTCTTTCTTTGCCAGGCCGTCGCCATGGATAATATGGACCCGCTTGCCATCCAATTCGATATCGAGCTGGTCACGGTAGATCTTGAACCCCACCTCGCTGGCCAGAAAATCCCCCAGCCAGAAATCATGATTTCCGGTTATGTATGATAATTCAGTGCCGTTCTCATGCAGCTGGGATAACTTGAGAATGATATTCAGGTGCCCCTTCGGGACGGCGTGCTTATATTCGAACCAGAAGTCGAAAAGATCGCCAACCACGAACAAACGGCTGGCACTGCCCGCAGCCATTTCCAGAAAAGCGCTCAGTTTTTCCTTTTTAATCTTTTCCCTTTCAGGGAATCTTTCGCCCAGATGGATATCGGAAATAAACAGGACTGACATGCCTTGAGTATAGTTTAGGATGATTTTTTTTGAAAGTATTTTTTTGCGGGTGTGTCAGATATGTGGATCAAAGTCGATTTTTACGCGTTAATTAAAGCGCAAGATATTGAGCGTTTGCGTTTTTTCTTGAACATTCATAAAATGATTTGTTTAACTGTATGAGCATGCGGGCAAAGGGCCTGCAGGCCATGCAATAAAGGGAACTGCCGGGGATTAATCTCGTTTAAAGAACTGGAAGGGTTTATGGATGCATTCAGGATCAGGGGAGGCCGTAGATTAGAGGGCCATCTCCGTGTAAACGGCTCAAAAAACTCCGTTCTGCCGATTTTGGCCGCTTCTATTCTTGCCGACAAGGGCAATTCAATTATTCACGATATTCCGGATTTACGGGATATCAGGACGATTTTGCAGCTGCTGGAGGCGATCGGATGCAAAATCGATCGGGATAAGAAAGAGAAAACAGTGGTGATTAATGCCGAGAACCTGACAGATTATGTGGCTCCGTATGAGCTGGTCAGCAAGATGCGGGCATCCTTTCTTGTGCTGGGACCGCTTCTTGCTCGCATGGGCAGGGCCAAGGTATCGCTGCCGGGAGGGTGTTCCCTGGGGCAGCGCCCGGTCGACCTGCATATAAAGGGCTTCAAGAAACTCGGCGCTACGGTGATTGAGGAGGCCGGCTATGTTATTGCGGAATGCGACCGTTTGGACGGCGGCGCCTTCTGTTTTGACCGCCCCTCCCATACGGGAACGGAAAACATCATGATGGGCGCAGTTACTGCGTCGGGAACAACGACGATTATCAATGCCGCCATGGACCCCGAGGTGGTGGATGTTGCTAATTTTTTGAACAGCATGGGCGCTTCCATCGAGGGCGCCGGAACTGCCACGATAACCATCAAAGGCGTGAAAAAGCTTACGGCAATTGAACATAAACCGATTCCGGATCGTCTGGTAGCCGGAACCTTCATGGCGGCGGTTGCGGCCTCTGGGGGAGAGGTTACGCTCGAAAATGTGGAGCCGTCTCATCTTGGAATAGTCATTCAGAAATTTAATGAAATGGGATGTGAAATAGATTTTAATCATGACCGACTAACTATTAGAGCCCCCGCCCGTCTCAAGGCGGTAGATATTGTGACAACTCCATATCCCGGATTCCCGACCGATCTGCAGGCCTGCATGATGTCGATGGCAGCTGTCGCGGAGGGGACGTCGCGTATCAGGGAGACGATTTTTGAGGACCGCTTTTCGCATGCTATGGAACTTATCCGCCTGGGAGCCAATATTACGATTTCCGGTGATACGGCTGCCATAGAAGGAGTCGAGAATCTGTCCGGTACTAATGTGATGGCGTCCGATATAAGGGCTGGTGCCGCTATGGTTGTGGCCGGGCTCGCTGCCGGGGGAGAGACACAGGTGAAAAGAGTGTATCATATAGATAGAGGCTATGAGAATTTCGAAGAGAGTATGGCCGCGGTCGGCGCGGACATAGAAAGAGTTAAAGATTAATTTAAGATAGATGAGGTTTATTATGCGAGTACTCAAGATTTTTCTGCCCGCGCTTTTATTGGGAGTACTGCTGACAAGTTCCGGTTTTGGCCAGGAGGTATATTTCGGCAAGAACAAAGTCCAGTATCGTGACTTTGACTGGGAATATATTCAGACGCCAAATTTCGATATATATTTCTATGCCGAACAGCTGGAGCTGGCCAAATTTGCCGCTGAAGAAATGGAAAAGGCTTATGAGATAGTGGCGGAGGACATGAAATACTGGCCCCGGAATCGTTTTCCGGTTTTTCTATACAATGCTCCAAATGAATTCCAGCAGACAAATATTGTGGCCTCGATTCTGCCGGAGGGAGTCGGCGGTTTTACGGAGGCATTCAAAAACCGCATGGTGTTCCCATTCAACGGCTCCTACGAGGATTTTCGGCATGTTCTGCATCATGAGTTAACGCATGCCTTTACATATGATCTGCTTTACGGCGGCGCAATCGGATCGATGTTCTCGCGGCGTGCCCTGTTCCAGCTGCCTTTATGGTATGCCGAGGGCTTTGCGGAGTATTCATCCAGGCTGGGCTGGGATGTTTTTGGCGATATGTTCATGCGTGACGCAACCATCAATGATTATATCCTGCCCCTGGACTATATCGGCGGTTACCAGGCTTACAAGCAGGGCCATCTGATGATGATCTATATCGCCGACAAATACGGCGAGGAGAAAATCTCTGAACTGCTTTTCAAGGGCAAATCCTACCTGAGCATGGATAAAGCGATCAAGAAGACCCTGGGACTCGAGACGGACGAATTTGATGAGGATTTTGCGAAATACTGCCGCCGTATATACTGGCCCGAACTTTCCAAGCGAAAGGAAGCCGAGGAGTTCTCAAAGAGACTCACCGATCATGAGGAGGATGGCTCATATTACAATGAAAAACCGGTAATAGCTCCCAGCGGGGACAAGCTGGCGGTTTTCACCGATAAGAATGGATACACGGAAATCATTTTGATTTCGGCGGTCGATGGTGAGGTGCTGAAGGAACTGGTTAAGAGTAGCCGTTCTGCGGATATCGAGTCGCTGCATTCATTTGTTTCCGGCATGTCCTTCTCACCCGACGGCAAGTTTCTTGTTTTCGTTTCAAAATCGCATGGCAAGGATCAGCTCAGGATTTATGATCTGGATCGAGGAAAAATCGTCAAGAAGCTCGAGGGTGAATTTGTCAGCATCGTCAATCCCACCTGGGGCGGGGCCGATTCCAATAAGATCGTTTTCACCGGACTGCGGAACGGCCAGAACGATCTTTACATGATCGATGTTAAGACCGAAGAGATAATTCGGCTCACAAATGATTTTTATGATGATACCGAGGCCTCGTTTTCTCCTGACGGTCGCTACATCGCATTTGCCTCGGACCGTTACCCTGACAACCCCATGATAGATCCCGAGATGCTTGATTTCGAATATGGTCATTACAATATTTTTCGTTATGATCTGGCGACCGACGAGATCGTGGCCGTGACGCGCGGGATGGACCAGAAGCGCAGTCCGACCTGGTCTCCGGACGGCAAGAAACTGGCTTTTACAGCCGATTACAACGGCATCATGAACCTGTATGTCAAGGACCTGGAAAAAGGCGATCTTTTCCCGGTAACCGATGTGCTTACCGATATTAAGGCTCCGCACTGGTCACCCAAGGGGGATAAAATAGCATTTTCAAGTTTCAACAACCGCGGCTATGATATCTTTTTAATGACCAAGATCAAGCCGGTTGCCGATTCGCCGGAGGAGCTCGAGAAGACAGCGTTGTATAAGGGCGAGATGAGCGCGCCGCTTGAATTTGTTACCCAGGATTTCGGCGCTGAGGATGAGGAGTACGTCGAAAGTGATACCGCGCAGGTGAAGGAAGCTGAAGCTGAAGAAGGCGATGAAGAAGAAGAAGAAGAAAAGCAGGCTGATTACGGCGATTATGTTTTCCGTTCGGGCCGCGAGGACATGATGCCCACGCCCTCGGATTCATCCGATGCGAATTTTGATCCGGATTCGGTCCAGGCCGAGCGTGATTCGCTTTACGGCATGAATGAAAATGGCGAGTACGATGTCAAGGATTATAAAACTAAATTTACGCCTGACTTTGTGGCCGGAGGTGTATCCTATGATACCTTCTTCGGGCTGAGGGGCCAGTCGGTGATGGTGATTTCTGACTATCTCGGTAATCATCAGTTCCTGATCTTTACAGATCTGGTGAATACCATCGATCAGACCAACTTCCAGGTGTATTATCTGAATAATACCAACCGTATCGATTGGGGCGGCGGAATTTATCATACCAAGTACTATTATATCGATGCCATAGACCGCTTATTCTCAGACCGATATTACGGCGGATTATTTTCGGCGGCTTACCCGTTCAGCACATTCAGGCGCGTGCAGCTTGATGTCTCGCACCTGTATATCGACCGCAAGTATTATGACGAGCCTTATGACGATTCATATAACAAGAATACGACGGCCACCCTTTCCTATGTCTTCGATAATATCCTGTGGGGCCATACCGGGCCATTCGACGGCACGCGTTATAAACTCAAGCTTGAAAGAACCCTGGATATATATAACAGTTCAATATCCTACTGGTCGGCCAGCCTGGATTACCGCAAGTATATTCCCCTGGGCGGCCGGATATCAACGGCCATCCGAATTGCCGGGGGCGCATCCAGCGGCTCCAATCCCAAGCGCTTCTTCCTGGGCGGAAATACGAACTGGATCAAAAATATAGAAGTTGACCAGAATATTTACAATGTCGATAATCTCTACTTCTCCGAAGTTATCACACCTCTGAGAGGCTATGATTATTATGAGATTGGCGGACGGAAATTCTTCCTGACAAATATCGAGCTGCGTTTCCCGCTGGTCGATTATCTTATCACGCGCTTCCCGCTGCCATTATTCCTGAGCGGAATTAACGGAGCCCTGTTCTGGGATATGGGCGCGGCCTGGGATGTGAATACTGAGTTCAAGGGCGGAGACGGTACCGAGAACCGTTTGAATCATATAAAGGCCGCCTTCGGCTGGGGCGCCCGAATCAATCTGGGATTCCTGCTCCTGAGGTTCGATACCGCCTGGCGGACCGATCTTGATAAGACCTCAAGTCCGCGCTATTATTTCTCGCTTGGAGCGGAATACTGATATATAAAGGATTATGTGAAGGCCGTCCATCATTGGGCGGCCTTTTTGTTTAGGGGCAAAGATTTGGTTGACATTGGGACGGATTTTATGTAAATGTCCTCTTTACTCGAGGAGAAAATGATGATAGAACCTGAAGTAAATCTCGAACTTGGCCTCCAGCACGGCCTTTCTGAGGAAGAATATAACCGCATGGTCGAAATCCTGGGGCGGGTGCCCAATTATACCGAACTGGGAATATTTTCGGTTATGTGGTCGGAACACTGTTCCTATAAAAATTCGATTGCGGTTTTAAAGACCTTGCCGCGCGAGGGCAGAGCGCTTCTGACCAAAGCCGGTGAGGAGAATGCCGGAGCGGTCGATATTGGTGACGGCCTGGCGGTGGTATTCAAGATAGAAAGTCACAATCATCCCACCGCAGTCGAACCATATCAGGCGGCGGCCACCGGAATCGGCGGCATTCTGCGCGATGTCTTCACTATGGGTGCGCGTCCGATTGCAGCCCTGAATTCCCTCCGTTTCGGCGACCTAAAGCATCCGCGTGCGCGCTATCTTCTGGACGGAGCGGTAAGGGGGATAGGGGATTACGGCAATTCCTTCGGTGTCCCTACTGTGGGCGGAGAAATTTATTTCGACGACTGTTATCTCGGTAATCCGCTGGTCAATGCTATGGCGGTGGGTATTGTCAAGTCCGATGGAATCGTATCGGGTACTGCCGAGGGTGTGGGAAATCCGGTCTTTATAGTTGGATCATCGACAGGCCGGGACGGCATTCATGGCGCCACCTTTGCATCTGAAGAGATATCGGAGAAATCGGAATCCAAACGGCCCTCAGTGCAGATCGGAGACCCATTTACTGAGAAGCTCCTGCTGGAGGCCACGCTTGAAATCATCAAGCAAGACCTGGTCGTCGGCATACAGGATATGGGTGCGGCCGGGATTACCTGCTCCACAACCGAGATGTCTGATAGGGGAGGCTCGGGGATGAAGATCGATATCTCCAAAGTGCCGGTGCGTGAGGAAGGTATGATACCATATGAAATTATGCTCTCGGAATCTCAGGAACGCATGCTGGTTGTAGGCAAAAAGGACAAGGAAGAGGAGCTTAAGGCTGTATTCAAGAAATGGGGACTTCCGGCAGTGAAAATCGGTGAGGTTACCGATGACGGTATGGTAACCGTCAACCGGAATGGTGAAGTGGTGGCGCAGGTGCCCGCTTACGATCTTGTGCTGGGCGGTGGGGCTCCGGTATATGAGCGCGAAAGAGAGAAGCCCTCGTATCTGGATGAAATCCGGATGCTGGATATAGATTCTGTTCCTGTTCCGGATGATCTCAATCAGGCTCTGCTCAAGCTGCTGTCGGCGCCGTCGATCGCCAACAAGGGCTGGATATATCACCAGTACGATCATATGGTCCGCACAAATACTGCTATATTCCCGGGTGGAGATGCCGCTGTCCTGCGTGTCCGAAAAACCCGCAAGGGGCTGGCCTTCAGCACCGACTGCAACGGCAGATACTGCTATATCAATCCACGCCGGGGGGCGATGATTGCTGTCTCGGAATCTGCTCGTAATGTTGTGGCCTCGGGAGCAAAACCGGTGGCCATCACTAACTGCCTTAATTTCGGCAATCCCTATAAGCCCGAGATGTTCTGGTGTTTCTATGAGGCTGTGATGGGTATGGGGGAGGCCTGCCGCAAGTTCGATACACCGGTCACGGGCGGAAATGTCAGTTTTTACAACGAGGATCAGATCGGCGGAAGGGCTGTCTATCCCACACCGACAATCGGGATGATGGGTGTTCTGGAGGATATCGACCATCGCATGACCTCGCATTTTAAAAGCGAGGGAGATGCGATTATCCTGATCGGCAAAACGCACAATGAGCTTGGCGCCAGCGAATATATAAGAGTCATCCATGATTTGATAAAGGGCGATATTCCCGCACTGGATCTGGATTATGAGCAGAAGAATCAGGAGGCGGTGCTGGAGCTGATAAAATCCGGGCTGGTAAAATCCTGCCACGATCTGGCCGAGGGCGGACTGGGAATTGCGCTGGCCGAAAGCTGTATCATGGATCGTGAGAAACAGGTCGGCTGCCGGATCGATATTGAATCGGATCTGCGGCCGGACGTGCTGCTTTTCTCCGAGAGCCAGTCCAGATTCCTTATCTCCATCGATCCGAAAAATAACGACGAAGTCGAGAAACGACTTAAAGAGCTGGGCATCGATTACAGATTCATCGGGCATGTCCAGGGCGAGAAGCTCATTATCAATGATCTGATCGAGATCGTTTTGACCGAGCTGGATGATAAGTGGTATAACTCGATCACCCGTATAATGGAACAGCAAGTGTAGGTAGTGAGAATAGTGTTTGCATGCACTATGCCTGCTGTGCGAAGTTGAAAGAGCGGCTCGACGGTCGATTGATCAGGACATGACGAATTCGTGTTCTACTCGCATAAATCAAGTTGGACGGCACTCTGCTTTTGATTATTTGGGAATCTGATTCTTTTCTGTCGGGGTCCGGGATGATACTATTCTACAGCTTTCTTATTGCGAAATCCGGTTCTTCAGAATACTGCGCATATCCTCAAAAAAAGCAAGCGCTAACGGATGGGCATAGTCCGGGTAGGTCCAGGGGAGGAACTTGAATTTGTTCTCCTTGCGAATCAATGAGACTTCGGCGAAAATCCCTTTGCCCAGATAAATTCGATGCGAATAATTCTTGGTCGAGGCAAGAACAATCTTGGACAGCTCCATGTATCCAGGATCGATATTTATATTTCTCTTGAATTGATCTTCTTCTTTATCTGCGAATTTCTTTTCGATCTCGTTGGTTTTGGCCTTTATATTCGGAAGCTTGAGGGGATCTACCAGTTGCTCAAATGAGATGAATTTCCGTACCAGATGCGTACCCATCTCAGACTCGTAATATTCGGTATGATCAAAATCGTAGACATCACTTTCATGATCCAGAGGCCCGAATGCCTTGGAAAGTGTTCGGGTGGCATCCCGCAGCAGATCGAGATCGCGGTAGATCAGCCCGCAGAAAAGTTTTACCTCGGTTATTTCTTTCTTCATTTTGGTTTGCATGCTTTAATACAATGGCCGCAGATCATCAATCCGAAATTATCGCGGCGCGAATATTTGAGAATTTGCGAATAACATCGATCGAAATTGTAGTCAGAGGGCTTCTCGCCCAACGCCTCGGCCGGACACTCATCAATGCAATCATAGCAGTCGCCGCATCCAAACTCCATCGGGATATCAGTCATCAAGGGCATATCAGTTAGAATAGTGGTCAGACGAACGGCCGAGCCGAATTTCTCCGTAACGAGGAGATTATTTCGCCCGCGCCATCCCAGACCTGCCTTCTCGGCCATCCATTTATGCGACAGGTGCCCGGTCTGCATCTTTTCGTCAACTGTCAAAGATGCCGGAATCGGAAGAGCGCGGTAGCCCTGGGCCTCGACATGCCTGGCGAGCATGTAGGCAGCGTTATCGAGCAGGCTGTTAGCTTGACGATAATGCGTTTTGTAAATATCGTTGGGGCCGTCGGTTATAGTCTCGAAAATCTCGCGGGAAAGGGGGATTCCCATGCAGACAGCGTATGGGAGACTGCGGGCGCGCTCGCGAATATCTTTGTGGAAACGCTCGGCATCGTTCTCTATGGCGCACACCCCGAACAACCCCATGCCGAGTCCGGCAGCCACGATGTTCAGCATTCCGTGATTGGATTTTTCCATACCTCCAATATTTCGCAATAAACGGCCAATGTCAACTTTTTATTGACTTTGCGGACTCAGTCTATATACCTTGAATGTATTACATGCCAAAAATAAAGGAGTTTATGCTATGTCAGATACATCTACAAAAACGCCAGCAGAATACACTCCCGTTAAAGCCGACCGTGGCAGCAGCTTGAGCTGCAAGAACTGGCATGCCGAGGCAGCCATGCGCATGCTCAAAAACAACCTCGACCCAGAGGTGGCAGAGAAGCCGGAAGAGCTTGTGGTTTACGGCGGTTCCGGGAAAGCAGCGCGGAACTGGGACTGCTTTCATGCGATAGTTAAGAGCCTGAAGGAATTGAAGAATGACGAGACTCTCCTGGTTCAGTCCGGCAAGCCGGTGGGAATTTTTCGCACATTCGAGCACTGCCCCCGCGTGCTGATCGCCAATTCGCATCTGGTACCGCACTGGGCGACGTGGGAAAAATTCCGCGAACTGGAAAAGCTGGGCCTGATTATGTTCGGGCAGATGACAGCCGGAAGCTGGATTTATATCGGTACTCAGGGAATACTCCAGGGTACATACGAGACCTTTGCTGAATGCGGGCGCCAGCATTTTGGCGGCGATTTGAGCGGAAAATTTATCCTGACCGGAGGATATGGCGGTATGGGCGGCGCCCAGCCGCTGGCCGCTACTATGGCCGGGGCCATTATGCTTGGTGTTGAGGTAGATGAGGCTCGTATCGATAAGCGCCTTGATACCGGTTACTGCGACCGCAAGACCCACAGCCTGGAACAGGCCCTGCAATGGGTCGAGGAGGCCAAGAGGTCCAAAGTTCCGCTATCCATCGGGCTGGTCGGCAACGCTGCCGAGATCGAGCCGAAGATGGTCGAGATGGGCGTGGTGCCTGATATTGTGACCGACCAGACCTCGGCCCATGATGAGCTCAACGGTTATATTCCGCATGGAATGCCGTATGAAGAGGCTCTGGAATTGCGAAAGAAGAATCCGGATGAATATATAAAGCGTGCTTATGATTCTATGGTTGCGCACACCCAGGCGATGCTCGATTTCCAGAAAGCCGGGTCGATTGTCTTTGATTACGGCAATAATCTTCGTGGCCAGGCGCAGAAGGCAGGTCTCAGAAATGCTTTCGATTTTCCCGGATTTGTGCCGGCTTATATCCGTCCGCTTTTCTGTGAGGGCAAAGGACCCTTCAGATGGGCGGCGCTTTCCGGCGATCCGAAGGATATTCATGTAACAGATGAAGTTATTCTGAAAGAATTTTCCTACAATGAATCGCTTTGCAATTGGATCAAGATGGCCCATGAGAAGGTGCATTTCCAGGGGCTGCCGACACGAATCTGCTGGCTTGGTTACGGCGAGCGTGAGAAGTTCGGCCTGATTATAAACGATCTGGTGCGCAAGGGCAAAATCTCTGCCCCGATCGTAATCGGCCGAGATCATCTCGACTGCGGTTCTGTGGCCTCGCCCTATCGTGAGACCGAATCCATGAAGGATGGTTCCGATGCCATCGCCGACTGGCCGCTTCTGAATGCCATGCTGAATATCTGTGCCGGGGCATCCTGGGTCTCAATCCACCACGGCGGCGGAGTTGGAATTGGCCTGGCGATTCATGCCGGCATGGTTGTGGTTTGTGACGGCTCGAAGGAGATGGACGAGAGACTCTCACGGGTACTTACAACCGATCCCGGTTCCGGGATCATGCGTCATGCCGACGCAGGATACGAGAAGGCGATAGAGGTGGCGCGAAAGAAGGGTGTGAAACTGCCTATGATACGGGATGAATAGGCTGGAATAGAATTGTTTATTGAACGCGTGAGAGAATCTTAATCTTTCGCGCGTTTTTTATTTCATTTATTCAATTTTTGAAAATTTGATTTTGTATAGACGCTTTTTTGGCTTATATTGTCATCTCAGAAATTGAATTATCAGAAGCCCATGGCTGCTTATTTATGAAATACCACAAGTAGGGGCTTGGAAAATTGGACTTACAACATTTGAGCGGGCTTAAAAATGTATTATTTGGGGGATGATGCTATCCTAAAAGGGGAGAAGGCGGTTATCCTGAACTCCCGACAATCAAAGACTCCGGTTGGGTCTGATCCATGGATCCAGAACAGCTATAAAGCAGTTGAGGACGCCATATCCCGGGGCTGCGCCATCGTCACCTCGATTGGCATGAACACGTGGGAATTTCTGGTCTGGGCAGCCGGACATCTTGGAGGAAAACAGGTCATAGTGGCCCCATTGGATGAAAGAGAGGATCAGGAGGAGATCAGGCGTGATATCATAGAGGACTTTGAGCTCGACAACTCTAAAACAGGATTCATGTTCTTCAAGTGCAAAAAAAGGGGCCTGAGGGGAAAGACTGCCTGGAGCGAGCGCGACAAGATCGTGGTCTCACTGGCGAATCAGATATATCCGGTATGCCTTCGGGAAGAAGGAAATCTGGAGACCCTTCTCCGGGACAACCCGGCGAAATTTTCCGATGCTACCCTGCGCTTTAACATCAACCGGGACTTCCCGGCGAGAAAAGCAAAAGTTGCAGTTTCGAGGCAGGAGCTTTCGGACGAGCTAAAAAGCTTTAAATGGAAGCATTTGACACACTATACCCGTTCAACCTATACGCCCTGGCCGGGAGAATCCTCGGCGAAGTTTTATCAGGCAATTTTTGAGTCGGACAGCGAGTATCCCAGATCAGCCCTGCAGACATTGAAGCGAATAGTGGAGGTGAAAAAGATATGGTCCACATATTACCACATTCGAGGCGGACATAAGGTCGTATCCTTCACGGAGCTCTCTCCCCGCAACGCTGTCTCGCTTATAAGATGGCGCCCCCGTTATGTGCGCTGGAACTTCGAACCGTATGGGATTGCCATAGAAAAAGACTATGCTTTGCGCATCGGGATCAAACCGGTCATTTATGACGAACCGGAAAAGTATTATAAACTCAGTGATAAGGAAAAACCCTTTTATCAAAATCCCGGAGAAATGGGTGGTGATTGGGAACCGGAACGTGAATGGAGGCATTTCGGCAGCCTCGACCTGTCGCAAATTCCTCCTGAAAAGGTGCTCCTCCTGGTTCGAAATAGATCGGATATTTTCGATTGTCCCTATAAGATCATCCCCTTTACAGAATTGAGTTGACTTTTTGCCCGCCATCTTTTTCTTTAATCCAGTAAAATCAAAGTCTTTATCGGGCAGAAAAACAGGAGACACAGCATGGGCGTAATTGGCTATTTCGAGGGAACCGACCCGCTGGTACTGGCCAATCTATCTATCACGGGACATTCAACTATGCCGCTTGGAAATGGTTTTGATAACTATGGCAAATACGTGGGCCATATCACCAGAGATGACAATATCTCTGTGGTGGTGGGGTATTTTCACAAGGTGCTGCCGACTCATGAGATGGAAATGACAGTGAAGGATGTTCTCTGGACCTGCATCAAGCTCAAAATACCGATACTGCTTATATGCGGACGCGAACATTATGGCCGCGCCAAGGAACTCCTGGGTGACCTGGCGGAAAACATCAGGCTAACCGCGCCCGACAGGACCGAAGAAGCGATTATAGATATGATCGGCTCATAAAAAACAGCTTCGATCTCGACCCCGCTGCTGACTGGCGGGGTTTATCTTAGATGCAGGAATTATGCTCAGGCAAATACTCGTCAGCCTTGGAATAAGCGCCATTATCACGATTGTTCTGAATACCGTTATATATCTGATCACGGGCAGTCTTGGGTGGCAGAATTTCCTTTTCTTCGGCCTCTTCTTCGGACTATCGTGGCCCGTCACCAAGAAATCAGGGCGGTGATTCTTTATATTCTGATAAGCTATTTTTATATACAAAAGGAGAGAGATTATATCCTGATTATTGATTTAGGTCAAGGACAGTTAGGTCTCCTAAGGCTATATTAGCGTGAAAATTGAATTGAAATGAAAGGAAGTGAAAATGAGCGAGTTAATAAATAATGCCGAAAAGAGACGCGCCCTCCTGAAACACATGATAAAGCAGCTTCATGAGGGGCAGGCCCCTGAAGCGGTAAAAGCTCAGCTTATACAGCTTCTGGGCAAGGTTCCATACGAGGACGTGGTATTAGTCGAGCAGGAGCTTATTTCGGAGGGAATGCCTCCCGGCGAGATTTTAAAACTTTGCGATATTCACACCAAAGCGCTGGAGGGAGCGATCTCTCAAGAAGGCTCGAAAGAGGCTCCTCCCGGCCATCCTGTGCACACATTTCTGCAGGAGAACCGCGGCCTGGGATGGCATCTGAATGAACTCAAGAAGAGTTTCTCAAAAATCGAGAAGATGGATGACGATGAGGATGCTTCAGCCGAGATGG
This sequence comes from Candidatus Zixiibacteriota bacterium, assembly GCA_011056555.1. Lineage (GTDB taxonomy): Bacteria > Zixibacteria > MSB-5A5 > JAABVY01 > JAABVY01 > JAABVY01. Next base: position 57,633 of record DSEQ01000011.1, on the reverse strand, counting down.
CCGAGGTCAGAAACCATATTCATGCATTGACGGATGTTGACAAACACTACAAGCGCAAGGAGAACCTGCTCTTTCCATACCTGGAAAAACATGGCATAACCGGCCCCCCGACGGTGATGTGGGGCAAGCATGACGAGGCCCGCGAGCTCCTGAATTCGGCCGTTGAGGCTTTGGCGGCCACGCAGGAATATTCTGCCGGCGAAGCGGAAAGCGTAATTGAGCTTGCACTTAAACCTGCCGCTGAGGCGATCGAGGAAATGATTTACAAGGAAGAGGAAATTCTCTTTCCCATGAGTATGGATACCCTCGAGGATTCCGAATGGTTTGACATCTATAATCAAAGCCTCGAGATCGGATATTGTCTCTACGATCCGAAGGATGAATGGAGGCCGCAGGATATCGATATACCGGAAAAAGAGGTAAGGGACGGAGAAAGGATTCAGCTTCCCAGCGGCAGTTTCACAAAGGATGAGATAAATACCATATTGAATACAATCCCGTTCGACCTGACCTTTGTCGATAAAGATGATACAGTCCGCTACTTTACTCAGGGCAAAGAGCGGATTTTTGAACGCAGCCGCGCCATCCTCGGGCGGCAGGTGCAGCTATGTCATCCGCCCAAATCAGTGCACATCGTGGAAAAGATTCTGGAAGATTTCAAGTCAGGCAAACATGATCGAGCGGCATTCTGGATCGAGATGAAGGGCAGGTTTATAAGTATCGAGTATTATGCGCTTAGATCCAGAGAGGGGGAATACCAGGGAGTTCTGGAAGTCAGCCAGGACCTGACAGAAAAGCGTCAGCTCGAGGGCGAGCAGAGGCTCCTGAACTATGCTGAATAGGAGAGCTATATGGACAGTGGCCGAAAATTAGATATAACTCCCAAAACTAAGGTGGGTGAATTACTCAATGAATATCCGCATCTGGAAGAGACATTAATAGATATCGCTCCGGCCTTCAAAAAACTGCGAAATCCAATTCTGAGGAAGACCATCGCCAGAGTGACATCACTCCGACAGGCGGCCAGGGTGGGTAATGTCGGCCTGGGCGAAATGATTAACAGGTTGAGGCGGGAAGCGGGATTGGCGGAAGCGCCTGGTTTAGCCGCTGATTCTTCCGATGAAGAAGCTGCCCGGCCGGAATGGGCGGATGATTCCAGGATTGCAGATACAATCGATGCACGTCCCCTGCTCGACGCCGGAGAGCAGCCGCTCGGGAAGGTTATGTCCGCCCTGAATAAACTGGAACAGAACCGGATCCTCGTGCTGATAACCCCGTTTATACCGGCCCCGATAATCGATAAGGCAAAGGAAAAGGGATTCAGGGTTTGGTGGTTCAGCAGCGGAACAGATGAAGTGAATACATATTTCATGTTATCCTCATAACTGCGGGAACATCACTTTTATCCATTGACAGGCAGCATTACAATTTAGTAAACTGAATCCCGGAGAAAACTATGGGACCGGGAAGGGATGATATCTCTTAAATAAGCTAAAAAGGGATAAGCAATAAAAGGAGCAAAACATTGGACGCTAATTCATATTGTCTGGTTCTGGGGGCGACCGGTTCGATCGGTTCGGCATTCGTAACAAAACTACTGGAGACAGGCAGGCCGGTGACCGCACTGGTGAGAAAGCGCGAGAAGGCTCTGAATCTTTTCGGTGAGAATCCAAAGCTGGAAGTTGCTGAGGGTGATGCTTTGGATTCCAGGCTGGTTTCCAAACTGGCAAAGGGCAAAAATTTCATTTTTCACGGTATCAATTTCCCCTATGACAAGTGGGAAGGCAATATGGAAAATGCCACTCGAAATGTGATCAACGCGGCGCGGGAAAATAAGGCCACAATTCTGTTTCCCGGCAATGTATATAACTACGGCATGACCTCGCCCATCTATGAAGATTCGAAACCGGCGCCAATCACAAAAAAGGGAAGAATCAGGGTTGAGCTTGAGCTGATGCTCAAGGACGCTGTGATCGAAGGTGGCTGCCGTGTGTTACTGCTGCGTCTCCCGGATTTCTTCGGCCCCAATGTTACCAATGGCCTGATGATGCCAATATTCAAGAATGCTCTTGAAGGCAAACCGATGAAATGGCTGATCAGGACCGACATCCCCCATCAGCTCGTCTATATTCTCGATGCGGGAGAGCTATTTGTGCGCTTGATGTATCGTGAGGACCTGGCCAACTATGAGGAAATCAATTTTGGCGGAATTACGGTGAGCTCGGTCGAACACTGGCTGCGCAAGATCGCCGAGCTGGCCGGCACACAGCCGAAAATCAAGACCATCTCAAAATTGGCAATTACAATCCTGAGCCCATTTGTACCGATTGTGAGGGAAATAAAAGAGATGGCGTATCTGTTTGAGAATAATATTCAACTCAATGATGATAAACTCAGGGGTATGCTTCCCCACTTCAAGCCCACCCCTATGCAGGATGCCAATCGGGAAACCCTGGATTGGTTCAAAAAACATGTCCTCGCTTGAGGTTGAATATAATCGATAACACTCCACAGCTCAATCTTTACTAAAAAGTACACTTTTTTTATCCAAATAAGGAACAATAGTATTTAAGCACAGTTTATATAGATTACTATTTGGACGGGTGCTATGAAGATGAATTCAAAGTTTTCGAGGTGATCGTGTAATACTATAGCTCATAAGGAATTATATCAGAAATTTTGCACAGGTCTACAATAAAAAAAGGAGAGTAATCATGGCTTATGAATGGAAATTTAATCCGAGGCCTTATTCCGACGATGAGGCCAAAAAGCTTTTAAAGAATGTTGTTTCCCCGGAGACGACTGACTGGCACTACAACACACATCACAAGGGCTATGTCACATTTCTCAACAAAATTGAGCAGGCTCTGGAGAAGGCCGATGTTGATGCGGCCAACGGCAACTGGTCCGAGTTTGGGGAACTCAAGCGCAGGCTGACCTGGAATCATTCCGGTGCGCTTTTGCATGATATATACTGGGAAGTCCTGGGTGGTGATGGTGATACCTCTAAAGGTCCCGATATTGTCTCTGCAATCGAAAAGGAATTCGGCAGCATCGAAAACTGGAAGAAGGATTTCAAACAGACCGCTTTTGCGGCCAAGCTTTCCGGATGGGGACTTCTGGTCTGGGACCAGCTCTACAGCGGCAGGCTGATGAATGTGCTGGTCGATGAACACCAGTACGGCGCCATCTGGGGCGGCATACCGCTGATTTCACTGGACGTCTTCGAGCATGCCTATTACCACAAGGATGGCCCGGGCCGTGCCAAGTATATCGATAATTTTATGGATAATTTACATTGGGGCCGAATCAACGACCGTTACAAGAAATTTGTAAGGTAGTTGATTTGAAACAATGTAAAAGTGGGCTACTTAATTCCCGGCATCCGGCTTCGGCCGGATGCTTTTTTTTGCCTCGCACGAAATAAACCGGGTGGTGGCGGCCTGCCCAATCTGAGTTCCGGCAGGCGGCAGTTTTGATCACGCCCAAAGCGAGTTTGGGCGTGCTACCCAGGATTCAGGGCGTGTTGAAAAAGGTACTTTTGTCGCGCAGGGTCTTGGCACTCGATGGAATCTGGGGGTGTGACCCTGCGCCTTATTATATAGCAGGCATTTGCGTTGGGTCACAATTCCGTCTGCGAAGGAATCAAGACCCAACGCTACGCCATCAGGGTTTATCAACAAGCCCTTTAGATTACGTATGTAAACGCAATAGCTTGACCAAAAGGCAATTATCAATTATTTTCATCCTCATCAGAATTCGAGGAGACAGCTTTGGAAGATCGTCCGGCTTTGCACATAGCCATAATTGCGCGTGAACTTGACCTGGGGCAGCATCAGGTGGGCGCGACAATTGAACTTCTTGATGACGGCGCCACTGTGCCGTTCATAGCTCGTTACCGCAAGGAGGCTACCGGCTCACTGGATGAAGTGCAAATTACCAGAATCCGTGACCGGGTTCAGCAGCTGCGGGAGCTGGACAAGCGCCGCGATGCGATACTCAAATCCCTGGATGAGCGCGAGCTTCTGACCGAGGAGATACAGGACAAAATAATGGCCGCAGAGACAATGGCCAGACTCGAGGACATCTACCTTCCCTATAAGCCCAGGCGCCGTACACGGGCGATCATCGCAAAAGAAAAAGGTCTGGAGCCACTGGCCGAGATGATCTTTGCGCAGGAGAATATCAAGATAGATAGAGAAGCAGAGAAATTTATCGATCCTGAAAAGGAAGTCGAGAATATCGAGGATGCTCTTTCCGGCGCACGCGATATCATAGCCGAGTGGATCAATGAGGATATGACCGCGCGTTCACGCATACGCGAGCTTTTTCATGAGAAGGGCCGCTTGAAATCGAAAGTGGCTTTGGGTAAGGAGGAAGAGGCCACCAAATACCGCGACTATTTTGACTGGGAGGAGCCGATAAAAAGGGCGGCCACACATCGTGTGCTGGCGGTGATGCGCGGCGAGAAGGAGGGGAATTTATCCTTTCATATCCTGCCCGCTGAAGAGGATGCGATTCGCCTTCTGAATAAGCTGTTTGTGGATGGGAACTACCAGACCTTGGAGCAGGTCAGGCTCGCGATCAGGGATTCATACAAACGCCTTCTGGCGCCCTCGATGGAGACCGAAATTCGTAACGAATATAAAAAGATCGCCGATGATGAGGCGATCAGAGTTTTTGCCGAGAATCTTCGAGAGCTGCTTTTGTCGCCGCCACTGGGACAGAAAAACATTCTGGCGATTGATCCAGGATTCAGAACCGGGTGCAAGGTCGTCTGCCTCGATCGCCAGGGCAATCCGATGTATAATACGACCATATTCCCGCATGAGCCGGATTTCAAAGAGGAGGAATCGGCTGAAGCAATTGAGGCTCTTTGCCAGCGCTTTAGAATCGAGGCTATCGCTATCGGAAATGGTACCGCGGGTCGCGAGACCGAATCATTCATCCGAAAACTCGATCTTCCAAAGGAGATCATCACAGTCATGGTCAATGAGGCCGGCGCCTCGGTTTATTCGGCATCCGATGTGGCGCGGGAGGAATTTCCCGATTATGATCTGACTGTGCGCGGGGCAATTTCCATCGGACGCCGCCTGATGGATCCGCTCTCGGAACTTGTGAAGATCGATCCCAAGTCGATCGGGGTCGGGCAGTACCAGCATGATGTCGACCAGTCAGCCCTGAAGCAGAGCCTCGATGATACTGTCATGTCCTGCGTGAATGCTGTCGGGGTGGAGCTAAACACTGCCAGCAAACAGCTTCTGACCTATGTCTCCGGGGTGGGGCCGCATCTGGCCCAGAAAATTATTGAGTACAGGGATGAGCATGGTGATTTTAAGACGCGCGAGGAATTGATGGAGGTGCCGAAGTTCGGCCCCAAAGCATTTGAGCAGGCGGCAGGCTTCCTGCGGATTCGGGATGCCGAAAATCCGCTGGATAAAAGCGCGGTGCATCCGGAGAGTTATCACATAGTCAACCGTATGGCAAAGGATCTGGGATGTACGGTTGAGGATTTGATGGAATCGGAAGATTTACGTAAACGGATTGATTTGAAGAAGTACATGACCGATACGATCGGCATGCCCACTCTGAAGGACATCATGAATGAGCTTGCCAAGCCGGGACGCGACCCGCGCCAGGAATTCGAGGTCTTCAGCTTTGCTGAGAATGTTAACAGCATTGGGGACTTGAAGGAGAATATGGTCCTGCCGGGAATCGTCACGAATGTTACCAATTTCGGTGCGTTTGTCGATATAGGGGTTCACCAGGACGGTCTGGTGCATAAAAGCCAGCTTGCGGATAAATATGTCGAGGAGCCCTCGACAGTGGTACGTGTCAACCAGAAGGTCAAGGTTAAAGTTCTTTCGATTGACCTGGAGCGCAACCGGATTTCGCTATCGATGAAGGGGCTGAAGTAGATTAAATCTCTGACTTTCGACCTACAGCTCATATTTTCCATATCAATATTTTGCCTTCTTACCATAAAACAAATCATCGCCCCAAACAGAGATTTTGCGGGCGAGGGGGGAGTTTTTGATTCCCAGGCGGACTATGTCATGGACGAATGCGGGCGGATGGCTGAATGGGCAGGATTTCATACAGAGTCCGCAGTCGCTTCCAAGCGCGCGCCATGCCATCAGGCAGGCTTCCATATCAAGCTGCCATTTTTCGATTCCGCGGACTGTAGTTCTATCTCCGTATGGTATCGCGTTTGAAGGGCAGTTCACTGCACATTTCTTGCATTTCTCGCAGAAGTCCTGGACTCCGAAAGCAATTGGCTTGTCGGCTATCAGGGGTAAGTCGGTGGTGACCGCTCCGAGACGGACTCGCGAACCATATTTGGGCGAGATCAAATAGCCATGCCGTCCCAGTTCGCCCAAACCGGCGTCATAAGCAACGGGCGGCAGCATAATCTGGTAGTTGCTTCCGGCGATATGGGCGCGCGCCGGATATCCCAGCGAACGGATATAATCAGCCAACTTGATTGAAATTAGGGCGCCGTGCATATACTGCCTGGCAGTCTCCTCTGTGATTGTTAGATACGGGCTTTTCTCAACATGGCCGTAATCCATCTCGAGCGTAAAGGCAATGGCATAATTGTGATTATTCTCAATCGGAGAGCCCCATTCTTTGGGGCCGCGCCCGGCATGTGAATAGACCCAGGCCGGATTCAGACCAGCAACTCCGACCTCATCAGCGCCAAGGTCTAATGTCATTTGTTTAATCTGTTTGGTCATTGCCGAGGGATTTATGTCCTCTTTTTTCGGATTAACATCGCCATCAACCATCGCAATCATCGATTCATTAAAATCAAAGAGCCTTATTATATAATCTGCCAGAGCAGGATCATAATACCGTCCTCCCGGCTCTAAGATTGCCGGAAGCTTGCGAATCTTATCATCAATCTTCTTATTCTCCGGACGCATTTTGTAATAAACATCGTATTTTTTACTCCCCGGCTCATACTCCTCACGCGCGAACATAATATCGCGCTCATCGACACGTTCATCTGCTGGATTAGTTTTGATGGCCTGCGGTTTTCCATATGGCAAAAGATATAGAGCCAGCAAAATTACCACAACACCGATGGGAATTACTAAAAGCGGACTATTTGAGGGAGCCAGGATGTAGCATGAAAACCAGATCATGGCGACCAGGATTGCAGAAGACAGGCTGACAATAATTGCACGAGTTTTTTTCTCCCTGACTGATGTAATTGCAAATTGGATAAAGAACAGAAATATGAGTATGCCTGTGAAGAAGTAAATTATGTTCATAGATGATTTTCCCGCTGCCATCAAATGACGCATAAATCTTAAATAATATTTGATGGATGGGCAAGATAAATGATGCTGTGTCTCTGTGGATTTTTAAGATTAAAGACTCTGGTTTTGGTGACCCGATCTCCAGGGCATGTTGATAAACCCTGAATGCATCGATATTCGTCATCGTGGGGAGCGAAGCGATTTTGAATCCGGCTCCTGACGGACCTGGCGATCTCCGCGATTATTCTTGGGCAGCTGCGGAGATTCCCACGGTCGTCCTCGCCTTCGGCGGGACTCCCTCGGAATGACGTGTATGGTTCTTATTTCTATATTGCTGGCCTTTTCAACCAGCCCTTTAGATTGGGTTTGTTGAACCATAATATCCCAAGCTGAAACTTGGGGCACCCTGTGGACTGCAGATATAGGTCAGATGTCTTTGACATTTGACAGGTATCAAAAACTCACAGCGTTTTCAAGAATCCTGTCATTCTGGACGAAGTGAAGAATCTTTTTGAGTGATGGAGATTCCTAGTCGCTTCGTTCCTCAGAATGAAAGAAACCACGAAAAGATCACCCATAAGATTTTTGTTTTGATTGAACCAAAGACACTTTATATTGTCCCTCTATCTGGGATGGGTAAATGGATTCCGAGAAGAAAAAAAACCTGCGTATTACAAAAGCAATATACAGCTTCTCGCTAATTGTATCGATACTGCTTTCTGTAGTTTTGTTATTCAGTTCGGCGAAGTGGCTGATTATGATTGCGATACTGGCTGCCTTGTTTTTTCTGGGGATAAGGGTCGCTGACGTGCTCGACAGGTGCGGCAAATCATATTCATGGCTGCTCACTATCGCGGTCCTGAATCTGTTTATCATTGTGCCCGAGCTTTCCCTGCGGGTAGCCGGATTCAGCTATGTGTCCGGGATTGCCAATATGGCCGAGGAGCAGTTCGCGGTGCTGCGGCCGGAGGCGCGGTCAATTTTTGTCCCGGACAAGAATTTGTTCTGGAAGCTTCCACCCTCGAATGAAAATGTCAATTCTTTCGGTTTCCCGGATAAGGAGATCGAGATTCCCAAACCGGCCAATGTCTATCGGATCCTGTTTCTCGGGGATTCAGTCACTCAGCTTGGGTATCCCAGATTTGTGGAGCGCTTCCTGAATATGCTGCTCGGCAACGGCCATGTGTATGTCGAATGCGTTACCATGGCTGTGGCTGGATACAGTTCATATCAGGGCAAAATTATGGCCAGGCTTTATGCCGAAAAGTTTCAGCCCGATCTGGCGGTTGTTTTCTTTGGATGGAACGATCACTGGCAGGCCTACGGCTCGATTGATTCCGAGACAAAGTCTCCCGGCGATCCGGGACTTATGTGGCACATCTACCATAATTCACGCCTCCTGCAATTTTTCTTCAAGCTGACTCGTCCGATTGCGGGAGGGGAGAAGGTGGAGATAATTGATGAGGTCCGTGTGCCGATCAATGAGTACGAGGAAAATCTGGAGGCGATCGAGAGCAGGTTTGAGCGCCATGAGGTGCCTGTAATATTTATTACTGCACCGACCTCGTATTACAGGCTGGGCGTGCCGGATTATCTGGTGAAGAATCAGTACGCTAAAAGCAAGCAGGCGGTAATTGAATTACACAGCAATTACAATGATGTGGTGCGGGGTGTTGCCGCGGACGAAAACACCTATCTGCTTGATTTAGAAAAAAGAATCGGCAGCCTGAATAATCTTGAGGATATTTTCCTGAATGACGGTATCCATTTCACCCTGGTCGGTACTGAAGTTGTGGGGAATATTATTGGTGAATATATTTATAAGAACGTGCTGCCGGATTCATTGAAGCAGCCGGAAATCTCGACTGAATAATTCAAGACTCTTTAATTTCCAGCCCCAGCCCTTTCAATTTCTTGTACAGATGGCTTCTTTCCAGGCCCAGACGGCGCGCGGCCTCGGCCATGTTGCCGTTAGTTTCCTTTATACGCGCCAGTATGAAACTGCGCTCGAATTCCTCCACCGCCGTTTTCAGCTCAGCCTGACGGCCCTTGAGCGATGCTGTTGACAATACAAAGTCAACATCCTCCTTGCCGATATTGGAAAAGTTGCCGGTTACCAGAAGCCGTTCGATAATGTTTTTCAGCTCGCGGACGTTGCCGGGGTAATTGTATTTCATAAGCGAATTTAAAGCCGGCCTGGATATCTTCACACGGCGATGACCGTATTCCTCGCAGAGACGGTTGATGAAGTATTCCGCAAGGATCGGGATATCATCCTTATGCTGCCTCAAGGGAGGAACGTATATCGGCACAACGTTCAGGCGGAAGTATAGATCCTCCCGGAATCTGCCTTCCTCGATTTTTCTCTCCAGATTGCGGTTGGTGGCGGCGATTACGCGCACATCAATCTTTTTCGGTTTGCCGCCTCCCAGACGCTCCACCTCACCTTCCTCGAGAACCCGCAGCAGCTTGGCCTGGGTTTTATCCGACATATCTCCGATTTCATCAAGAAAGATTGTCCCGCCGTCAGCTTCCTCGAAACGGCCGCCGCGGGCAAATGTCGCGCCTGTGAAAGCGCCTTTCTGGAAACCGAAGAGCTCGGATTCAATCAATTCGTCGGGAAGGGCCGCGCAGTTTACTGCCACAAACGGTTTGTCGGCACGGTTGCTGCGGAAGAAAATATTTCTGGCGACGATTTCCTTACCGGTGCCGTTTTCGCCTCGGATCAATACACGGCTGTCGGTTCGGGCGATGCGGTCGATAAGGATCTTCATTTCCTCTATCTCATCCGATTCACCCACGAATTCATACTTGCGGGCATTATCGCGTTTGAAGGAGAGGTTCTCCCGTGCCAGACGGCGCATTTCCAGCGCGTTTTCGATCGAGATCAGCACGCGATCAAGGGAAAGGGGCTTTTCCAGAAAATCATACGCGCCCATCTTGACCGCTTTCACAGCCGTCTCGATATCGGAATGCCCGGACATCATGATGAAGCCCTGGAGCGGGTAGAGTTTCCTGAACTGTTCCAGAAGCTCGATCCCATCACCATCAGGAAGCCAGACATCCAGAAGCGACAGGTCAACATCACGGCCGTTTTCCATTTTTGCTCTCGCGGCATTCTCACATGTAATAACTTCGTAGCCCTCGCGCTCGAGCGGCCCTGAGAGGGAGGCCAGGATCGATTCTTCGTCGTCGACAATAAGTATTTTTGCGGACATGTTATTTCACCACCGGCATTCTGATTATAAACTCGGTTCCTTTTCCTTCCTCACTATTAACGGAAATATCGGCCTCATGGTCAAACAGAATTCTTTGCGTAATTACCAGCCCCAATCCGCTTCCACCGGCCTTGGTGGTGAAATACGGGGTAAACATCTGCGCGCGAATTTTTTCCGAAATCCCCGGGCCATGATCCCTGACCGATATAAGAGCCTGATCTTCTTCACGGCTGACTGTCACCTCGATTCTGCCCTCCGGATCAGCCTCGATCGCATTTTTCACTATATTAACCAGAGCCTGCGAGAAAAGACCTTTATCAGCCAGGACATTTCCGGGATCTTTTTCCGTTTTTATGATCAGCCTGCCTTCCTGCAACAGATTGTCATACAGCTTCAACGAGGCCTTAACTAAATCCACAACCCGTATCTGGCTCAGCTCCGGGGAGGGCAGCCTCGCAAATGATGAGAACTCGTCAACGATGCGCTTTAATTTATCGATCTCATTAATTATAGTGGAAGAGGCGTTTTCCAAAATATGATCATAATCTTTTTCATTTTTTTGATAGCTGCGGCGCAAATCCTCGATGGAAATCTTTATGGGCGTTAAAGGATTCTTAATCTCATGCGCCACCTTGCGCGCCATCTGGTTCCATGCCGCCAGCTTCTCGGCCTGGATCAGTTTCTGCTGTGATCTTTTCAGACGGTCGTACATCTCATTGAAGCCGTCCACCAGAGTACCCATCTCATCATTGGAGAACCAGATTATCTTGCGGTCGAATTTGCCCTGTGAAATTTTCTCGGATGCCCGGGCCAGTTCCATGATCGGCGCAGAGAGCTTCTGTGCGAAGGCATATCCCAGAAGACCGGCGATCAGGATTCCTGCGATTGCGACAACAGCATAAATCCTGAAGCTCTGGGCGGTCAGGAGGCGGGCGTAGGAGGGGGGATAGAGCAACATAATCTGGTAACGGATATCGTCATTAAGGCTGTAAAGTAATTGATAGTAAGGACTATAATCAACCCCGCCAAGCGCGAAATCATCCGTGAATTCCTCGGCCATCCTGTTTTTCAATTCCAAATTCAGTAATTCCTCAAGATTTGGATCGAACGTCGAGGCATAAAGCTCCCTTCCGGACAGCACCGCAGATTGAACGTTATACGGCAGCTGCATCTCGCGCAGGTAGTAATCGTCAAGGAAGATGCCACCTATAAAAATCGCCACAGTTGAGTCATTGTAAGTCAGGACCTGGCCGTTGATATAACTCAGGTATTTATCCTCACCAACTCTGTATGAAGTAAATCCGGTTACAGAACCATTTTCATTGATTAGATCGAAAAACTCAAAGTCAGTGGGACGATTGAAATCGGTGGGACGGATGCCGGAGGCCAGTATTGTTCCATCGGGAGATACTATTTCCAGAAAGTCCAGCTTGAGAAGATTCTGGTATTCGCCGGTTAGATCAATCAGCTTGCTCTGGTCAATCTGGCCCCGCCGGTTCTTCGTTAAGAGTATTTGCAGAAGCTGATAATCATCGGCCCGAAGCGCACGCGCCACTCTTTGAGAAAGATTGTCCCCCTCGCGTTCGAAATGGGTCTTCACGCTCTTCAGGGCCGCGCGGATATTATCGGTTTCTATCCTGTTCAGGCCGCCGATCAAATAGAAATACAGGATCAGCACGGCGGCAATAAGCGGAAGGCCGGTGGCCAGGACGAAATATAATGAAAGTTTACCTTTGAGTTTCATCTTCAATCTCGATGGTGGAGAAGTCGATCAGCCCCTGATCGTTAAATTCAATGTTTTTAATACGACCTGATATTGCTGTTTGTCGAATCGGCTTGAACAGCGGTATTCCAACCGGGAATTCGACCAAATTGCGATAATATTCTTTGAGCATATCTTCATTTTCAGATGGATTCTCGAAATATGCGGTCATAATGCTGTCGTGTTCCGGTGAGTAGTGAAGGCTGCGGTTTTTGCTGATATCTGCCAGGTCGTAGTGAAATACCATCTGGTTCATGATATAGACCGGGTGATCGTTGAAAAGATCAATTCTTCCGATCATCATATCGAACTGCTGGAAAAGGTCGTAGTCGCGCCCCTCACCCTCCAGAAGTTCCGAGTAAATGGTCACATAGATATTTTCGCGTTCCAGAATACCCTTAATATATTCGGCCATGCGACGTCCCCAGAAGTCATCAGGGCTGACATAAAGTGAAAGGTAGCGGTTCACGCCGCCCATATTACGAATCAATGACCGGCCTTTGGATTTGTTGTAGGCGTACATCGGTTCCGCAACCGGCGCCCATGAGGGCAGAAGATTATCAATCATTTCCGCGGATTTATTCAGCGCAACACGGCATACAGCGTCTTTATTTATCAAATAGGAGAGGGCCGCCGCCAGAACTCCATCCGAAAGATATTCCTTGATATTGTTGATCGATAAATATGCGGCCTCATCGAGAACAACCTCTTTGATTTCATAATCGCCTTTGAACTGATCGATATCCGAGAAATGCAGGTCGAGCATGTCGATTTCGCCCAGCTGGAACATCAGCTTTCGTTTCAGATAATCCGGCTCGATTTTGATCAGGATCGTGTCGGGGAACTTGGCAGAACCGCGATAATATCTGTTTTTTAATAATAGTATCTCATTCTGGTTGAGATTCTGAATTCGATATGGCCCACTGGACACTCTGTGGGTCGTGTCAACTTCGAAATTATCGATTTCATATATGTGGTATGATGAGATGAGAAACTTAGAGAGCGTATCGTACTCAGGTTCCTTTTCTCCCTGATAATGTGCAAATAATATGGGCAAATTAACAGTGGATAAACACTGATTGATATATATACCCAGATCGTCCGGATCGGTCCATGTATCCAGAAATGCGGGATTTGCCATTTTCTCAAAGTATCTAATTGCATAACAGGAGGGGATCAGATTAGCTGCAAAAAATCGCATATTAGCATAAATTTCAGCCGTTCCGATCAGGGGGCCATTCGAGTAGTGTTTGATCCACTGTTCGGGAAAGTAGACATTTACAGAGCCGTACCTCCGCGTCATGAGGCTGTACATTCGATCTGAGCTATTAGTAAAATTCTTGAATGTGTGATAATCATATGTTTTCGCTATGAGCCTTTGAAACTGCCGATCATAAAAATCCACCGCGCCCTCATGCGGCAGGGCGGGTATATGCGGGAATGCCAGGGTGATCTTATGATTTTTGCCTTCTGCATATTCATATTTATGCAGGGCCAGTTTTTCACCGATCTGGAAGAAATAGTAGATCGAATCCGGTTTTGTAAAATATGATATATCCTTGCCCGACCATTGGATAGGAACTTCAACCGAATCGCCGTATGGATCGGGCATGACCACCTGCCATGACTCATCGATGCCATCGAGAGTTCCCTTATCTATGTAAATCCTGCCGCGGGACTCAAATACCACGCCGGCAGAATCTTCTTGAAGAGGTGTCTGGATGTCTTCTGAATGCTGGGCTGAAAGGCCGTTCCAGAGGACAAACAGCATAACAAATGTTAGAATTGTGGCTGGAATTCTCATATTTTTTAATAAAAACAGCATATTGTTATCAGTCAATTTAAAAACAGATTGACATTGGGCTTATAATCCCTTAATCTTTATACCACAAGGAGGTTCGAATGGCTGACATTACCCTCACAAAAAATGTTAAGGTGGCTGAGGTAGTCGTTCATCAGGTTCCGGATCAGCCAGGTATTGCGGCGGAGATATTCGGACAGTTGGGGCAGAGGGGGTTCAATGTTGAACTCGTAATCTCCAGTCCCGGGGTCGGAAAACATGCCAATATATCCTTTGCGGTGAAGATCGATGAGCTTGATGATGTGCTCAAGGTGCTGGAGGAGCTGAAGCCGGACATCAATTTCGAGAAGGTATCATATCGCGAGAATATTGGCCTTCTGACGCTTTCCTGGCATATGCTCTCCAGTCAGCCCGGTTCTGCGGGACGGATTTTCGGCACCTTATCCAAGAAGGGCATTAATATTCAGTCGATCTCGACTTCTCTTTCCTCCATAACAGTAGTGGTGAGAGTGGATCAGATCGATGAAGCCGAAGCATGCTTGAAGGAAGAATTCGGCATATAGAAATAGGGGGTCAGAGACGATAGATTCTGCCTTTGGTTTTTTATGTCCCTCTATGGATAAAACTAATCTCCCTTGACTCTCACATTTATCCAGTGCCCCTTACGGAACCACCAGAAGCAGGCCGAAATGCCGATAATTGAGGAAATGGTGAGCGCCCACCAGACACCGACAGGCCCAGCGTCCAGAACTCGAAGAGCGCCGTAAACCAGCGGGATCTCCAGGACCCATCCAGTCAGGATTCCGAAAACCATGGGGGGAACATTATTTCCTGCGCCTGTGAAAGTCATCTCCATTATTATATATAATCCCACGAAGGGCAGGCTGATAGAAATGATCCTGAGCATTTTGACCCCGATTGCGACAACAGCGGCCTCGGACGAACCGATGGATGGGTCGAAGAATATTTTCATGATCTGTTCGGCAAAAATAATCGTGAGAAGCGCGATTGAAATTGTAATGACCAACGCTATTGCCATCGCCTGATAAGCGGTCTTGCGGGCACGTTCCGGCTTCTCCGCGCCCAGGAGCTGGCCTATCAGAGCCGCCAGCCCCAGGCCCAGGCCGACTATTATCATGATGCTCAAGGCCGAGATTTTGTTGCCGATACCATAGGCTGCCACCGCCTCGGTGGTGGTCATCGCCACGAAGGCTAAGATTATTGAACGTGAGAGGCTGAATGATACCGAATTGAGCCCGGAAGGCGCCCCGATCCTTATGATTTTCAGGATCGTCTTCAAGCGTATGGGTATCTTGCCTTTAAGATTCAATTTGACGTTGGCAAAGCCGCCGTAAAAAATGGCCAATCCTGCGAAGAATGCCAGTATGTGAGATATGACCGAGGCCAGCGCCGCACCCTTGATACCCATGTACGGAAATATCCACCATCCGAAAATCAGGAATGGATCGAGGATAATATTAAAACAGACCGAAGCAATCATTATCCACATGGCCATCTTGGGATTGCCCACTCCTCTCAGGGCGGTGTAATTCGTAAATGCGCACATTGAGAAGCCCAATCCCAGAATCTGAATAGTACCGTAATCTATTGCCAGGCTCAGTACCGAATCGCCGTTTTCGCCGATAGTCTCGGTGGATGCGCCCAGCAGCCGCATGACATCCTCCAGGAATATCAACCCCAGGGTACCGAAAAATATCGCAATTCCCCATTTGAGAAGATACGTTTCCTTAATTGCGGCTTCCGCCCGGTCATGGTCATTATTCCCGTAATTCTGGGAGATCACTGATACCGACCCGGTGCCAGCCAGCTGATTAAGAGAAGAGATAACCCAGTAGAATCCGAAGAAGATGGTGATGGCAGCGACATGCGAGGCCCCCAGTTGAGCAACCCAGAGGGCATCGATAAAGTCGTAGAGATTTACCGAGAAGAATCCGATGGCCGAGGGAATCCCCATGCGGAAAATATTCTTTAGAATATTGCCTTCGGTCAGGTCAATCTTTTTTATCCGCGCGTCTGTTCCGGGTGTTAATCGCATATGCCATCTCAACCATTAGAAAATATATTACGGCGCAAGTTCAGGATGGTTTTGCGGCTTGGGCCTGATTTATAAAGAATTTAGCCTGATTTCGGGATTACCGTAATAGTGCCGGGAAGGCCCTGGGCCCCTTTTATGTCGATGGTAACATCAAGAAAACGGCTGATTACCCAGAGATTTGTCAGCAGGTGGGTTGTCAGGCTGGAGACCTCCAGCGTAAACTTCCTGCCTGTCAGGCAAAGATAGGGAAGAAGCTGGTCGGCCAGATTATGGCCGATGCCCACATTTTTGCCATTGAAATCGATCAAATCCTGACATGTTTCCTCGGCGATGATTTCAGCCGGCTTGCCCTTTTCTCCCAGCCGCGAAAAACCGGCCAGAACATTTTCATATTCAGCGGTCAGAAACAAAACTGTGCCACGGCCTCGCGCCCGGGCCTCTTTGGCGGCAATGTTGGGTTTGATACCCGCTTCGGTCAGGATTTCATTCGCACGGCGCCTCTGGCGTTCGCAAATTGACATGGGCAGGTTCGAGACAGCCGAAAGTCCGGTTACGCGAAGCAGTTTTCCCCTGTCGGTAAAATTGAAACATTTTATATTTCTGCTGTTGGTGGCCCTTTTAATCTGCAGGCTGATCTCGCCGCCCCCCTCCGGGTAGAAGCCCCATTTGAGGATTTTTATATGCGCATAAAGCCCCATTTTGGCCAGCATGGGAAAGAAAATCTGTTTCAGGTATGTCCCCGGAGGGGACCAGGGGACATGAGTTCCGCCCTTGACTTTGAGCGTGGAGCCGCCCCCCTGTGCCAGAAAAAGCGGCAGGGCCAGGGTTTGCAGGACCAGAGGGGCAGAGCCGGCCGATCTCTTCTCGGCGGCGATATCGAATGTATATTTGCCGGTCCTGACTTTTCCGGCCTTGAAATACAGCTTCTCTGAGCGATGGTCGTCCCCCTTGACCTCGGCCGAGCAAATCTCCGCCAGCGCCCGAACTGCTGTCAGGTGCTGGGGCATGAGTCCGGGAGTTTTGCGGTTTTTACGGATATTTACGATTTCCAGCGGACGGCCCAGATGGGTGGCCAGCATCAGGCTGGTGCGCAGTATCTGTCCGCCCCCCTCGCCATAGGAACCGTCAATTCTGACCATACTGTTGTTTTTCATAAGGCCATAATTTTAACACTGTTAGATGTAAAAAGCAAGCGAAATAAAGGCGGGAATGAATTGCAGATCAGATCGTAATAATTGATTTAAAAAGATTTTGTACTATTCTGGCCTTTTTCCGCTACCAGAATAAACTTGTAGGGAAAGCTATATTCAATGCGATAATTCTCGATATCGGATTCCTGCAGAACCTGAATTAGTTCAGATTTTGAGAGGGCTTTTCTGATCGAGGCGGGGGTGTCGTTGGAGGTCAGACGGTTGCCTATGAATTTTGAGATGATACTTGCGCCGCAATGGCCCAGCCTGGTCCTGCGGATATCGCTGATGATCAGGCCGTGACGGGCCATGCGAAACATCTTATTAAGTGTCTCCAGAATATCAGCATCGGGGATATGATGAAGGGTATGATTGCTGATCACAAAATCGAACTTCTCATCATCCCTGAAGTCCTGGATTGATCTGGCTTCGAATTCGATATCCCTATGGTCTTTGATAAACTCCCTGGCAATTTTTATCGCTCGCGGATTGGGGTCGATACCCTTGATTTTCGCGCGTGTGCCATTTTCGCTGCAGTGATTTGCAAGTTCCAGGGGGATATCGGCCATTCCGGTACCGACATCGAGAATAGTAATATCCTCCAGATTCTTCTTATTGATTATGTCATTTAGAATACTCTTCAGGTTGCTGTATGTGCGGGTTAGTTTATTGGCCAGACGAATATTTTTGAAATCTCCCCGGAGCTCCTCGTCGGTATAATCTCCCGAGTCCATGATTTCAATTTCGTTTGACCTGTTAAAATTCAGCATGCAATAAACCGGCAAGTTAACTTAACATATTGATTGTTGCTTATAACAGGGATGGTATGTCGGGTGTTGCACTATAAATAAAAAAAGCGCCGCCTGACGGCAGCGCTTTTTAATTTTGAATACCGATTCTGTGTTATTTCCTGCGCAGTTTCCGGGCTGCGAGACCGAGCATTCCCATACCAAGGAGAAGCATCGTGGTCGGCTCCGGAATTACAGTAGTCGTATCCGGACGCAGAATCTTGTAGCCGATGGACCCATCCGCTGCAGCATCTAACGGATCGGGATCATAGAATCCCGTGTTCCAAGCATAAACCTGGCCTTCGTCATCGACACCATCTTTTGCATAGAAATCGCCCCAGACCGGCGCTCTCCATGAGTAGAATGAATAACCATCTGCATCGGCATCACCATAATCGAGTTTCAAAGCATTCGGGAACGGTGTTCCGCCGTGAGTCTCATCGACGAATTCCCAGCCGCCCTCAAAACCCCAGAAGTCCGCCGCTGTGACGTTAGGGGAAACCTCAACGTACCAGTGACTGACAGCGTGGTCTAAGATTGGACTACCATCGATCAGAGTCAGGTTGTACTGGTATAACCAGGAATTGTCCATCTGCTGTGTGACCCACCATTCGATCCTGAAGTTTTCGCTCCAGGGTACAGTTCCCTGAACACCATCAGGAGTCTGCAGGTAACCATGGAAGGTAAACTGTGCAAATGCCGATGTGGAGATCAGAAGCAGTATTACTGTTGTGGCAAGTAGCTTTTTCATAGCATAAAGCCCCATCTAAGAGTTAAACGTTTATTTTCATATTTCAGGGAAATATAGAGCAGATTGCGTGCCGAATAAAGCCCGGGATGCGCATCCTTAAGCTATTGGTATCATTGGATTTAGAGAAGCGGTTTAGAAGCCGATGCGCGGGGATTGCCCCCGATTGATCGGAATTCCGACACCCCAAAGTGGAGTTTTTTATAAGTTATGGGTATTAATGAGGTTATATCGATCCGGGAAATGTCGGAAATCTGGACAAAATATCGACTTTTTGCAGTAAAATAGCGGCCTGAAGGCATGCCGCCGGTCGACAAAAGCCCTCAATCAAAGGCCGAAGATCTGATCCGCTTTGGCCAGTCCTTCCATCAGCCGATCCACATCTTCCCTGGTGTTGTAAATATAGAACGACGCTCTCGAGGTTGCTGCTATCCCGAACTTCCGCATCAGGGGCTGGGTACAATGATGACCTGCGCGGATACAGATACTCTCCGAATCGAGAATCTGGGCCAGATCATGGGGATGGATTCCCTCGTATTCAAACGATATTGCGCCGCCCCGCTGCCTCAGGTCTGTGGTGCCGTAAATCTTTATCTTAGGAATCTGCTGAAGTTTCTGCATTGTATAGGCGGTCAGCTCGTACTCATGTTTTCTGATATTCTCCATCCCCAGATCATTCAAAAAGCGGATTGCCTCTCCCAGCACAATCGCGCCGGCAATATTAGGGGTGCCCGCCTCGAATTTTATCGGGAGCCCGGTGTAAGTGGAGTATTCGTAGTGCACAGTATCGATCATATCGCCCCCGCCCAGGAAGGGCGGCATTTCATCAAGGAGCTTTTCCCTGCCGTAGAGAATTCCGATGCCTGTGGGACCGCACATCTTATGGCCCGAGAAGGCCAGGAAATCGACATCCAGATCCCGCACATCGACCTTATTGTGGGGCACATACTGGGCGCCGTCCACCAATACCAGAGCCCCCACATCGTGAGCAAGCGCGGTTATTTCCTTGATCGGATTGAGGGTGCCCATGGAATTGGACTGCCCGTTGAACGCCACCAGTTTTGTTTTTTCTGAAAGCAGTTTTTTATATTCATCGATAAGCAATACGGCAAAATCATCTACAGGTATAAATCTTAGCTTACAGCCGGTGCGCTGAGAGAGCATCTGCCAGGGAACCAGATTGGAGTGATGCTCTAGTTCTGTCAGGATGATTTCGTCG
Organism: Candidatus Zixiibacteriota bacterium; assembly: GCA_011056555.1. Taxonomy (GTDB): domain Bacteria; phylum Zixibacteria; class MSB-5A5; order JAABVY01; family JAABVY01; genus JAABVY01. The sequence goes on along the minus strand of DSEQ01000011.1, from coordinate 37,586 downwards.
TCCTTTCCAATATTAGCATCACCCCACGACCGAGCAAGCAGATTTATTGCCTCGGTCGTGCCCCTGGTATAGATAATTTCATTGGTCGAACGTGCGTTGATGAATTCACGCACCAGCTCGCGGGCAGTGTCGTATTCCTCGGTCGATTCCATCGAAAGGGAATAGACTCCCCGGTGCACGTTGGCGTTATAATTGGAGTAATATTCTACCAGCTTATCTATGACCCGCATCGGTTTCTGTGAGGTGGCGGCGGAATCGAGAAAAACAACCGGTTTGCTGTTTATTACCCGGTTCAATTCGGGAAATTCGGCCTTGATGTTATCTAATTTTGATGTTCTGTTTTTTGTATCGGTATCGGACATATTCTATCTCCTATTCGATTTCTTATCAGTATAATATGCCCACTGGGCCGCATGTTCCACAAATGAAGCCTTAATCTTCGCTTTCTACTCTTTTCGCCTCAAAAACGCCGTTGGGCTGAATGAATCTCAGTCCCTTTACCTTTTCCCACTCGTCATCAAGCTCGAATTCGACGCTGAATCCGCTCAGGCCTTTCAGGTTGAATTCCGTGCCCTTGTAAGGCTCCAACTCATAAGGCGGCTGGCCCGACACAGTAACAAAAAGGGTATTCTCGCCTCTTAATTCGACCGTGCAGATAGTGCCGTCGATGTCATAATTCCCCGCCAGCATAGAAAGGAAATTCGGATCATATAAATGGGCATCCGGTTTTTTGGTGAATATGATATTGTCGATTGCGGGCTCCAGCGGTACTGAAATCCGGTCAATATCGCCTTTAATATTAGTCAGGAAGTTTATTTTGGTATCTTCCCAGACATCATCACTTGCCCTGAAAACATCATAATGCCAGTGCTCGAGCCGGGATTGCATGTTATTGAAACTGGCAAACAGTTCTTTATCCTTGTATTCTACCGCAAAAGTGCCATAACCGGGGTTTTCGAACTGGCCGGCATATTCCTCAAGTTTATGTGATGGCCTGGTGTTCTTTACAGGCTCTTCCTTTTCCGGTTCCTCATCCTCTTTTTCTTCGTCCTGGCCGGTGTCGATCCCCTTGAGACGTGTATTCCAGTCCACAGGTTCGAGCCCCATAAATAAGTCGGCGATGTAGTAGCTGACCACATCGATGACCCGGTTGCCGGGGAGATTGACGAATGTGATAATGCCCAGGTCGTCATCGGGATAGAGATTCAGATGCGTATAAAAGCCGTCAATGCCGCCATTATGCCAGACCCGCCTGTTGCCGCGGTAGTACTGCACCGCCCATCCCAGGCCATACGCCGCAAATGAGTTCTCTTTATACTGGCCGGGTGACATCGCACCCGCAATCACATGCGGGGTATGCATGCGTTCCAGTTCGATCTCAGAGATAAGCCGCCTTCCATTGAACTCGCCCTTATTCAGATGAAGCCTGAGCCAGTTTACCATATCCTCGATAGATGAATTGATCGAGCCGGCCGGGCCGACATTGTCGAGGTTTCTGAATTCGGTCAGCACCACCGAGTCGCCCTCGTATTTATAGGGCAGAGCATAATCATCCGACTGCCAGGATACGGTAACCGAGAAATTTGTATTGAGCATTTCGAGTGGTAAAAGGATATTCTCCTCAACAAACTCTTCCCATGTGCTGCGGGTGAGTTGGCCGACCAGAAATCCGGCCGTCATAAACATCAGGTTGTTGTACTGGAATGCCGCGCGCAATTCCTCATTGAATTCCAGATATTGCATGCGATTGAAGATTTCTTCCCGGCTGAAGGGTGAGTTGTACCATAGAAGATCATGCCGGGGCATGCCGGAGATGTGGGTCACAAGGTCTATCGGGGTCATATGCAAAGTTGCATATTCATCCTTCAATCTGAAGTCGGGCAGATAATTAATGACTTTTTCATTCCAGTCGAGGAGATCCTCATCGGCCAGTATACCCATGGCCATGGTGGTAAATGCTTTGGTGGTTGAGCCGATGGCATATAGTGTCCGGGGAGTTACTGGCAGGCTGTCCTCCAGATTCCTGTAGCCGAAACCTTCCAGAAAAACAACCTCACCGTCGTAAACGACTCCGACCGCAAATCCTGGCGGTTCCCATACGGCCAGCATAGAATCACAGAAAGTCCTTATTTTCTGCAGATTCTCCTGTATCAATGCCTGCCGGCGGGCGGCCTCCTCGGGATCCTCACGGATCAGGAGATACTTGAATACCTCTCCGCCCTGGGTGAATTCACCGCTTAGAGTGTCGCCATCCCCGGAAATTACACCGGCGAATTTGGCGTCTCCCGGAACATTGGGGAGATCGGAGGTTACAATTCTGCCGTCCACCCGGATATTGGTTACCGGCAAATCCTCGGCTCCCTGCTGAGGGATATCTACCTCACCCTTGTATTCACCAGTTGCATCCAGTTCAAAATCAATTATTATCTGCAGATCCATCTCCCTGAGATAGATGCTCCCCTCCCAGCGCCCGGTGATATCCACATCGTCCTGGCCCTGAAGCGCGCAGGGACTAATCAGAAGAAATACGAGAATCAATGCGGGATATATTCTTTTCATTTTTTCACTCCTTTGAAGTTTCACCGAAATTTTTATATATTACGCAAATCCGGAAGTTGAATTCAAGCAAAAACAGATGGTGTTCTGTAAAATTGGCCCGTGGGAGAAAATTAATTTTATGAACTTTTATGCAACATTTGTAAATAATTTCCATAAGCATAAAATATGGATGATGCTCTGATGGCTGCATACGAGGTTGAGGAGAAGAGCCCCGGTTTTCCCGGCATGTTAAAACTGCTCCTTTTCCGTCCCTATACTTTTTTTAAGAAGACTGTGGCCCGGGATGTTTTTCCGTACCTGACTTTTTCGGCCTGGCTCCTGGGACTGGCAATGGCCCTGCAGTTGATGGATAGAACCCTGCTTACCCCGGGTGGGCTGGTTACGGGAAGAATCTCCTCTTTTATCCTGTTGATGCTGATGAGCCTGGTTTTCATGGGACTGTTTTACCTGATAGGGGGGATATTATTCCATTTCTATGCCTACCTCGCAGATTCCAGAAAGGATATGAAAAACTCGGTTGCGGTCACAATCTATGCCTGGATGCCGTTTGTGCTTGCGGTATTCCTGACAAAACTGGGACTGATTATTGCATTTGGAAGTCACTACCATAGCGCTCCTTCGGAGAATCCGATATTAAATATCGTGATCTATGCCGTTCCTGGAATCAGTATCCTGTACGGCTGGTTCCTGGCGGTTTTCGGAGCGGTCGTTGCGCTCGGCTGCAAGACGCTGCGGGCGATCTTGATGCTCTTTGTGGTTCCGATATTGTGGTTCGTGTTTCTTTATTTACTCTTCCAATATTTAGGATTTGTGTAAATTAATTTATCATAAAAATACTTTTTTCTTGAATAATTCTTGACTTGCTAATTGGGCTTTAACCAGTCGGGAAAAGAAATCCCTATCCATTTCTTATCGAGAGTAGAAAAGCCGCTCTGGGAAGAGCGGCTTTTCCGTTGGAGGAGGTTGTTAGTGAATTGACGCTACAACCGGTCGCGTAAAGGTTTGTGGGGTAGGATTGATATGGTTGATCTGGTCACCTTTCGCGATATAGATCCCTTCATGCGGAGTTCCTACGACCGTGTAGTCGTCCTTGCATGCCAAAGCCGTTACTTCCATACCCTCTGTCCAGTCTCTGGGCGTAATCCAGTCTTCGAAGATCTCATAGATGCCCCAGTCGTTTGTGCCGACCACGATTTTCCAGCCCTTGAAGTCGATATGCCTGATATCACAGATCATCAGGCCGTCCTCTTCATTGTAGAGGCTCCATCTGCCGCCGTCAAAGACATACAGGCCGTAGGGCGTACCGGCAAACAGGCGCTGGAACTTGAAGTCCAGATCGGCCACATAATCGAAAGCGGTAGTGTCGTCCACCAGGAAGCGCTTTTTCCATTCCATGCCGTCGAAGCTGAAAAGCCCGTGTCCCCCTGTAGAGACCCAAATTTGATCTCCTGAAGAAACAACCGAGGTTATGTCGAGCACCTGGAAAATCTGCCGGGCGCTGCCGTCCTGATAGGAAATCAGGCCGTCCTTGGCGGTTCCGATCAGGATGCTGCCCCGGGATTCTGCCAGTGCTGTAACCGGCGGTTCAAAACCGAAATCGATTTTTTCGATCCTGCCGGCCTGATCGATTTGCGCCAGACCGCCCTGGGTGCCGACCAGGAGTTTGTCACCGATCTGGAGAAGGGCGTTAACGTCATACTCGGTCAGACCATTAGCATAGTAGAAAAACTGATAAGAAGAATCTTCAGGTTTGTAGGTGAATACACCGCCCTCGGTACCGGCAGCGATTCTATCGTTCCAGAATGTCAGGTCCTTGACATGCGCAAATGATATCTGCAGGGTCTCAGCCGGTTCCGGCTCTATGGGAATGACCTGCTCGGGGACCTCTCCCGGGTTTGAATTTCCATCTTTAACCCGGCCGGAATCGGCCCTGCCCTGCAATTCATTTGGCCCGGAATCTTTCCGCTCGATACTCACTGCAAAAATTATGATTATCGAGAGGACTATGACTGATGAGACGGCGATAAATCCTAATTTCGATTTCATCTCGAACTCCTTGTTTGAAGGTTTCAGTTTTGTATCTTCACAGCAGATATAAAACAGAAACCGTGCCGGAATTGTAATCTATTGTACTATAAAGTATTAGGGTAAAAAGAGGGATGCGGATATTAAATGCGGCGTGTCAGGATTGACACATCTACTGATCATTTATTCTATCAAGCAAAGAGCTTAAGGACTTCCTGTCCCGGGGATTTTCGACATTCGCCAGACCCATTTCAAGCACCTGCCGGGCTTTCTCCTGCATTCCCTGAAGCAGATAATATGTCCCCAGTTTCCTGTAGCCCAGATAAAATGTTTGATCAAGAGAGATGGAATTGAGCAGGTGTACCTCGGCCGAATCGCTGGCCCCCAGTTGAAGAAATGTTTCTGCCAATGCTATCAAGGAGCGGGGGTCGGCATTTCTCTCGGCTGCTCGTGAGAGGACGGAAATCCCCTGGACCTGTTTGTTCAGCAGATTATAGAGATTGGCGAGAGTAACATAGGCATCGACCGGGGATGCGGGATTTTGGGTCAATTCCTCCAGAACTCTGACTGCATCACTGTAAAGATTAATCTGGGCATAGGTTTTAGCAATCTCGATCTGCTTTTCGGAGTCAGGAAAATTCTCTTCCGCACTTGATAGCACTTGCGATGCTGTCTCCTTCTTTCCGCTGGAGTAGAGCATTTTCCCCAGATGCAGATAAGCGTCAAAGCCCTCCCGATCGTGTTCGATTACGTAACGATAATAGTACTCCGAGGAATCATATTGTCCCGTTCTTTCGAATGTCATGCCGAGTTTTTCATATGAGGGCAAATGATCCGGGTCGGCCTCGATCGCCATGCGATATTCAGACAGGGCTTGATCATATCGCCTGGACTGGTAGTAGATACCGCCGAGATTGTGGTGAAGATGCGGGTAGTCAGGATCATATCTTTGCACGAGCCGGAAATATTTTTCGGCTATCGTGAATGCTTCCGGTTCTTTTTCGCCGATAAGGCCATAGGTCATACCCAGATAATTCAGCGCGGGCAAGTAGGATGGATCTATCTGAAGAGCTTTGTAAAAATGTTCCACAGCACGTTCAGTCAGGCCATCCTCCAGCAGCTTCATTCCGATCTTATGTTGATAGCGGGGATGTTCTACATATTTACCCGCTTTTCTTAATACGTCATAATAGTTGACGGTATCATCCTCCATGGAATAATAATTGCCAAGGTTTTCCAGATTGAGATGGCGCCCATGCTCGCTCTGATTGATTATGTCTTTGTATCTCTCCACTGACGGTTTCTCCTGAGAATTCAGGAGAATGAATGCGAAGCTTATAATTAATGCCGGGAGCACGGGGGAAAATTTCTTGAAACTTGAGTAATCTTCAGATGCCCTATGAGCATTGATCAACATAACTCCTGCCAGGACGTTTAAGGGAATTGCAATCGAGCTGAACAGATCCCAGTCCCGGGCGATTCCGAAAGCGGTGTCGAAAAACGCCAGAAACAGCAGGCCGCATATTGATAACAGGGCCACAAAAAAGCTGAAGTGATCGGTATAAAATTTTCTTCTAAAGGGATTGAAAGCGATAAATATTATTATCGCCGCCGGTGCCACCAAAAGTATCTGATTCAGCATGTCGAGCAGATGCGTCGGGGACAGCAGCCAGTATCCGGTATCATTGGGAAGGAGCGGGATAATCAGGTAATCGAAGATATTTTGATCAAAGCTCCCTCCAAATTGCAGATTATTTAGTACAATTACCATGGTTATTGATAGAATGGGAACAGCAATCGCAGCGATGAATTCAGCCAGTGAATTTCCACTGCGCTCAGCACGCCATAAGATTATCGCCAGTATAAAAAAGGCCGGATAATAGGCCAGCAGCGACATATGGAAGAGGCAGGCGGTAAAATATAGCAGCAGGCCCGGTATAATGGAGCGGGAATGTTTTACTTCGACATAGGTGGCTCCGATTGCGAACAGGAAGAGCGGATTGGAGAGGCTGTAGCTTTCCACATATCCAAAAAATATCTGCATAATCGCGGATGAGAAGATAAGCGCAGCCATCAGTATTTTCTCCGGCCGCGATTTACCATAGCGGTCGGCAAACCAGAGCCCGAACATGAAGAACAGGACACCTCCGAAGATCGATACAATCTGGTAGGTCTGATAGCTTTTGAGGCCGAACCAGTCACCCAGCGTGATATAGACGATATATTGCCAAAATTTGTCCAGGGGTTCTGTGAAGTGCAGTTTGGATCCCAGATTGGTTTCATTTGCACGCAGGTACCCATCCCCGAGGAGCATGGTGGCCGAACGGAACTGGTAGAATATTATGACCAGGAATATGGCTGAAAAAAGCAGGATTGCAATTCGTTTCAATTTCACATCGGAAGTGTCCTGTTCCATGCCCGGGACTCCGGCTGCCAGCGAGATCAATATATAAATTGACAGAGCGGATAATATGATCAGGAATGACTGGTACAGGTCCAGATAGCCCGGTAGTTTCAGGCCCCAGAGGAATCCCGGCTTCAAGAGGGATGCCGCCAATATAAGAAATATCAAAATTGCCGAAACAAATAAGAGCCTGTTCAGTTTCATGCAAGAGAATATATGGGCGAACCGCCGTAATTCAAGCTAAAAAGAAATGACTGCTTGACAGTGCTTGAAAAATGAATTTATTCTTTCTAATTCGGGGTGTGGCGCAGCCCGGTAGCGCGCTTGCTTTGGGAGCAAGATGTCGGAGGTTCAAATCCTCTCACCCCGATTTCTTTCTACAGGGAACATTTCAGATTGCAAGGGGCTTTAAATAGCGGAAACACTATTTTCTAAATCTTTGGAGGTTCGAATGAAACTTCGCGAAAACGACATCTGCTTCGGTTTCTTGATTCTGAGACTTATGGTCGGAATTGTCTTTTTTATGGCGGGGTTGTTCAAACTCCTGGATTACATGACGATTGTTGGATATTTTCAGAGCAGCTTCGCAGAAACATGGCTGCCGGCCTTCCTGGTGACGATTTTCGCCTATGTTCTGCCATTTGCGGAGACAATCCTTGGAATCTTGATTTTCTTCGGGCTCCTGACCCGTCCCGCCCTGTATCTTGCCGGTCTATTGCTTGTAGTTCTGAATTTTGGTCTGATAGTTCGCGGCGATGGTGGTGATGCAAAGTCAAATATTCCGTATTTGATAATAATCGCACTTGACATTATATTGTTAAATTATAATAAATACTCCCTGGACCACTTGCTCTTTGGCATGTCGGCCGATTTTGAAGATTAGATTTTGATGCCCCCGTAGCTCATCCGGACAGAGCATCTGCCTTCTAAGCAGAGGGTAGCAGGTTCGAGTCCTGCCGGGGGTATTTATTAATCTACAGAACTGTCCAGCCATCCCTATTCTCACATACATAATTTGAATTTGACTTATGAATTTATTATCTTAGTCACAATGAAAGACCAGATTATTTCATATCGGGAAATGTGCGATAATGAGAATATCCAGACTATTCAGCGGGGATGAATTATCGCCTGAATCCCAACTATTCTGTAATTCTGATGTCTCAGAGGAAAAATGCCCCTTACAGAGATAAGATTAGCGAAGATGGTTTGAGAATTGAATATGAAGGGCATGATATTCCGAGGACTGCAGATATTGATGATCCAAAGGCAGTTGACCAGCCGCGATTCACAAAAAATGGAAAGCCTACTCAGAATGGATTATTTGCTTCGGCAGTTGATGATTATTCGTCCGGAAAGCGTCAGGCTGAAATTGTGAGGGTCTATGAGAAACTCTTTTCTGGAATCTGGTCGGAGAAGGGATTTTTCAGGTTAATAGATTATAAATATGAGATGGATGCCAATAATCGCAGAGTGTTTATATTTACCTTGGAAAGCTCGCAAATTGATATCGATAGTGGTGAATTGAAGGAAAACGTATTAAGGGAGAGGTCCCGGGTTATTCCCAGTGAGGTTAAGAAGGAAGTGTGGATCCGTGATAAGGGTAGATGCGTTATCTGTGGCGCCACAGATGAACTTCATTTTGATCATGATCTGCCATATTCCAAGGGCGGAACAAGCATTACTTCCGAAAATGTGAGAATTCTCTGCGCCAGGCATAATCTGGAAAAATCGGACAAAATCCAATAACAATTTATTTGCCTTAATGATTACCAACCCGTCCGAGACTTCAAGTGCATACTGAATGTACAGGAACTGTTCAGAAAGGTGTTTTATTTATCAGAGTTCAGGATTGCTTTGATCTCCGCTGCCGCATTCTCATCCAGGATCCCGTGCTTGACATATCCGATTATTCCCTCCGGAAGAACTACCATAGTCTGTGGTGTGGAATAAACCTGATAATGTTCTTTGACTGAATCCGAAGCGGGAAAAAGAACCGGGAAAACTGCATCATTACTTGAAAACAAAGCCCCATCATACCATTCCCCGGTCTCAATTCCGATAATTTGATCCGGGTATTTCCGGGCAAGCTGATTCCATCGATGCAGGGCATCAAGACACGGCTCGCAGTCATAACTGAACCATACCATGATAACGGGATTCACAAGTGAATCGGGATGGAAATAAATTTCACGGCCGTCCGAAAGTTGCCCCATAAATGGTCTGGCGGTATCCCCCTCATGCACTGAAGGGATGTGGTCGGCAGGATATGGCCGAGACTTCAGACGCAAAATCTCTTTGCGCAGTTGATAATTCTGATAGGCCATGAATATGACCGCGATAGCCATGATAATTACGGCTATCGGCCACATGATGCCCATGATCGAATCTTTTCGAGTATCAGTCATAGCGGTTCAATATTTTGCAATGCAAAGATTTTACAAAACCCACATCATGTATAAGCCGAGGGCTGATTGGTTTGTCAATATAAAGATTTGTTGAGTTTGCTGACATCGCCGAAGACTCTGCGAGAATTATGTTTCGGTACGGGCCAGTTTTGATTATTATTGAGTGACCAATATTAGCGCTCGGATTATGCATGGGACGGATTTGTGATAGTTTTTCTTAACGGCGAATTTTTGGACAAGCAGCATGTTCAGATTTCTCCGGATGACCGGGGATTTCTATTTGGTGACGGGCTTTATGAGGTTGTGCTGGCATATAACGGCAGGCCATTCCGTCTAAGGGATCACATAGCCCGTCTTAAGTGCGGCTGTGAATTTGCCCGGATCAAGCTGGAAAACATTGAATATGTTCGTGAAGTCTGCGCCCTGCTTATCGAGAAAAACGATCTGGAGGATGTGATTGCCAATATATATATCCAGGTAACCCGCGGTGCTTATAAACGCGCTCATCACTTCCCTCCGGGTGATGTCCTTCCCACTCTGTATATCTCGGCCGGCGAATTCAGTCCCAATCGAGCGCATCAGAAAAACGGAATCAAGGCCGTAACTGTGCCGGATGACCGCTGGGGACATTGCAATATCAAGACCATCGACCTTCTGCCCAATGTTCTGGCGCATCAAAGAGCATTCGATCAAGGCGGGACAGAAGCGATTTTTGTCAGGGACGGAGTCCTGCTGGAGGGCACCCACAGCAATCTCTTCGCTGTTAAGGACGGAAAGGTTTATACACATCCCCGATCAAACAGAGTCCTATCCGGCGTGACCCGCAGGACAGTTATCGAGATCTGCAGCAGGATGGACATTGATTTGCTGATGGAAGCGATAGAGGAGAGCATGGTGGAAAAGCTGGATGAGGCATTTGTCACCAGCACGACGCTTGAAATTACTCCCGTGGTTGCGGTCAATGATCTGCAGATCGGCAATGGTAAACCGGGGAAGATAACGACTTTAATTCAGGACGAATACCAAACACTCGTCCGTCAGGGACATGATTAAGATGTCCATATTCTAGGGAGAACGTGAACTGACAGCGGGAGAATGACACATTATGCCCACAACCAACACAACAGCCAAGGATATATTCTGCCCCAGATGCGCCAAACATTATGATATAACTGCAGTGCTGACTCTATGCGAATGCGGCGCGCCGCTTCTGGTCGATTACGATTACGAAAAGGCTTCCAGTGTTATTGACAGGGAAAAGCTCAAAGGCAGGACTGCCAATATGTGGCGGTACCTGGAGGTGCTGCCTGTCTTTGATTGCGACAACGTCGCCACGCTGGGCGAGGGCGGCACACAGCTTCTGGTTTCCAAGACTATCGGCCCTGAGCTCGGTATGCCTGACCTGTTCTTAAAAGACGAGACCACAAACCCGACCGGATCATTCAAAGCCCGTGGTTTGGCCATGGCCGTCAGCCGGGCCAGAGAGCTTGGTTTGAAAAAGTTGATTATTCCTACCGCCGGGAATGCCGGTTCGGCGCTTGCCGCCTATGCCGCGCGGGCCGGGCTGGAGTGCAAGATCATCATGCCGCGGGATGTCCCGGGGCCGTTTCTGGTGGACGCGAAATATCATGGCGCCCAGATTGAATTGGTTGACGGCACGATCAAGGACTGCGGGGAGAGGGCGACGGATCTGGTCAAAAATGAGGGCTGGTTTTCTGCGGCCACTCTCAAGGAGCCATATCGGATTGAAGGCAAGAAGACTATGGGATATGAGCTGGCGGAGGATTTCAATTTCGAGCTTCCTGATGTTATAATATATCCCACCGGCGGCGGAACCGGCCTGATCGGAATGTGGAAAGCTTTTGATGAGATGGAACGGATGGGCTGGATCGGCAGCTTCCGCCCGAAGATGGTGTCGGTTCAGGCAGAGGGATGCGCCCCGATACCAAGGGCTTACGAAGAAGGTCTGGATTATGCTCCGGTCTGGGAAGATCCGCATACATTGGCGGCCGGGCTGCGTGTGCCGGGCGCGGTGGGGGATTTTCTGATGCTCGAGGCGGTGCGAAAAAGCGGTGGGACTGCGGTGGCTGTTTCTGATAATGATCTTATGATGGATACAAAGGAGCTTTCTGCCAAAGAGGGGATATTCTCATCCCCGGAAGGCGGGGCTACCCTTACATGTCTTAAGATGCTTTTGAATGACGGCTTTGTTAAGCCGGATGAGAGGGTGGTGCTTTTCATTACAGGAAGCGGATACAAGTATCTGGATGTGATGCAAGAATGGGACGAAGAGCATAGCGCATAATAATGAATCTGATTGTTATCATAGGTATCGCTGTCGGTCTGGCCATGGATGCTTTTGCGGTGGCAATCTCAGCCAGCGCGATAATTGGGAAGATAACCGGCAGGCATGTTTTTCGCCTGGGCTTTCATTTTGGACTGTTTCAGGCTATGATGCCGGTTATTGGCTGGTTGGCGGGCAGCCGAATCCAGAAATATATTGCGCCTGTCGACCACTGGATAGCATTCGGACTCCTGGCATTTATCGGAATAAAGGCGATATACGGCGCTTTGACCAGAGAGATCGAGCCCGGGACCCAATGCGACCCCAGCCGGGGAGTCAGTTTGGTGATGCTTTCTGTGGCCACGAGCATTGATGCACTTGCTGTCGGCTTGAGCTTTGCCATGCTTAACATAAATATTTTGTATCCGGCCCTGATTATCGGGGTAATCACAGGAGCGATTACGATCATCGGCATGGTGATTGGAAGCAGCTTTGGTGCAAAATTGGGTAAGCCGATGGAGATAATAGGGGGGCTTGTATTAATTGGTATCGGGGTAAAGATTTTGATCGAACATCTGATGATGTAACCTATTTTATTCTAATAATCAGCCGATCTTGTCTTGCCCTCGAATTAAATTTGTATCCTGGAACGCGAATTCCTGAATTTGGTATTATATTAATAGCAACGAACAACGCAGGAGGTTTTATGCATAAAGTTTCTACAGCTATTCTTACAGTTTGCATATTTCTGATCCCATCTGCTATCAGCGCTCAGCCTAAGATGGAATTTCAGCACTCCTATTTCGATTTTGGATATTCTCCGCAGAATGCCGAGTTGACACATGATTTCTGGCTGAAATCGGTGGGGGATGAGAATCTGGTTATCAATAATATCAAAACCGGCTGCAGCTGCACCAAGGCTCCGCTGGAAAAAGATGTTATTGCGCCGGGGGACAGCGCGCGGTTGAAAATTATTTTCGACACCGGCAGATATAAGGGCCGTACATTTAAGCGCCCGATAGTTGAGACAAATGAGGGTTCGGATTTGCGCCAGCTCACGATTATAGCGAATATAGTCACGGCTCAGGATTCCATGTTCCCGTTAGTGGTTGAACCCCTGTCTCTGGAGTTCATGATCGATGCAGGCGAGCCCAAACATACCAAGAAAATCGAGATTACCAATATCTCAGACCAGGATTATGAGCTTAAGCTTATTGAATATCCTGCTAATCTGGTGAGAATAGAACTGCCTGAGAAGATACCTGCGGGCGAGACTGCTGTGGCTGTCGTAAAGCTGACCCCGGATGCCGTTAAAACAAAATTTTCGAGTTCATTTACATTAGAAATTAACGACGAGGACGAGACCAGATATTCGGTCGGGGTGACCGGCAGACCCGGCACTCCCAAGCTCAAGATGAATTATTGAGTCGGGACTGTCTCAGGAGGAAGAAATGCCGAAAGAAAAGGGAATTCTGGTTGATGTGGGTATGAAAGGTATGCCCTTTCCCTTCAGAGTGCTCTCTCGTGAGGAGAGCGAAGGGCAATACACCATAGCGAATTTATCCGTGATAGCCCGTATCGACAATAGATTCGAATCGCGCTGGATTGACAAATTTATCCAGATCATCCACAAGAACAGGTTCAAGGTCGGCACCCAGACCCTGCATGAGAGCATTGCCGATTATTTGAAAGAACTCAAGGCCACCATGGTCAGGGTTGATTTCGATTATCCGTTTTTTGTGGAAAAGAAACTGCCTGCTACCGGGGAGAAATGTCTGGTCAGATACATGTGCACTTATAATGCTAAGTTGTCCTCTGTCGGGGATAATCCGAAGATCATCTTCAAAATTCATGTTCCCGCTATCACCACCGATCCGGCCTCTGACCCTGAAAAGGAAGGCGGTCTATTCGGCCAGTTGAGTGTGGTTACGATTGAAGTGGACTCCAGAAAGGAAATTTTCCCCGAGGATCTGGTCGACCTGGTGGATAAATATTCGATATCTCCGGTGTATTCCTATTTAAATCCCGAAGATCAGATCTTTATAATCCAGAAAGCTCATACTGTCGAAGTCAGCAGCACTTATCTGACAGAGCAGCTCAAGACCGAACTTGCCAACAACAGGTATGTGGACTGGTTCTCGGTCAAATGCTCGAACTTCGGGATGCTGCATTCATATAATACCGGAATCGGAACGGAGAAGGACCTGTGGATGCCATTCCACAGCATTGATGAGTAGTGATACATTAATATCACAGGATCAAGGGTCTTTCTTCCTGCTGTTGTACCGCTGGAAGGAGTGAGATGATTATGAATAACGGCCTGGTGCAGGAATTCATAGACTACGGCAAGGAACTGCTTTCAAAACATCCGGACCTGCCCCATGAATGGAAGATAAACCGAGACAAGCCCCGAGCTGAATTGAAATTCCCGCGCCAGTCGGTCTCCGGCTTTGATGTAGTGATTGAAGCGAAAAGTTCAGAAATAACTGTACGCACCGGCGAACTGGGACATGAACATTTTGAACCGGAGGAGGGACCGCCTGTCTACCTGGTTGAGAGCGTGTTCGGATATGTGCGTGATCTTTTGAGCCCGGACATGAGGCTCAGGGAGAAGCTGGCCGGCAATAAACCCCGCTGGGCGGCAGTGGAGTCGTTTGATGAAACGAATTGGAACCCGGAGAGCGTTTTCGGGCTGGTCCTGTGGAACTTCTTTGCCAAAAAGTCAGAGAAAATTTATACCAACCAACAACTTCCGGGCAGGCTTTCACAAAAAAATAACTGAAACAATTCTGCGGTCGATCAGTCAAATTCTATATGTTCTGTTTTTTGACCGCAGTGAATCATTTTAAGGTTGAAATCCGTATAAGATGATTGAGGCTGATTTTTAGATTATACGTAACGGCAATTTTGAGGATATAATATGCTGACTTTTATTTTATGGTGCATTCTATTTGTAATCTGCTGGCCGGTGGCGATCATAGCCCTGATACTCTATCCATTTATCTGGCTCCTGCTTTTGCCTTTCATGTTACTTGGCTTCGCCGTCGGTGGAATACTGGCTTTCTTCAAGGCGCTGTTCTACCTGCCCGCCCGCATCATCGGCGGCAGATAATCGGAAGTTATTGAAACATATTTATGACTCTTCCTGTTATTCCCATCTGGCTTTATAGCGGCTAAGTGCAGTGGCAATCTTGAATATTACAGTAATGTATGTTCAGGAGTAAATTACCATTATTATTGACAAAATTTAACTTTGCAGTAAATTCATACCTGAATTGAATAACTCATCTTTCCTGGAAAAAAACAGGATAAGCCAATTTTTTTTGGGCCTTGCGATTAAACAATACTGGTTTTAATACTTCTTATATATAGGATGCACAATTACAGACAAGGGATAACACATTATGAGAAAAGCAATCCTGATACTGGCTTTATTGTTAATAACTTTCTCCACGGCTGAAGCTGCCGATCTCTTCCTGGTACAAGTTCATGGTTATAATGAAGCTGAAATTCTGAGGAATTCCACGTTCACGGTGGTACTCAGGCTCGCAAATGACCACCTGGTACTGGCGGATCGAAACGATCTGGAGGACAGCGGTCTTGATTTCGAAATACTGGCGGAAGATATCGAGATCGATAATCTGGCATTAGACCGCCGCAGGGATAATCAGAATGTCGAGAAGTATGAGCTTCTGTATGAAAAGGATGCCGTGAGGCTGCTCAAAGTTGCGCCGGGGGACCTTGGAAATGTTGAGTTGGCACCAGATCTTCTGCCGCTTCGCCCGGAAAGGGCGGTCATAAAGTACGTGGAGCCATCTGCAGTCAAAAAAAGTCTGGATTTCCAGGATCTTGACCTCGATTCACTTATAAATCTGGTTGTACAGGATTCGGTCGAAACCTACCTTTATCGCCTGGAGGCATTCTTCCGCAGGGTGGCGGGCAGCGATTCCGCTTATGCCGCCCGTGACTGGATCGTATCCAAGTTCGAGCAGTTCGGCTACGATTCGATTTACCTGGATTTTTTTATGGCCGACATTTTCTATACCGGGGAGAAACCGTGTTACAATGTCGTTGCGGTGAAGGAAGGGACTGTCTATCCCGACCTGCAGATCGTAATCGGAGGACATTATGATGGCGTGCCGGACTCACCCGCCGCCGATGATAATGGCACCGGCACGGTGGGAGTGCTGGAAATCGCCCGGGTACTCCAGGATATAGAGACTGAGTTAACCTTTGTTTTTATTGCCTTCGACGCGGAAGAGACCGGTCTCGATGGTTCCACCCATTATTCCGAGATGGCAAAAAACAGGGGCGATGATATTCTCTTCATGTTCAATATGGATATGATTGGAAACTTCGAAAATACCGACAAGGCAATTGTTTATCACGGTGATAACGACCTCTACGCACAGCTCTGGATCGATGCGGCTCTACCCCTGGTGGGAATCCAGGGATATCTGGGCGGATGGTCGCCCAGTTCCGACCATTTTCCATTTACCGAGCTGGGCTACAACGGCGTCTTTCTGCATGAATATGAGTTTTCGGATGTATATCATTCCAGCCACGACAGCACCACTTATGTCAGCTTCGATTATGCCACACGCATGATCAAGGGCACCCTGGCACTGGTTTATACTATTTCCCAGACCAATGATTTTGACCAGGACGGAATTGCCAATGCGGGGGACAACTGTGTGATGGTTCCCAATGCCGACCAGGTCGATTATGACGCTGATGGTGTTGGCGACGCCTGCGATAATTGTCCCGAAGAGCCGAATCCGGATCAGAGCGATGAAGACTATGATGGCATCGGGGATGCCTGCGACGGCAACATTCATATTGCCGGTGAAGCCCCTCCGGTCGGTCATGTGGGATTAGAGTACTTCTATGAATTCGAGGGATTCGGCGGAACCGCACCATATAGCTGGAGAAAGATCTTCGGGCAGCTTCCCTACGGTTTGACTTTACACGATGACACGATTGGTACCCTGGATGGTGTACCCACCTGGGCTTCGACCTTCGTTTTCGAGATGGAGATGACCGATGCGGGCAATCCTCCTCTCAAGGATACCGCTACCTTCAGCATAACCATCACAGATCCCGAATATGTTTGCGGCGATGCAAATAATGATGGGGATGTTAATTTAACTGATGCTGTTTATATAATCAATTATATATTTATTGCTGGGCCCCCGCCTGATCCACTCCTTTCAGGTGAGGTGAACTGTGACGGTACGCTTAATGTCAGCGATGGGGTCTGGATTTTGAATTATGTGTTCATCGGCGGTTCCGAGCCCTGTGACACCAATGATGACGGTGTTCCCGACTGCTGATCCTGCTTGTATGAATAAAAAAAGCCCGCCGATCAGGGGCGGGCTTTTTAATATCTGGCCCACCGTTTTAGTCGTCCTGTCTCAGTTTCTTGTCCGGCTTATGTCCGCAAACGCCGACAGCAGCAGGGCAGCTCTGATGCAAACGACAACACTGTAAAACGGTGGGCGGATAATCTTGGGTGAAATCTGGATGAGCCTGATCTATCGCTACTGTGTCGACTTTTTCAAAAAAACCCACCGCATCATCCGTTGATGCGGTGAGCGCCTCTTAAAGTTTGATATCGCCATGCTAACGATTGGGGACGCACATCATATACTTCAAGAGCGCATCAAAAAGTTATATACGATAGGCTTTTTTGTCAAGGAAAATTGAATGCCCGGGATGCTTTTAAATTCCTGTCATGCCTTATTAAAGCATTACCTTACATGCTTTTAAAGGCGTATTTATACGTAGAAACATAAAAACGGCTGTTATCCCGGATTACCAGTTCATGCTGCCCGGTTCGCCTTTAAAAGGTCCGACAATGTCTTTGGTAATCCATCCCCCGTAAAAATTGCCGGGCTGGGGAATTGCCATCTCACCATCCACAAAACAGGCATCCATGGGCGACGCATAAAATGCGACATAGTCCTTGAGATCTGCATACTCCGGATTGGGATCAGGATAATACCAGGCGGCGTTCTCGGCTCTGGCTTGATTGATAACTACGTGGTAGTATTTAGCCTTGCCCTTCCATTCACAAAACGATTCCTTATCCGACTGCTGCAGGAACTCCATGACGATATCCTCTGGCGGAATGTAATATACCGGCGGATGGCTGGTTTCGAGGATCCTCTTCGAGCGAACCGTATCCGCAATAGTGGCTCCATTAAAGATGATCTCGATTTTTTTCGTAAAATCCTCCATGCGCGGCGGGCGGGGATAGTCCCACACCGATTCCTGGCCGGGACCCGGCTCTATTCTCACAGGCTTCATGATCTTCCTTCCTTTGTAACATCTGGAATTGTATAACCGCACTGATAAACTCTATATTTACCGAAACGGTCCAGTTGTCTGCGGCCCGAATTAATAGCGAATTTTCGAGAGCTCGCGTAAGTCGTTTCCGGACGGGTTCTGGAATACGCGCAATTCAAACAGCGGGACGACTGCCAGTATATGATCGAAGATATCGGCCTGAATGGCTTCATAATTGGCCCAGACCTGGTCCTTGCTGAAGACATATATTTCTATCGGCAAACCGGTCGGGCCGGGAGGAAGATGCCTAACCAGGAAGGTCATATCATTGTGTATCATGGGATGACTCCTCAGGTAGGCAATTACATAAGCCCTGAAGGTGCCGACATTTGTGAGATTCCTGCCGTTAATCAGCTCTGATGTGTCAATATTGTGTTTCCGGTTGTATTCCGCTATTTCCTTTTCCTTGGATTCCATGTAATCCCTGATAAGTTGATATTTTTTGAATTTCTCCAGCATGGCGGGGTTGACGAATTTGATCGAGGACATATCTATATGGACCGCTCTCTTGATTCGCCGGCCCCCCGATTCCTGCATGCCGCGCCAGTTCTTGAATGAATCGGCGATAAGCGCATAGGCCGGGATGGTGGTGATTGTCTTATCCCAGTTCTGGACCTTAACAGTGGTCAGGGTAACATCGACAACATCCCCATCAGCGCCATACTTGGGCATCTCGATCCAGTCCCCGATGCGCACCATATCGTTATTGGTGAGCTGAACCGAGGCCACCAGGCCCAGAATCGAATCCTTGAAGACGAGGATAATGACTGCCGTCATCGCACCGAGTCCGGTCAGAAGCGGCCACACCGAGCGGTCAAACAGTGCGGCGATAATGATCAGGATTGCAAATGCCGCGGCTATTATCTGGGCCACCTGCAGGTAGCCCTTGATCGGTTTCTGTTTGGAGATCTCATAGGTGATGTAAATGTCATTGACCGCATTGAGAAATGCTCCCAGAGTCCGCAGCCCCACCAGAACCATATAAACATAGGCAAGGCGTCTGATTATATCCTCGACGGGAGGAAAAAGGGGAGCGCAGAGGTAGATTACGATCGCCGGCGCAAACTGCGAAAGGCGTTTGAAAAACCTCCGTCTCAGGAGCACATCATCCCATTTTGTCTGTGTCTTCTTGATAAAGTGGGAGAGGGCGACCAGAAGTATTCTGCGGGTCACGAAGCTTGACAAATAGGCCAGGATAATTACCCCGATGGAGAGCACTATCCATTTCAGGTAGAGTGCTACTGATTCGGATAACCCGAGGTCTATCAGCCAATTTTGAAGATTTTCAACCATTGAATCCGCTCCCGATTCAGCTTCCAGGGCTCAGCCGCGAATCAGACATAAGTAAAGAAAAGCAATCCGTTATTACAAGTATTTTTTGAAATTGAGAAGAGCTCATCGAGTACACTAATATTAATAAATGCTTTGCGGTTAAATCTTGCAAAAAGAGCATTTTATATTATTATGTATTAATAAGACCAGAATTACCTGCCGGGAGAGATAGAAATGAAAAATATGTTCAGAATAATTGCCTTGCTGACATGCGCATTTTGGGCTTCGAATGGTTTCGCGCAGGATATCCCAACACCATATGTCCCCGATTTTACCAGCGCGCCCGCGTTGATGACCCAGTTTGAATTCGATGTTACCGATTCCCTGTTTGCCGACACCCTGGCGACTCATCAGATAATCTATCGCGACCAGCCGGCAGCAATATGGAGCAGCGGCGAGGCCGGATTCGTCTATCATGTTTGCAGCACGTTTACCTTCTCCGGACAGATTAATTATCTGCCGCCGTCGGATATTCTGGAGTGGTACTGGCGGTCGGAAAATGACACCGCAGTTGTCAGCCAGTCGCCCAAAAATGAGGGCGATGATTTTCCGGCTCCCGATTATTTAGTGACTGACATGGGTGCTGATCCTGCGGGTGATGCGGAGAATGCTGCAGGCAGTTATCTGGACATAACTCACCTATATGCAAGTTATTCCGACACAAAATTGTACTTCCGTCTCGAGAACAATGGCGGAGGATTCCCGACCAGCCAGGGACTGTTCACATATTTCATCTATACCGTGGGAATTCTGGATCCCAATACAACCGATTCGGTTGCCTTTGCCCTGGTTTATGCCAATGTTCCGGGGCTTTTCAGCCCGGGCCTGTATGTCATGGATGCGGTGGACAGCTCCTTTTCGCAAATTGCTTCGATCACGACCAGCATTTCCGGCAATATGCTCAATCTGTCCTGCAATATATCTGATTTGACCTCCCATCCGGCCTGGTCCGACTGGCCGCCCCCGGCCGGTTTTATCGGTATGGCCCCGGTCACAGCGACTGCTTTGCTTACGGACCTCTCCGTTAATGACATGGGCAAAGCCGGCGTGTTCGTGCCAAAATCAAATCTTCTTGATTTCAGCCTGGAGAATAATTCTCCCTTGCTTTCCGATGTAAATGTCTCCCTGGCAGGGGAGGATACCGTAATGGCGAAGATAACCTATACCGATCAGGATTCCCACCTGCCCACAGTCAGAAATTTCGTCTTTGAGGGGATAGAATATCCGATGCTTGCATGTGTCAAAAGCTATGACACTGGAGCGCTATTTGAGCAGAGCGCCATTGTGGCTGAAACTGGATGGTATGATTACTACTTCCAGTTCTCCGATGGCATGGCTACAGTCGCAACCGCTCTCGATTCCATATATGTTGAAATCATAACCTATATCTGCGGGGATGCCAGCGGCGACGAGGCGGTTAATGTCAGTGATGCCGTACACATAATAAATTACATATTTTTAGGTACGGCCGCGCCCGATCCGCTGGAATCGGGTGATGTCAACTGTGATGAAGCTATCAACGTCAGCGACGCAGTCTGGATCATAAACTATGTCTTCCTGGGAACCAGCCAGCCCTGCGATGTAGATGGTGATGATATTCCCGACTGCTAATTTTTTAATCGAAGAGAGACCCCAATAAAATTATTTTTGTTTCTTTTTTGAAACATTAGACCTCCCCATACGAAAATAAAAAATAACCTCAGCCTTTTTCGGCAACAGAGAAATTCTCAATTACAATATCTGCAGCGGGCTCTGTATGGCAGGGAGAATAGTTCAAAATGTCATGGAAGGAGTTACCATGCGCTTAACCAGAGTTTTCAGGTTTACAGTGTTGCTGGCAGCAGGTCTTGTGGCCATGCTTGCCGGAAATCTGCTTGGCGGTGAGGAAGGCAAAATTCCGATCACCACCAATTCTGACGCGGCCCTGCAAGAATTTCTGAAGGGCCGGGATTTATTTGAACAACTGCGTGTCCAGGAGTCGCGGCAATTTTTCAAGAATGCTGTGGCCGAGGATCCTGAATTCGCCCTGGCACATCTCTACCTGGGGCAGTCCTTGCCGACCGCCACGGGCTTTTTCGAGGAATTGAACAGGGCGGTGGCGTTAAAAGATAATGTGTCAGAGGGCGAGCGCTTCTGGATCCTGGGATTGCAGGCCGGAAGCAACGGCGATGTGGTCCAGCAGGAAAAATATTATTCCAAGCTGGTTGCGGCCTATCCGGATGATGAACGCGGGCATGTTCTTTACGGCACTTTCCTGTTCGGTCAACAGCGGTACGCGGAGGCTGTTTCTGCATATAACAGAGCGGTTGCGATTGATCCCGATCATGCGTTGGCTTATAATATGCTGGGATATTCCCACAGGTCGATGGAAGAATATGGAGAGGCCGAGAAGGCGTTTCTGAAGTATATCGAGTTAGTTCCGAATGATCCTAACCCGCATGACTCGTATGCCGAGCTCCTGATGAAGATGGGTGAGTATGAAAAATCGATCGATCATTATGAGAAAGCCCTCTCGGTCAATCCGAATTTTGTCGCGTCACACATAGGCATAGCAACAAATTACAATTTCCTCGGGGATCACAAAGAAGCAAGGAGGCAAATCAAGGCGATGTATGCCAATGCCAAAGATGACGGCCAGCGCCGGGCCGCCCATTTCTGCACGGCAGTCTCGTATGCGGATCAGGGAGATCTGGATCAAGCCCTGAATGCCGTCAAAAAGCAATATGAGATTGCGCAGAAAATCGACGACAAACCGGCCATGGCTGGAGATCTTGCTCTTATGGGTCAGATCCTGCTGGAGATGGGCGAGTATGATCTGGCTCTGATCAGGTTTGAGGAATCTGTCAAGATGACTCAGGCGGCTGATGTTTCCTGGGAGGTAAAGGAGCTCGCTGACGGAGTGCATAATTTTAATGCCGGATGTGTCGCGCTTGCCCGGGGTGATATTGCCACTGCCAGGGAAAAATCCAAAAAATATAGCCATTTCGCTCAAGGCCTGCAGAATCCTTTCCAGGTGCGCCAGGCCCATGAGCTGGCGGGCAGAATCGCTCTCGAGGTCGGAGATTACAAGCTCGCCATTGCAGAGTTTGAAAAATCCAACCTGCAAAACCCTTATAATATTTACCGTATGGCCCTGGCTTATAAGGGTTTGGGGCAAATAGAT
Source organism: Candidatus Zixiibacteriota bacterium (assembly GCA_011056555.1). Lineage (GTDB taxonomy): Bacteria > Zixibacteria > MSB-5A5 > JAABVY01 > JAABVY01 > JAABVY01. The sequence continues at coordinate 15,063 of DSEQ01000011.1, read as the reverse complement.
GAGGCCAAAAAGTGGTGCAGGAAGGCGGCTGAATTTAATGCCCTCAACAGCATGAATATGGCATTTGTGCGAAACAAGGCTGAAAAAATGATGGCTTCGATGTAGGAGATTTATTCAGGGCGGTCATAAAAGCCGCCCTGTATATATTGCTGTCTGCAAATCTTCTTGACAATATTGCAGATCAAATGTAACTTCCGGTCGGAAGAGACGTTTAAGAATAGAAACTGATAATCCGGGAAGGAGGACAATTCATGCTTGCCATATTTGCTGATAATACAATGGATTGTTATGCCCGGGTTACGGTATCATATTAGCTGACATGGTCCCCTAAGAGCCTTCAATATGAGGGCCATTATATAAATCCGGCCGCGGGCATAAGTCGTCCGCGGTTTTTTATTTAATTTTATCCGCCGCGGAGGGAATTCGCGGTATATTTTTAACTGAATTAGAGGTTGAATAAAATGAATTTATCTGATATAGGATGGAACGATTATTTCGAGAGTCTTTTTCACAAGTATCGTGAAAAGGATTTAGTGCCTTTCAGGGTATCACAGGAACATAAGAGCCGTTATGTGATTCTTGGCGAGGCGGGCGAATTGAGCGCGGAAATTTCCGGAAAGTTTCGCCATGAGGCTTTGGGGAAAAGTGATTTTCCGGCTGTGGGGGATTGGGTTGCTGTCAGTCCTCGTCCGGATGAAGGGACAGGCACGATTCATGCAATTCTCCCGCGCAAGAGCGCGTTCTCACGCAAGGTCGCGGGGAATGAGACCGAGGCACAGGTTGTAGCCGCCAATATCGATACCGTATTTCTGGTGAGCGGCCTTGACAATGAATTCAATCCCCGCAGGATTGAACGTTATCTGACGCTCGCATGGGAATGCGGCGCCAGTCCTGTCATCCTTCTGAACAAGAGCGACCTGTGTGAGGATGTCGAGGCAAAAGTCAGCGAGCTTGATTCAATTTCTTTTGGAATACCGATCGTGCCGATCAGCGCCAGAAACAGAACCGGGCTGGATGATCTGCGAAAGTCGATTGGACGGGGAATGACGGCGGCTTTTCTCGGTTCCTCGGGTGTGGGCAAATCGACTATTATAAACGGCCTGCTGGGATATGAGAGGCAGTTTGTAAATGAGGTTCGTGAGGACGACAGCCGGGGACGGCATACGACGACATATCGTGAACTGATACATCTTCCCGGCGGAGGAATACTGGTCGATACTCCCGGGATGCGCGAAATTCAACTCTGGGGTGATGAAAGCGGACTGAGCCATGTATTTGATGATATCGAGGCCTTCGCCTCTCAATGCAAGTATCGCGATTGCAGCCATAACGGCGAACCCGGATGCGCCGTTGAGAAGGCGCTTGAAAATGGAAGTCTCGATAAGAAGCGCTGGAGCAATTACCAGAAGCTTCAAAAAGAATTGAGATTTCTGGCTGTGCGACAGGATAAGAAAGAGGCCCGTCGCCAGCAGCGCGAGTGGGATAAGAAAATCCGTCAATATCATCAGCAGATGAAGGAGCTGCGGAAGCGCAGAGGCTATTAGAAACACTGTTTTTTTGAAGAAATGCCGTGTATCGGATGTATAATCAGTATCAGATCAACGTCCGAGGTTTTGCCGAATGAAAAGAATGTACCTGTTTATTCTATCACCTTTTTTGATTATTGTTATGCCCTTTCTCGATTTGAGTGCCTCTGCACATCGGGCCCCTGATCCCCTGTTTGAGTCATACGTTGAGGCAGTAGAAGCGGGGGATTGGGAGGCTGCCGAAAAATGCTGGCTTCCTGAAGAGGTTGAAAAATCAAAACGTCTGGAAATTACCTATCAAGGAGTTAAAGCGAAATACGACTGCTCCTCACCGCTGATTAGCTTACAAGCGGAAATTTCAAATGGCCGGGTTGAAGTCGAAATCGGCAAGCTTGAAATAAGTGACACGCTTGCAGTATTTGATATTCTCCTTCTTGCGGGAGGAGACACCATCACGGTAAAATATTATGCCTTGGAAAAAGATGCTGAATGGTTTCTGGTTTATCCCATGACCGCTCTGGCATCCGGGTGGGACAGGCTTCAAACTGAATATGCGGACATCTTCTACAGTGATAAGAGCATGATAAATGATTATGCTGTTGATGGGCTCGATGATTACATAGAATTTCTGATAGAGTTTTTCGAGCTTAATCCAGACAAAATCGACCGGTTGCGAACAGAGAAGATCGATTATTATCTCTGCACAAAGGAGGATTTCAAGAATATTACCGGTTATGATGCTCACGGCCTGGCGTATCTGTCAGCGGATGCAATAATTACAAGACATCTTCCGCACCCCCATGAACTGACACATCTCATCATAAACTATACCCTCGATTCGGTACCGCTCTACACCTTGCCTTTTTTGCAGGAGGGGCTGGCATGTATGTGCGGCGGCAGATGGGGCAAGTCTCCTGAAGTCATAAATCAGCTTGGAAGCGCGATCCTCAAGAACGACCTTTGCAACCTGGATGATATCCTCACTTTGCAGGGATTTAATGTAACTGTCGGTATGCCGGATATAAGCTATCCCGTGTCATCATTATTCTCAGGATACCTGGTCGAAGAGATGGGCATACAGGATTTCAAGCGCCTTTATCTTGAGCTATCGGGAAGTTCAGAGGAGGTCGATGATTACTCTAAGGAATATGTTATCTCGAAAATATGGGCCCTTTCGGGATTGCCCTTTGATTCCATAAGGGTAGGATTTCTGGAATATTCTGCGATGCATGAGGGTGGGGGCATATTCGTATATGAGGATAATCCTGATGCGGTGAGCATTCAAGAATTAACGTCGGACAGCCTCGAAATAGAGATTTCAGAGTCCCTAGACTGCTATAATTTCATAATTGGCGGTGTAAAGGACAAGCTCGATGGTACTATTCTTCTTTTTGATGATTCTATCAGACTCCCCGATCAGTATCAAAGCTGGATGTTTGCGGAGCAGCTGCCGGAGCACGAATATGACGGCGCTGTCTGTGGAATTAAATTTGATATTAACGAGGCCGGTTTCTATGATTATAGGACAAATATTCTGGAAGCAAAATTTGTTTCGAGCTTCTTCCCGGAAGCCCCTTATTATGACCCCGTTAACAAAACCGTCAAATTCAGTTTGCGAAAACCGTTGATTCCCAAATCCCTGGAGAGTTATAAGATTATTCTCTCTGACTGACCCCTGCAATAAATTCATTCAGACATAAATGCCCGGAACGTCTCAGCCATTTGTCTTGTTTTTCATTCCGTAACATATGAAAAAAATTTGGGCCGTTGAAATAATGGAGGAGGATATGAAATTTAAAATTATATCAACAACGATTTTGGGAATGATCTTTATTCTTTCCGCAGTACTGGTTGGTCAATCAAGTATGACAAAAATTCCGGTGCCGGGAATGGACGAAAAGAAGGCGGAAAAGACTGATAAATTGAACCATATGAAGATACAGTTCAATACGATTCAGGGCGATACCGTCAGCCTTGAGGATTATAAAGGGAATGTCGTACTGATCGTCAATGTCGCCAGCGAATGCGGTTATACTCCACAGTATGCCGACCTGGAAAAGCTGTACCAAAAATATGAAGATAAGGGATTGGTGGTGATAGGCTTTCCCTCCAACAGCTTCAACTAGGAGCCGGGCACAGACGAGCAGATTTATAAATTCTGCACCAGCAAGTTTGATGTCACCTTTCCGATGATGTCCAAGGTCAGCGTCAAGGGCGAGGACCAGCATCCCCTGTTTGTTTACCTGACAGAGGGCACCGATATGAAAGGCGAGATCAAATGGAATTTCGAGAAATTCATTCTTGATAAGAGTGGTAATCTGGTGGCAAGATTCGCCACCAAGGTCAGCCCGCTTGATGATGAAGTCGTGGCGGTGATTGAAAAAGAGCTGGAAGCGAAGTAGGAAAGTATACAGGTAAAATATATAAGCCGGAATTGCATGTTTCCGGCTTTTGTTATAGCGGCCGAATGTAGTTCCGGGTGGCACGCCCAAATTTATTTGGGCGTGTTTTGAATTGGATCTTACAAGGGTGCCCGCCACAAATTTATTTGTGGCGGATGCAGCGCCGACAAAACAAGTTTGTCGGCGGCACCCATTATAGGAAAAGCAACACCTGGCCAAACAGAGTTTGAGCAGGCCACCCATAAAGGCGTCAGTTCACCGCCTGCGGCTAAGGAACTGACGCAACAGCTTATGAGATAGCCCGAAATCGTTGCGGCAGATCCTCAGATCTGCCGCTTTATGTAAATGTGACAGACCACCTGATTCAACCGGCTCCCCACTTCTGTCTTGACAAAAACTGTCGGGTTTGCGATAATATTGTATTAACTTCATCCGGAGGAGAAAATCTCATGAAAAAAGCGACATCATTATTTGTGCAAACATTGATAATTATCCTGCTTTCGATAAATCTTGCCGCAGCTCAGGATCAACCTGAGACAGATTTTGATGCTCCATATCTGATTATTGCAGCCGACAGCCTGTTCAATGCGGATCAATACGAGAAAGCGCGTGAATGGTATATGCAGGCGGCCGAGAAAGCCGAAACAGACAGCCTGAATAGTGAGTTGACCGAAGCCAATGCCATGATAGCAAGGACCTATTTGGTGCAGGGTTATGTAGATGAGGGAATGGAGTATCTAAGGAAGACACTTCAGACAGCGACTCCCGATGATCCCATGGGATGGTCGCGGTATCTCAGTGTACGGGGCCGTTTTGAATGGAACAATGGAACCCTGGATAAGGCTACAGAAACATTCAAGGAGATGTTCTATTATTGTCAGGAGCATGAACTCTGGGATCGCGCAGTCGATGCCGCTCATATGGTGGCGATAACCAGCGATCTTCCCGGCCAGGTTGAATGGGCGCACAAGGGGATAGAGGTTGCCGAGAAACATGAGGTGACCTCATGGCTGGGGCCGCTCTGGAATAATCTGGGCGCAACATATGAAGACCTCGAGCAATACCCCGAGGCACTGCAGGCATACAAAAAAGCCCGTGAATACCACTATAAATACGGTTCGGAAAGAAATAAGCTGATTGCGGATTGGGCGGTCGGGCATGCTTATCGTAAAGTCGATTCCCTCGAACAGGCGGAGAATATCCTGCGGCCTCTGGTCTCCCGCAGTGAGGAGCTTGATGAGCAGGAGTTCCTGGGCTGGACATACTGGGAGCTGGGTCGGATTGAATTCTGGAACCGCAATTACATGAAAGCGGCGGAACTGATTCGCGAAGCCCGCGACAATTTGAAAGAGGCGGGAATTGGACGCTGGAATCCTGAAAAATACAAGGAGATAGTGGCATTTCTCGAGCGGGCCAAGATCAGGGCCGATGAGGAAAGGGAGCGCAAGGGGGAATAATCGAACCCACCGTCCGTGCTCTTACCACCATACCAGCCGTCCGTTTTCAATCGAAAATATGCGCTCGTCTTTATCGCCGTCAACCTCGACCAGCCAGTAAAGAGCATTCGAGGGAACATCTTCAAAAATAAGACTACCGCTAGTAGCGGTCTCTTTCGCTAACGACTGCCAGCCCTCATCCCAGTAAAACAATTCATATTCCGCTGCGCCTTTCAGCGTTTTTTCCTTGATGCCGGTAGTGGATTTAACAGGCGCTCGTTTGGTGGTAGCGTTTATTTCTATGTCTATTAAAATGTCATTATTGGGCAGAAATGTTCTTCTGATGCCATCCGCACGCATTATGAAAGGATCGGCATAAGGCACAACTTTCTCTTCGAGGTATAGCGCCGGAAGATAGGCCACTTCCATGCCCATATTTGTGAAGACAGCTTGATTTTTGCCGACATCAATTCTTGCCCAGTCAATCGGCTTCCATTCAGCATCATTGAAAACACAGAGGTATGCTATGTCTGCTGAATCGGGAATTAATTTCTCGAACAGAATGTCAATATCGGCAGTCGGGACATAATCATTTGTCACATCGATATAGCTCTTGCCGTTAAGCCATCCGGGAACACTCTCCTCTTTTTTCTCCTGGAAGGCGAGGTTATTCGTCTGCTGGGCATACATCTTTCGGTACGCCTTGGCAAGCTTGTTTGCCAGTTCGTACTTTCCGGGATTGGCCTCCGCGCCCATGAAGGGGATGACCTCGCCACCAGGTGTGACAATCGCATTCCAGGCATGGTTATTGCCGGTGTTGGCCCAGTGCGGGGTATAATCGCTGGTAACTGCCAGCCCGTTGGCGCGCATGGCATAGATAGCCAGATTGGTCATATCCTCACAGCGACCAAGCTGTGTCTGCATCATCTCCGTCAGCCCCTGATCGGTGGGATGGTAATAATAGCGCTCGTCGAATTTGAACCATGACATTATATCATTATTGATAATCGCAGCTGCCTCGATTGGATCGGCTGGGTCTTTCATCCGGGATTCGATATCCTTGTATTTCTCCCACAGGATTGGCCGCCAGCTTTCCAATGGCTCATTGCTTCCACGATAGGGCAGAATATATGCACAGAATTGTTCAAAGCTGAGATTTCTGGCCCATGGTTTTTCCCGCCAGGCCCGGAAGGAATAGTCTATGTTTTCTATAAGAAAGTCTGCTGTAATATTTTCCAGATCTTCAATGAAATCCTGTTTCTGGTACGATATCGAACCGCGCTCCGCTTCAATTCTGTCCACATCCTCCAGTAATGCATCGTAATCCTCATAATCGAGGACGTCAAAATCAATCCTCTCCTCAGACGAATCCACCATCTCATATCTCATATAACCATGACCGTTCATATTAGAAATGAGAAACACGGCTGCCTGATATTTCAGGGAATCATCCTGATAGTGATCAAGAACCCTCTCCAATTCAGCGCGGTTATCATCCGCCTTTTCAAGTGCATCCGAGAGCCGGTCACTCTCCGCTGAGAGAGCGGCGCAAAATAGTGTAATTATCAATGTAAGGGAGATTTTTATTGTGTTCATGTTTTCCTCTGCTGCATATATAGATACCAGACTAAATGATAATATTTCCGCTTGCCTGAAACAAGCTAAATCGATATGCGAAAAATGTAGTGTACGGTTTCCGAAGGGCTTAAAGATATAAATTAATTCTTTTTGGCAATGCAATACCTGTCAAAGGATTGATTGATCGCGACATAAAATCGGCAATTTGCCGCTCCAAATTCAGTTTGACTTAAGGATGCATTTGAATAAATTAAATCTTTTAAGCTCTCCCCGAATACCTGAAAGGAGGATTAATGAAAGACAAGCTATTAGAGACAATCGACTATTTGAAATCCAAAGGGGTGCAATACGCCGATATAAGATTTTCCCGCCGGGATGTCGAATCTATCAAGGTCACCAATGAAAATGTAGATACACTTTCGCGAACTCTGGATCAAGGTTTTGGAATCAGGGTGTTAGCTGACGGCGCTTGGGGCTTTGCCTCATCCTCAAAGCTGACATCGGGTGAATTGAAGAAGGTATCCAACCAGGCCCTGAAAATAGCTCAAGCTTCCGCTATTACCAAACGGGAAGATGTCAAGCTTGATGAGGGCATGGTATACAACGATCATTACAAAACCCCGTTCCAGACCGATCCCTTCAAGGTCAGGCTCTCCAGAAAAATCAACATGCTCATGAAGATCAATCAGACCTTGCAGAAGAAATCTGAAATCAAGATAGCAGAATCGTCCATGGCCTTTTTCAAGACCAATAAGATTTTTGTCAATACAGACGGTTCGGTTATCGAGCAGGACCTCATGGAATCCGGGGCAGGATACACCGCCACCGCGGTCGAGGGAGGCGAGGTTCAAAAGAGATCGTTCCCCAACTCTCATGGCGGCGATTTTATGACCGGCGGTTTCGAGGTGATAGAAAATATGGGCCTGCAGAGAAATGCCAATCGCGTGAGAGAAGAGGCGATACAATTATTGAGCGCTCCCCCTTTGCCGGCAGGCGAGGCCGACATAATAATAGGCGCCTCGCAGATGGCTCTGCAGGTGCATGAGTCCTGCGGACATCCCACCGAACTCGACCGTGTACTCGGCACCGAAATCTCTCTCGCAGGCGGGTCTTTCATGAGCCTGGATAAGCTCGGTAGTTTGCAATACGGCTCTGACAAGGTTACCATAGTGCATGATGCCACATGCGAGGGCGGACTGGGCACGTTTGGCTACGATGACGAAGGTGTGAAAGCCCAGCGGATGCCGCTGGTCGATCAGGGCCGTTTTGTCGGCTACCTGACCTCTCGTGAGACAGCCGGAGTGGTGGGCCAGAACTCCAACGGATGCATGCGCGCCGACGGCTGGAATCGGATACCGCTGATCAGGATGACCAATATCAATCTGGAACCGGGTGAATGGGAGCTTGAAGATCTGATCGCCGATACAGAGGGCGGTTTCTTCCTGGATACCAACAAGAGCTGGTCGATCGACGACAAGCGCCTGAACTTCCAGTTCGGTGTGGAAGCCGCCTGGGAGATCAGGAACGGCAAACTGAAGACCCTGTACAAGAATCCGCTTTATACAGGCATAACTCCGCAATTCTGGAACTCCTGTGATGCAATCTGCAACAAAAACCACTGGCATATCTGGGGTGTGGCAAATTGCGGCAAGGGCGAGCCGATGCAGGTCGCCCATGTCGCTCACGGCACATCACCGGCAAGATTCAGAAAAATACAGGTGGGGGTAAGCAAATGATAGGAAAAGACAGATTATTTACAACGCTTGAAAAGGTCATGGCCGATTCGAAGGCCGATCAGACGGAAGCGGTCTTCCTGGGGTCATCGGTCGGTTTGACACGCTTTGCCAATTCTCACATCCATCAGAATGTGGCCGAGACCAACACTACCGTCTATTTTCGAGTGGCAATGGGTAAAAAGCTGGGAGTTGCCTCGACAACATCGATGTCATTGACTGACCTGAGGAGATGTCTGCGCGCGGCCACAGATATCGCCAAACGTCAGGTTGAAAATCGGCATTTCGACCAATTCCCCGGACAACAGGATTATCCGGAAGTGGAGACGTTCTTCGAAAAGACTGCGAAATTTTCTCCCAGGCAGAGAGCCACAAAGCTCAAGAGGATATTCACCAAGACCATTAACAACAACCTGGATGCTGCCGGAGCCTTTTCCACCGGCGAGGGAGAGGTCGCGGTTCTGAACTCCAATGGCTTAAGATGCTACCAGCCATACACGACTGCCTCGGGAAATATCGTTATTATGGGTGATGATTCGTCGGGATATGTCAATTTTGTCTCCCACAATATCGACGATCTCGATTTCACGGCTCTTTCGAATACGGCGCTGAAAAAATGCAAAAAGTCGAAGAATCCCAAAGAAATCGAGCCGGGGAGATATGAAGTAATTCTGGAGCCTGCTGCTGTGGCAAATCTGCTGGAATGGATGAATTTTATAGCTTTCGGATCGAAGGCATTTCAGGAGGAGACCTCCTGTCTGGCGGGCCGTATCGGCGAACAAATTATGGGATCGAATATCAGTATATTCGATGACGCCTTGAATCCCGCCGGGGTACCCTTCCCGTTTGATCTCGAAGGCGTGGCCAAGAAGGGGGTGGAATTTGTAGCCGACGGTGTGGCCAGGGGCGTTGTATATGATACCATTTCCGGTAATAAAGAGAACAAGCAGTCTACCGGACATGCACTTATGCCGAGTGAGTCGGGCGAAGGGGCCATGCCGTTGAATGTATTTATCAAGCCCGGTGATTCATCGCTGGAGCAGATGATTTCCAATGTCGAGAAGGGCATACTGGTTACCAGGTTCCATTATATCAATGGATTTCTGGATACGCGCAAAGCCTTGATGACCGGCATGACCCGTGACGGCACGTTTTTGATCAATAACGGCAAGCTCAGCAATGGAATAAAAAACCTGAGATTTACGGACAGCATGCTCGATGTTTTCTCCAATGTGGCTGAAATATCGAGTGAATCTGTGTCTATTCCCGGATGGTGGGATGCTATGGGCTGCAATCATGTTCCGGCAATGCGCGTCTCGGAGTTCAATTTCTCGGGAAAAACAGATTTCTGACCATTCCGATAAAGTATTATTATGCAAGTATTTAGCATGATTACGACGAGCCCGTGAAACATATCGTCTTCAATCCCGTATCCTTTTATAAGGAATGGATGGGAATTGAAAAATGAATACCTTTGAACGACAACATGGCAGGTCAGGCATCAAAACGGCAGCTCTGCTGCTTTTGGCTCTCATATGTTTTGGGCCAGTGACGCTGCATGGGGCATCATATACAATCTTCAATATGCAGGATTTTTCATCCCAGGAACTGCGCATGCAGGCCTTCAGTCTTAATGACGATTCCGAACTTGAGATCGATATTATTGGTGCGAGGCATAGAGATTCAGACCAGATGTACGCTCTGGGATGGATTCTGGATTCAAAAACCCGTGAGGTCGTCTGGTCAATGTCTGAAGAGGCTACCAGGCGTTTGGAAGAGGACCGCAAACTGCGCCGTTATAACGGCACCATATATCTGGACAGGGGGGAATACGAGGCATACTATTTCGCTGGAAATCCATTGCAGATGCTTACGGATTTTCACCTGAAAGGGGATATTGAAGGCCTGGGCGATCTACTGGGAATTGTGGGAGACGCCCTGGATAGTGAATTCTCGAAAGACGGCACAATATATTCTAATCAGATGAAGAGATTTAAATTTCAACTGGCTTCCTTTGAGAATAATTTCAGGGTTAAAGGTGATGAGCCACCGGTACTTCCAAACCAGGTCATTTCGCTTGTGCGTCCGAGAAATCTCAGTGATGAACGGGCCGTTTTTATGGTGACCGGCTCTGCCTTCGTGAGGGTCTATGCGATTGGAGAGTATTCTGAGAGCAATGACGTTTTCATGGATGGCGCCAAGATCATCAACGCCCGCACGCGCGAGAAGGTCTGGGCGATGGAAAGATGGAATACCGACTGGGGCGGAGGGGCGCTGAAGAATCGCTGTTTTCACGACGAGATCAGGCTGGAACCGGGCGATTATATTGTCTATTACTGGACTGATGAATCGCATACATTCGATGACTGGAACGGTACCCCGCCCTATGACCCGTTTTTCTATGGCGTAACCTTAGCGGCATCATCATCCGAGATCGCCGATCGTATCAAGCCCTCGGACATCGATGAACGCAAGAAGACGATTGTGCAGATTACCAAAGTTACAGATGATGTTAACCTTGCCCGTGATTTCCAGCTCAAGCGTGATATGACGGTCAATGTCTATGCCATAGGCGAGGGCAGGAAAGGTTATATGTATGACTATGGCTGGATCAAGAATGCCGAGAATGACGAGACCGTGTGGATCATGCGTGAGGATCAAACAGATCATGCCGGAGGGGCCGCAAAGAATCGTGTTTTCGACGGGATTCTGGAACTGGAGCGGGGAAATTATACCCTGCGCTATAAGACAGATGGATCGCACTCCTACGGATCATGGAATTCCGCCCAGCCTTCCGACAGCCGTAATTATGGCATTACCCTCTTTGCCTATGAAGAAGATTTTAATCCTGATCTGGTCGAGGTAGGTCCATTAAAGGTACTGGGCGGGCCCAGCGAAACCACGACTACGTATGAATTTCAATTTCAGGTTCCACCCGCCCCTGACCCTCAAAAAATCCGTGAACTGATGGAACAGCAGAGGGAAATTACACGCGTGTACCTGGATGAATTGAGTGATCTGCGCAGAGAATTGCGGGAGTCTGCCAAAGACCTGGAAAATATCGAGGAATTAAGGCAGGACATGGAGGAGCTGAAGAAAGAATATGCGGAAGATATGAAAGAACTCAAGGCCGAATTCGACCGCGAACAGATAGAATTTGAAAATAAAGAGCTGGAGATCCAGATGAAGATGCTCCGGCAAGAGCTGGATAATCTGGATAATAAGAATTTTATTGAAGTGCATCCCTCGAGCGAGTCTTCGGACTTTATTGTCCGCATCGGGGGAGTCGGTAATAATGCCAACCTCAAAACCACATTCAAACTCGATAGGCCGAATCGTGTCAGAATCCATGCCCTGGGAGAGGGCGTGAATGGCAGGATGTATGATTACGGCTGGATTACCGATAAGAACAGCGGCGCAGTCATCTGGGAAATGACCTATATGAAAACAGAACACGCCGGCGGTGCGCTGAAAAACAGGCTGTATGACGGCGTGATTATGCTCGATAAGGGGACCTATGAGGTTTATTACGTTACCGATGACTCGCATTCATATGCAGAATGGAACGACTATGCTCCCCCGGAACCGATTGACTGGGGCATATCATTGAGATTTGAAAAGTAGAGCTTGATTTTTTTCGTGCATAAAAAATGAGCCGCCGGAGAGAGCGGCATTTTTTATTTAGCGGGACCAGTTTCGCAGTTATTCATTTTGAACACGGAGGTTCAGTCTTTTTATTAGAAGTTCCCGGGCCTTGTTTATAGCTATGGCGCGGTGCGAGATCCTGTTCTTCTCTTCGGGGGGAAGTTCTGCGAAAGTCTTGTTGTAGAAGGGTAGAAAGAATACAGGGTCATACCCGAAGCCCTGCAGGCCCCTGATTTCGGTCGTGATCTTTCCTGTCACCCGGCCCTCAACAAGCTCGACATCATCCGGCCTGAAAGAGATAGCAATGACACATCTGAATAATGCCTCCCGTTGGCTTTCGGGCACACCTTCCATTTCCTTCAAGAGCTTTCTGTTATTGTCCTCAAAACTGCATCCCGGGCCGGCGTAACGGGCGGAATTTACACCCGGCCTGCCTCCCAGAGCGGCCACCTCCAGTCCGGAATCGTCAGCAATGGAAATTATATTTGTGGCTTCAAATATGGCCCTGGCCTTAAGGATGGCATTTTCCTCGAGGGTCTGGCCGGTTTCTTCGACATCCGGAAAGTCACTGAAGTCCTTTTTGCTGAGTATTGAAAGCGGCAGGTCCCGCAGGATAAAGGAGATTTCCCTGATCTTGTGCTCGTTGTTTGTCGCCAGTACTATCTGATTCATTGTATCTCTGTATTGCCCCTTTTAGATTAGTATTTGTTTATATCGATGCGGATCACATTCTGAATCCTGTCGCCCATGAAATGCCGGGCTACCTGATGAAACCTCTCAGGAAAGTCCGAGACATAGAATTTATGGAGTACACTGGCGGTTTTCTCTCTGAGCAAATTCATTTCGATCAGTTTCTTATACACTATCTGTGCAGTTTCTTCCGCCGAATCTATCAAGACGATGTCCCTGCCCAGAATCTCGTGGATAATCCCCTTCAGGAGGGGGTAGTGCGTACAGCCCAGGACCAGAGTGTCGATACCATTGCTTGTGAATATGGACAGGTAATCTTCGGCAATCAAACGGGTGGCCTCTTTATCAAGATAACCCTCCTCCACCAGGGGTACGAAAAGGGGGCAGGCCATGGAGAACACCTTGATACTGGAATCGAGACGGTTTATGGTACGGGCATAAGAATCGGAGGAGATGGTGCCGGCAGTTCCGATTATACCGACCTTGCCGTTTTTAGTAGCCCTCACAGCGGAAATCGCTCCCGGCTCGATCACGCCGATCATTTCAATATCATAATCTTTTCTTATCTCGTCCAGGGCCTGTGCAGAAGCTGTATTGCAGGCGACCACAATTATCTTGACATTCTGTTCCAGCAGGAAATTTGTGTCCTGGCGCGAGAATTCGATGATTATGTCCTTGGAGCGGGGACCATAGGGGGTGCGTCCGGTATCGCCGAAATAGATTATGTCCTCGTTGGGCAGAATCTTGAGGATCTCTTTGACAACTGTCAGGCCGCCCAGACCCGAATCAAAAATGCCTATCGGCTGCGAACTATCGATATTTGCCATATGGTTTGTTACCTATCGGGAGAATATTTGTCAATAAAATTTTTAATTCCGGCATATATTCCCTCGGCCGCTTTTTGCCGGAAACTCTCTTTGCCGAGCAATGCCTCCTCGTGTTTGTTACTGATAAAAGCCACTTCAACAAGGACTGAGGGCATGTAAACTTTGTTCAACACAAAGAATCCGGCCTGGTCCACCCCGCGGTTGCGGGTTCTCAGGTTCTTGATCATTTCGGCCTGGATCTCGCGCGCCAGGGCCTGTGATTCGGCCAGGTATTCGGTCTGCAGGAGGTCGAATAAAATCAGATCGAGCTCATCGGCAGTATCGGTTATCTCGCCCTCTTCATTTAGAAGTATGGATTTATTTTCGAGCATGGCGGTGGCGCGGGCGGCGTCGTTCAGTGCCGCGGCCAGGAAGAAAGTCTGTGAGCCCTTTGCGGCACCGTCCTCAAACCAGTTGGCATGAATCGACACAAACATCTCTCCGCCAGAGCTGTTGGCCAGGTTGGCTCTTTCATCGAGCAGAAGTGTCGTATCATCCCGACGCGTGAGAACAACTCTCACATCATCCTTTTCAAACAACTTTTCCAGCCGCAGAGCGATGTCCAGTACAATCTCCTTTTCCAGAGTTCCTTTGGGGCCGATAGCGCCATCCTCGGCGCCGCCGTGCCCGGCATCGATGACAATGACATCGATCGGATCAAATTCATCATCCGAGAAGATAGTGTCGATTGCAGAGTAGTCAAAAGCGGTATCGATTATGGATATCTGTATACGAGGCGGATTTAAGGCCAGGCTGTGGTGCATTTCATTTACATCACGCCTGAAATTTATGGAAATCTGCGAAGAGCTTTCGAACTGAAAAGCGCGGATTTTTCTGATAACACTGCTGTGGGGCCGGTTTGAGATATAGCCCGGATTTAAATTTCCGCCCTGCAGGGTAATATTGATCCAGCTTCCCTCGGTTACAAGGACCTCGTATTCGAGCGGGTGAGCGAGGATGATCTCACACAGGTAACCGTTGCTCCTGGGAGAAAATTTAAGATCGAGAACATTATGCTGCAGTTCCGCGGCCCGGATGGAGAGCTCATTAGCATCCCAGACCATGGTAATTCCGGCCAGGTCCGCTATCACCGGTACGGAGGTGATGGCGGGAACATAGAAATCCGCATCTTGATACAGGATTGGATAAGTGATATTGCGGAGACTGTTGTTGAGCCGTACATATGT
>DSEQ01000010.1 GCA_011056555.1 Candidatus Zixiibacteriota bacterium | reverse complement strand
GGTCTCCTTCCATGGCATAACATACCTCCTTCAAGGTAAGTATATGCCAATCTGTAAACCATGTGACCGGAATAAAGTGTAAACTATGTCTCGGGAAGTACATGTTTGTTTGTGTGCATAATTTACTGATAAATAAAAAGTTATTGATACACCCTATTGAGTATTTTATATTAAATTTTTGTTAGAATGGGATCGTCTTGAGGAAATAAATATAATCTAGCTCACTGGTTTAAAGTAGTGGTTAGTCGAACCAATCGGAGTTAAAGCCTCATGTCAATTGATAAAACGATAACTGCCATTCTGCAAGTCTTCAGCGTTGCACATTTCAAAAAGCCTGTTCTCATATTGATCCTGATGTTGACTCTCTTCTCCTCTGCTTTCCTGATTAGAGGGGTGATAATTCCTCACGTTGAGAAGAGAATTTTGTTTGAACAAGATATATTATCAGGCAATAAAGAAGCGCCGTACCAGTATCGAATATTTAAGCCGCTGATGGCAAAAGCTATTCAATTGCCTCTTACATTAATTACTCAGTCTCCGATTAAACTCCATATTATTTCATATTCTATAATCGTATTTATCTGTTTCTATATGATATATCATTCTTTGTATCGTTATCTGAAGACCCTCTTTCCAGAAAAGACATCCATGCTTGGCTTGTTTCTATTTCAGGCAATTATACCTTTTGTAACTACCGGGTATTACATGATCGGAGATTACATAAATTTTATGCTCTTCACAGTCGGTTTTCTGTTAATATTCAAAAGAAAATATGCTCTGATACCAGTCATTATTTTTATCGGAACATTCAACCGCATGCAAATTGTCCTTTTGTTAGCGATTTTAATCCTGCACATGAAGACAATTGACCATCAACCCCTGAGAAAAACAGCTAAGTTTCTTTTCTTCGGTTTACTTGCGTTCTCGGTTTCTTATTTGATAACACATCTGTACTTTGGATTCAAGCAGCTTCCTTATAGTTTAGTATCGCATGTATCCAGGAACCTGGATTTCAATAATCTCTTAACTTTAACCATTCCTCTTTGGCTGGTGGTATTTTTCGGCTTTGTATTTTTTTCCATTAAGTCTTTCAAAAAATCTATTCCTTTTTTCAAGTATGCCTTTATTGGGCTGAGTCTTTACTTAGTAGCTTTCTTTTTCAGAGCGTACTTATGGGAGCTTGCGAAATTTACTCCTGCCTTTCTAATCCTGATTCCCATGACATTACAGGGACTGACTGGAGAAATGAGACTAACGGCCCAAAAAACTCATTGATACGCAGCATAGTGTAATTTATATTTCAGCCTTAAAAATATGAAAGGCTTTAAAGACATATAATGAATACAACATATACTATAATTCGAAACGTATCTTCCAATTACGCCAGCTTCTTCATTGCACTGATAATTGCCTTCTTTCTTTCCCCATTTATAATTCATTCTCTGGGCAATACGGCATACGGATTGTGGGTTCTCGTTGGGTCCATATGCGGGTACTTTGGGATACTGAACCTGGGATTTCCTACCACAATTATTAAATATATTTCCCACCATCACGCTCTTGGGGAGTATTCAAAAATAAATGAAATTATCAATACGATGCTGCTCTTCTTCTCTTTTATAGGAGTTGTTGTAGTTCTCGTCGCAGCGGCCTTTGCGCCGTTCGCGCATAATCTGTTCAACGTGCAACCGGATTATATTTCGAAGCTGAAAATCCTAATTCTGCTTCTTGGTGTCAATGTCGCGATCAGCTTTCCCCTCAATGTATTTGATGCCGTCTTTCGCGGATTGCAGAGATTTGACATCGCGAATTCGATCCGCATAATCCTCAGCATTCTGCGAGCGGGAGCAATTGTCTTGTTTCTAAGAGCCGGCGGAGGACTGATTGCTCTGGCAAGCATTACCCTTGTCATGGCAGCTCTGGAATGTGTCATAAAGGCGATGGTGTGTAAGCGGGTATTTCCTCATCAGAAAATCAGTTTGAGACTCGCGAATATCAAGTTGCTGAAGGAGCTGCTGGGGTTTAGCCTGTATATGTTCATAATCGGCATATCAGTGCAGATATCGTTCATGTCTGACTCGATAGTAATCGGCATTTTCCTTACTGCCGAGGCCATAACGTTTTTTGCAATCGGCGCTAACCTGGTGTTTTACCTGAGGCAATTTATCAGCCAGATTAGCTCGGTAATCACCCCGATTGCCTCCTCATTCGGCGCCCAGAAGGATAGTGACAGAATGAAGCGACTGCTCTTTACAGGGACGAGATACTGCTTCATGGCAGTCTTGCCGATAAGCATCATATATCTGATTCTGGGTGAAAAATTTATTTCTTTATGGATCGGGCCCGAATACGGGCCGGCATCTTCTCAAGTACTGATCATATTAACCTGGTCCTATATTATATTTCTTTCTCAATTTGTGGCCGGGAGTATATTTACAGGCCTGGGCAAGGTAAAACTCCTGGCTTTTCTTCACTTAGGGGCGGCCCTTTCCAATATACTTATAAGCATTTTACTGATGAATAAATACGGAATAATTGGTGTCGCTTTCGGGACGGCAATACCGCTTTTGATACAGGGCACTTTCATATTGCCAATCTATGCCTGCAGGACCCTGAAAGTCAGCATCCTCAGGTATTTCTTGGAATCATATCTCCCGCCTTTGATAAGCGCCATTCCGTTTATTATTGCCGTATTGTCTGTCAGGCATTTCATCACGATAAATTCCTTAGCTGTTTTCATAATTTACGCTGCAACATTAATGCTTATATATATAATATTCGAATTCATATTTGGAATTGAACAGGAGCATAAAAAACAAATATTAAAGAAATTGAGATTGAATGTACGATGATTCTGGCAGTATAAAAAATACTGTCAGTAAGGTATTGATTGCACATTTCCAAGCCGATATTAATAAAATATGAGCATACAGAGAAAGCCCTTAAAAGTATTATTCGTTGCCAGCGAATTTCCCCCATTGCAGCAAAATGTTACGAGGACAACTAAATTCATAAAATATTTGGACAGGAACAACTGCGACCCGCATGTGCTGACTATAAATATCAAATCAATGGAGGCTACAGATCACACTTTTGATAAAGAAATTCCTGCGGACCTGAAGATATATAGAGCTTTCTTTCCCAATATCTTTGCGAATAGTCAGGCGCAGCACAGACAATATAAGAAAGAGTTGGAACATTACCAGACCAGAACGAACAAATTATTCAAGTGCTTACTATGGATGAAAATCCTGTTAAGAAGAAGAATTCCCGGCGTTATACAGAATTTCATTTGGCAAAATATTCTTATACCAGATAATAGAATGCCATGGATACCATTTGCTGTGCGCAAAGGAATCAAAATATGCCGAGAGGAAAATATTGATGTCATATATTCAACCGCCCCCTGTTACAGCAATCATATTGTCGCATGGATTATCAAAACAATTATGAGAAAGAAATGGGTGGCAGACTATAGAGATCTTTGGACAACTACGTTATACAGGAATTATAGTACAAAGTGGCGCGAAAAACTCGAAAAAGGGATTGAGAAGCGATGCCTCAATAAGATGGACGCAATTTTGGTGGTGACAGATACCATGAAAGCGATCCTGCTGGAAAAATTTCCGGGAATCAATGAAGATAAAATCAAGATTATTACCAACGGATATGATCCGGAAGACTTTAATAACTTACCTGACAAGTCGTCAAAAGAGAATTTTGTTATTTCGTACACGGGGGTAGTTTATTCCAGTTACAGGCTTGATTATTTTTTGCACGCCATTGGCGATTTGATAGAGGAACATCCCTCGCTGGAAAAGGAAATTAGTGTTTTCATCATAGGCAACATTGAGAGCGAAGAAAAAGCAAATATGATAAGAATTATAAAACGCAGAAACTTGGGCGAAATAATAAGCTTGGAGGACAAAATCCCGAGAGCTCAAGCATTAGAGGTCCAGAGAAGCTCATCATTACTATTATTCCACCTGTCGCCGGAAATGACAGATTCAGGAGCTGTATCATCCAAGCTTTATGATTATTGGGCAGCGGAGAAACCCGTTCTGGCCCTGATTCCGCCCGACAGTCTGGCAGCACAATATATACTTAAATCAAATAGTGGCTGTGTAGTTGATCCTTCTGATACTGAAGCTATAAAAAATGCGCTCTGGAACTATTATCAAGAATTCAAGGCCGCATCAAATAGCTATCATCCCAACAAAGAATTTATAAGCAGGTTTGATCGTCGTGAACTGGCAAGGCAATTAGATGATGTTTTCAGGAGTATTTCCGATACCAAATGATTGGTCCTTTCGGCATTTATCAGGCAGTCTATAAATCACATAATTCCATTCAAGTATGTTACAATCCGTTCAGATGTTTTCCCATCCCAGAACCTGGGGACAGATCCTTTCTCCCGGTCACTGCGCATTACCTGAGTAATAGCATTACTGATGTTTGCGGGGTCCAGACCGGTGAGCATGTTCGTGCCCTCACTAACAGTAACTGGGCTCTCTGTATTATTTCTTAAGGTAATACATGGAATCCCCAAGTATGTGGTCTCAGCCTGAATACCCCCCGAATCAGTTATGACAAAGAACGACTGGCTTTGAAGTTTCAAGAAATCCAGATACCCGAGCGGTTCAACAAGAAGGATAGAATCGGAGAGTTTCTTCGTAAGGATATTATGCCTTTTTATGGTTTCTCTCGTGCGCGGATGGCATGGAAATACAACCGGGAGTGGACTGCAAGCGCTCGTTATCGTCCCGAGTACTGACCTGAGAATCTCCGGATTGTCCACATTTGAGGGCCTGTGTAAAGTAACTGCCACATACCTGCGCGGCTTCAAGGACAACTTTTCCAGGATGACTGATTTTTCGCATTTCTCGATATTCTGAATCAGGGTATCAATCATTATATTTCCCACAAATACAACTTTATCCGACTCAATCCCTTCACGTTTCAAATTTTCTAAACCCGATGGCTCGGAAACAAACAGGAGGTCGGAAAGGTGATCGGTTAATACCCGGTTAATTTCCTCCGGCATTGTTCTATCAAAACTGCGAAGCCCGGCCTCAACATGCGCGACCTTGATCAGAAGTTTACTTGCGACCAACCCGGCAGCCACCGTAGAATTTACATCACCAAAAACAATTACTAAATCGGGCCGGTCATTCCTGAACATGTCCTCCAGCTTTATCATTATCTTCGCGGTTTGCGCCCCATGCCAATCAGATCCAACACCCAGATTAAAATCCGGCCTGGGGATGTCCAGTTCATCGAAAAACAACTGGGACATTGCATGATCATAATGCTGACCTGTATGGATGAGAATTGGATCGTATTTCTGATTGAATTTGGATAATTCCCGCAGTAGAGGCGCCGCTTTCATAAAATTGGGCCGCGCGCCCACTACCAATGCAACTTTATAAGCCATGTACCTTAAAATCCCTGAATAATCTAAATCCGTAATTTAGCGATTATAATCAATTTCTTTATTTAATGGCAATATTTTAATTGGATGCCACTATTATTTGTCGGATTTAGAAAAGAATAGATAAGAAAATCAGCAATCCTTCGAACCATCGCCATCCATGTCGCAGGGACCATTCCCGCCAACGAAAATGTAGTTGACGATCCAGACGGCATCGCTGACATTACATGAACCATCGCAGTTGGCATCACCGATTTCCAACGGTTCAGGGGCCGAACCGCCGACAAAGACATAGTTCGCGATCCATACAGCATCACTGACGTTGACGGTGCTGTCGCCATTGGCATCCCCGCAGCCGGCCGGTTCTGTCTCCCAGCCAAAGATTTTGGCCATCATCCACCAGAAGGCCTTGCCTTTCAGATAGCAGTTGAGGCAATGTGAATGCAGGCAGTCACCACAGGTCGGGCAGCTATGTACAGCGCACCAGTCGTAGCACCAGTTGCAGGCATCGTTATCGTCCGGATAATAATTGCCGTCCGGATCATAACTCTCAATATCAGCGAAATCGAATAGAACCTTATCATTGTTGATGCAGTAGTTGCGAATCTGGTTGTTGCGGATATACAGGTTTCCTTCAATTCCGCCTCCATCCAGATGACCGGTCATATATACAAAAGTCACATTGGGGTAAGCCTGCTCGAGCTCGGTCATTTTTGACAGATAGATATTTATGCCTTCCTCGGTATTAGTGGAAACTCCGCCGCACCACGAGAACATGGCTACGTTGCATTCCGGATGGCTATTCAGATATGTGCGCGTGGCCGGCACCCAGAGCGTATCCCCGTCATATCCCAGATCATCCCCCCATTCGTAAAAATAGGGGCTCTCATAGCTTGCATTTTCATTATAAATCATGTCTATACCGGTTATAATCTGGTAGCCATGCGATGTTCTGGCATAATAAATGTGTGCATCGGCCTGAATTGTCTGGATTACAGATAACGGAATCTGTTCAAATAAGGGCACACTGCTGTGATCAGCGATTATCGATTCTGCGAATAATGGTACGGAGAACATGAAAACGCTGGCCTGGAGTAATAAAAAGATCTTAGAAATTTTGTTTCTGACCATCTGCGACCCTTTTTGAAAATTCAGCATCAACCGGGCGAGTATTGACATATATTAACAAAAACCGGCGAAAAAGCAAGACCATTTTTAATGGATTTTAATTTTTTGACGACAGCCCGAAGTGCGTTTAAACTTGACTTTGGCGGTCGAGGCAGGTAATTACTCCAATGTTGCGAAATCCTGTTATGAAAATCCTGATTTTGCTTTTGGTGTCGCTGGGGCTGTTCATATTTTTGCACACATACAGGCCGCCCGCGGAAAACCTCCTCTGGAGGTCTATTACCAACACCGGGCACGTTCCCCTTTTCGGGCTCCTGTCATTGATCTTTCTGGGGCTCTCCTCGCTGCTTTTGAAGAAATGGATAAGGCGAAGGCTGAGCCACTACCTGACAGCCCTGGCAGCCGTCTTCATATCCGGGCTTGGTTCTGAGGCTGTTCAGATGGTCGGGCCGCGGGATGCCGATCTCGGCGATCTCCTTCTGGACCTTGCCGGCGCTTTCATCTTCCTCGGGTTTTACGCCACGTATGACAGGCAGTTGAAGGGCTTTTGGGAGGGCCTGCGCTCGGGGGCATACAGGATAATTTTGCGGACAGTCACGGCAGTATTGTTTGCTGCACTGATCTCGCCTCCGGTTATCTGGAGCATTGCCTATATTGACCGCAGCAATAAATTCCCGGTAATTTGCGATTTTGAATCATACTGGGATCGCATGTTTTTGAGCGCCCAGGAAGCGGACCTGGAGGTTGTGGCCGCGCCGGAGGGGATGGGCAATCTTGGCGGTGACAGGGTCGGCAGGATCACCTTCAATCCGGGAAAATACCCGGGCCTGGAAGTCATCGAGCCTTATCCTGACTGGAGGGGCCATGAATATCTTCGGTTCGAGGTGTTCTCGGAGCTCGACAGCCTGGTAAATTTGGCGCTGGTGATAAAGGACGCCCACCACAACAGCGAATATTATGACCGCTTCAACAGGAGGCTGGTCATCAGGCCCGGCTCAAACCTGATAGAGATTCCGCTGGAGGAGGTCAGGGATGCTCCCCGCAATCGCCGCACCGATATGCGCAATATCGCCTCGGTCCAGGTTTTCATGTACGACATCAGCCGGGAGTATGTGCTTTATCTGGATAATTTTGCAGTCAGATAGCACCTCATCAAAACAGGGATAAGAATAACCTGTTTTTTTATATTGCATGAATGCTCGTAGAATGCTAATTTTAGCCCATTAACATCATTTATGGGGACGGAAAACATGCTTATTAGACCAGATTTCTCCGGGAGTATGAGTAAAAATGGCGCAGCTCAATCGATTGAGACACTTGACATTGAAACTCAGCCCAGGATAAAGGCGGAAAGCAATGGATACCAGTTTATCGGCAGAGGCACGCGTGAATTTGTGCAGGAGGTTGCAGAGGCACTAAGGAAGAACATGAAGCTGATAGAAAACGGTTTCTTATCGGCAGAATTTCAACATCCCGGCTTTCTGGTCGCGATCAACCCGGCCGAAAAATTAGTGCTCGCGCAAATTGACCTCTACGGTCTATTTCCTCTGTTCTATTCCCTCAAAAACGGGGATATTTTAATTTCCGATAGCCTCGCAGAACTCAATTCAGTCTGTAACTGCGCAACAGACGACATTGGTGTGATTGAATTCATGCGTTTCGCCTATACGATAGGTTCACGTACTTTGTTTAAAGAGATTAAACGGCTCAGACCCGGAGAGGCGCTTCGATACCAGGCGGAGAACGGACAAATCAGGTTCGATGATCAAAGCCCTCTCTGGACAGAAGAATATTCGGGGAGCAAAAAAAGGCTGGTTGAAGAAGGATGCGAACTTCTCATTGATGCCTGCAAGACGATGGCCAATAGTATGCTGATGATGTCGGCTGGCTGGGATTCACGAACTCTTCTTGCAGGCGCCTTCGCTGCTGGCGTAGGAAAAACTGTAAAATTCTATCATCACGGGGATTTGAGAAGCCGGGAGACTGAGATGGTAAAGGCGATCGCGCAGAAAACCGGCAATGAACTTATCCTGAGACGAATAGAAACTCACTTCTTCGACTCTGAATTCCTGGAGAAATGCTTTTCAGAATACAATAACGTACTATTTCCCACCTGGCATGTCGCCGGGGAAACATCCAGGCAGGATTCATTCCAAATTGATTCAGTATGTGCCGGAATCCCTGGGGAAATTCTTGGCGGCCATTTTGGTCCACCCCGCACCATGCACGGTTTAAGAAAGGTAGCTTCCACGTTTTATTATATTGCCGATTTACCGGGCTTTATTGATCCGCGCAAAAGGCTTAAACAAACCAACCCCAGTGAAGCTATAATGCTGCTCCATCAACCGGAATACCCCACACCGTGGTATTTCAATGCGGATCTCTGGGCTGAGAGATTCGTGAGGATTGACAAAGCGGTAAATAATGACATCGAGCAGGAAATCAAAAGATATATAACGCGGGGGATTGAAAATAGAGACTCTGCATTTGAAGCCTTTTTTTCAGAACGGAGCAGTCAATACATAGCAGGGCAGGTACTGAGTTCTGCAACACATAAACCTCTCGTCGCGCCATACTGCAATCGGGATTTTATCACCTTTGCGTCTTGTGTTTCATTTCGTGACAAAGCTAATAACTCACTGAATCGTGGGATCGTTAAACGTTTATGTCCGGATTTGCTTCAATTTCCAACTGCAGCGATTTTATGCAAAGCGAATAGACCTGTTATACTTCAGGAGGTTTCGCGAGTCCACAGAAAAGCAATTCAAAAGTGGCAAAATGCAAAGCACAAAATTTCAAAGGGGAAATCGGAAATACCGATATGGGGCTGGGCGAATTTTGGGTGTCTCGACAGCCCAAATGCTTATGATAAATTGATCGAAAGTTTTGAATCGCCGCTGTGGGACAAAGCAAAGATAAAGAACTCCATCCCGAACATAAATGCGCCCAGCTTTGGTATCATGGGCATGCTTCTCAGAATGAAGACCCTCGACTTGTTCGGGGTCAAATGAGATCACAAGCCATAGCTACTTTAAACCGACCGCAGTTGATATATTTTAAGGCTCGGAGACGGGCCGGAACGAGTTATTTAATACCCGTCTAAATCGCCAACATCGATGGGCGGAGTACCGTCAATCTTATAAGACACAGACACCGTTTGGGGACTGTTATCGGCATTACTGCTGCTGATCGTGATTGCAGCGTTATATTGACCGACCGGAAGATCTGTATCATTGATGTACACAGATACGACCTGGCTGTTGCTGCTGCCGGACACAGGATCGACAGACAACCAGCCTGCGTTATCGGAAATACTCCACTCCAGCGTGCCGGCGCCCGCATTCGTGATGCTGAAGGATTTTGACTCGGGCGGGGTGCCGTTCGGCTGCGCGGCGAAAGCCAGGCTGTTTGGACTTACAGATATATGCGCCGAAGAAAATGGATTGAACGCGCCCATGTAGGTCGGATATGCCCCTCCCCGTCCGGAAGTAGCCGCGGGTGAGGTGGTACTGATCTTCAGAAAATCAGCGCTTTGCGGATTGGTGCTCAGGAACTGCGGGTCGGCCCAGATGGAATTATTGTCGATGCCATGCGCGCTGACGTGCTCCGCTAAGGTCATATGCTGCTCATTCCAGTTAACTACATCAGTTTGACTTCCGGATGTCCCGAACCACAAATTATTGTCCCAGAAGTCAAAAGTCTGTCCGACATCGAGGAAGGTTAACGGCCCGCCTGTAGAGCTCATCGGGATATTACAGAAAATATTATTAAAAAGGTTTATGTGCTGTGCTGGTTGAGTGGTGGCGGTACTCCAACTATTTCCCAGACCGAAACTCACACCCTGCCAATGACGGTCCATCCCATAAACAGTGTTGTTATGAAAAACATTATGGTCGCTCGAAGCAGAGCCGTAAGTGTAAAAATAAATGCCACGAGTAACGTTATATATCAAATTATAACGAACAATATTTGTATCACAACCGCCGTTAATCTCAACACCGACACCGCCGTCATATATAACATTGCTGTCCACTATATTGCTGTCATTGTCAAAGCCCTTAAATTTCACACCGGCCGCTCCAGTGTGACCATGAATTATATTTCCCCGGATTATACCGTGCCTGTTGCCATATCCGCCCACCCCGGGTGCATTGGTGCATTGAAGAAAATCCGGATATGAATAATTATTATCAAATATATGATTGTACATTACATTGCAATAGTAGTTCTTTGCCCCATAAGGCATTGCCCCCAAATAAACGCCGCCGCCATTATCGCCACAGCTTTCAATATAATTAGAATCAATCTGACAATGCTGAACCGTAATGTTCTCGCACCCGCCCCTGAAAATAACCCCATAGTGGAAGTTATGGGTTATGCGCAATGAATCAAGGATGATGTTCTTTGAATCGTAGAAGGTTACTCCGTTTCTCGTCCACGGGGAATCAACGCCTCCATCGCCCCATATTTCGGGGAACGTGCCGGGATAATTTCTGATTACAATCGGATTAGCGCCAGTGCCCTCGATGTGGCTAAGGTCAAATGAAGCCATTTTTATATAATTTTCACCTCCATCATCGGGGTCTGCAGTCTCGCCCCATCTACCGCCCATAATATACAGCGTGTCACCGGGTCCGAGGCTGTCGAGGATACCTCCGTGTAATGTCTTTCTTGCCGTCCCGGTTGTCCAGCCGTTATTATTATCCGAGCCGTTATTCGACACATACCATGAATGATCGTTTTGAGCCAGGGCTTGGGCGGGAAGGAAAGTCAGCGCCAGAAGCAATCCAAGAAAGAAAAATTTATAGCTCGCAGAAATGGGCTTTATAATCCTCGACATTACTCATCTCCTCGCATGAAGTCAAATGGGCCATTCAAATAACAGATTCAATTTGAAGGCCAAAACAACATCTTTTTTTGAATACCTAAGTCCTTACAAATCTTTACAGTATCAATTGAAGAATCGGCAGATTTCCCCTAATATTTAAACCAGGTTCTTTTTTCATTCAAAATGTTCAATTTTTGCACTTCCTAAGTCGTTTATTTTTGTACGAAATTTATATCAATTATACAAGTTAAAATTTCGGTAGATCAGAATTCAGCGGAAATTTTAGATATCACAGCCCGAAATTTCCCTGATTTTGTCCTGGGAATGCTGGACACGAATTCCAGTTCGATGTTCATCTTCTCGCCAAAGACATTCTTCATCTGCTCTATTAAAGCCCTCGAATCTTCGTCCGTATAGCTGTCTGACCTGATAATCAGTATGCGCAGCGAATTCCCATCTTCCTGAATGAACTGATGTTCCCGGATATTGGTAAACCGACGTGTTATGCCCACTACAATATAGGGCGATATGCGCCGCCCGTCTGCAGTCACCAAAAAATCCTGATCTCTTGCGGTAACATTTTCCATAAGAGGAAAACTGCGGCCGCAGGCACATTCTGAGGAAGCCAGCATTGTAACATCAGTTGTCTGGTAACGGATTAACGGCATTGCGTAATTATGTAATCCTGTCGCAACTATTCTTCCCATCTCACCCGCCTTTGTCGGCCGCTCACCATCAACCATAACTTCCGTGATACCGAAATCCTCGTTAAGATGCTTACCCCGATGAAATTCGCATTCTGTTGCAAACACATCCCGCTCGGCAAGACCATAGAAGTCAAAGACTTTGCAGTCGAAGACGGCTTCAAGGGCCTCCCTCTGATGAGGCATAAGGGTCTCTGAGGAGGTAAAGACGGCCTGGACTGGAATCACAATGTTCTCGGATTGCATGAAACGGGCGAGTACATACAATAAGGATGGGTAGCCCTCTATGGCCTTTGGTTTGAAAGCCGATAGTTTATTGACATAATATTCCACATTGTCCAGCAGGTGGTAGTTCGAGAAATGCAGGTGATTCAATATCCAGTTATACCTCCAGAATGGCGGCTTTCTTCTGTTTAGAGGAACAACTGCGCTTGCATAGAGGAAAGCCATCCTGTCGCCCGGTTTTATACCCGCGATGCTTTTCTGCCTCCAGTCAACCACGTTCTTGACCAGGCATACCCTTTTATCCCATACAAGCTTCATCGGGACACCTATCGTTCCGCTGGTGTATCCGATTACGAGCTTCTTTTGATTAACATTCCCGGCCAGAAGCTCATCCCCGTGCTCTTTAATGGTCTCTCTTGTCAAAAGCGGCATCTTCTTTAAATCATCGACACCCTTGATATCCTCAGGTTTTAATTTTCTTCCGCGCATGACCTGATTGTAATAGGGCACATTATCATAACAATGCTTGATCAACTTCCTCAGCAACCGATTCTGGTACTCCCTGAGCTCATCATATGAATACCATTGCTGCTTCTCGAATTCCTCCAGCATGGCCCTGAATTTCTTTCCATATTCGCGCCGGTAGAGCTTCAGGCCGTAGTAGCTAACGCCCAGATTCTGAATGAAAACGGGCATATGCTGATATATCTTATTCAAATCGAATTTCATCCCGGATCCTTTTTACTTAGATTTTTTGTGAATATCGACTTGACGATTACCTCGGAACGAACTAAATAGAAAACCAGAAATAGAATAATCAAGCTCGGAACATAAGAAATACGCCCGATTGAATAGCTTTTATAAAATGCAGTGAAAACGGGTACTAATAAAAACAGGATAACACCAA
Organism: Candidatus Zixiibacteriota bacterium; assembly: GCA_011056555.1. Lineage (GTDB taxonomy): Bacteria > Zixibacteria > MSB-5A5 > JAABVY01 > JAABVY01 > JAABVY01. The sequence goes on along the minus strand of DSEQ01000010.1, from coordinate 84,916 downwards.
TCACCGGAAAGATCCATCCCCAGACAGGAATCATGAATAACGATATTATTGTGAAGAGAAGGAAAAGCATAAATAAGTAAGTCATTATCAGCGGCTTATCCATTTTTTTGGCCGAAGGTGGCTTGGTGATTGCTGAGGCATGCCAGCGTTCTTTCCCGATGAATTCCCGCATTGTGCGCGGATTTCCGAGATGAACCACGCAGATATCCGGATCATTCAGGATAGAATAACCGTGTTGATTGACCCGCCTGCAAATCTCAGTATCCTCATCTGTCTCAAAATTCTCATTGAAACCTTTTATATCCCGAAACACATCATTTCTAATAACAAAATTCCCGCTTGGAACAAAGTAGAATCTGCTGATCTTCCTTTTTACCTGTTGACACCAGGCGGCCTCGATCCAGGTTGGATTTTCTCTCACCATATAGGATGACCCCGCGGCATGAACATCCTCCCGGGTGAACGCCTCTTCAACTGCTTTCCTCCAGCCCTTGCAGACCAGACAATCCGAATCTATAAAGGCCAGCAGGTCTCCTGCGGCAACTTCGGCGCCGCGGTTTCTGAGGGCCGCGATGGTTATGCCGGGATGAACCAGTATTTTCACCGCTTCGTACTGTCTGACAATATCAAGCGTGCTGTCGGTGGAACCGTTATCGACCACGATGATCTCATCATCGGGATGCATCTCGGCTGCGATATGATCAAGGCACTGCCTTATATATTTCTCACCGTTCAGAACCGGAATTATAAAACTTATCTTCATATACAACTCATCACATTCTTGATACTGCTAGCACAGGCAGTTTGACTGCTTCCGAGATCGCCCCCGAAACAACAACCATTACTGCCCGACCATCAGTTCACTATACAGCTTATGAATCTTCTCCCTCTGCACGGTAGAGCTGAAAGCGGATCTGATACGCTCTTTTGCCCCCTCGCCCAGGCTTCTCCTGAGTTCAACATCCTGCAAAAGTCTCTGGCAGGTCTCGGCAAACTCAATATGATCCGAGGGCTTTGTCAGAATTCCCGATTTGCCGGCCTCAATCACCTCCCGAATCCCTCCGACTGCGGTCGCCACTGTCGGCCGTCCCAGCGCCATAGCCTCCAGCAGGACAACCGGTATGCCCTCATGATACGAAGTCATAACAAATATATCAAGAGCGCCCAGAAAATCAATCATATCATTCCTGAAGCCAACGAATTTGACATCCCCGGCCAACCTCATATCATCGGCCTTACGCTCCAATTCCAACTTCAAAGGGCCGTCACCTGCCAGAAGAAATTTGACGCCGGAATTATTATCCACAACTATTCGGGCCGCCTGGATCAGCATCTTGTATCCTTTCACAGGAACCATCCGGCCGGCAGTGCCGAGCACCATAGCACCCTCATCAATTCCCAGCTCTTCCCGAATTTTGTCCCTGTCCGGAACTGCACCGAAAAACTCTTCATCGACGACATTGTGTATCGTAACAAGCTTATCAGCTCCAAATTTTTCCTCGAGGCTGTCTTTAATATCGTCGGAGACGACATGTATCCGGTCGAAATATCGGCGGGTATAATTCTTGTTGATTGAAGAAGTTATGGCTGTCTTCAGCTTTTTCCAGCCCTTAAAAGGTTCCCCCAGACCGTGAACGGTCTGCACCAGCTTTCCGGCCAGACCTTTTCTCTTCAAGATTGCCGCCAGGACATTTTCTTTTGTTCTGTGAGAGTGAACAATATCAATATCCGCGCCCCTGAGCAAATCTGTCAATTTCCGGCGAATTGAACGGAAACTGTTTTTAGTCTCGTCAATCACATCAACTCTAATACCCAGCTCCCGCAGTTTGCCGGAGAGCTTTCCCTCGTTTAGAACGATTGCCCGGATATCGAGATCATCACAGTGAGAAAGTGCTTTCAGCATCGTATAAGCCTGGACCTCGGCCCCGGCCCAGAGATCGCCGGAGATCAGGTGGCATACCCTTATCTTTTTGTCGGCTCCCATAGAATGTACTCTTTTTTGGTAATATATTCATATATAGCTACGAGAATTGCATAATTGAAGACAACAAAGAAAAAGGGCACCTTAAGCACGGGCAGGTTTTGAATCCGGCTGGACAGGACTGTTATAAGCGCGATGAGATAAAAAGCGGACTGCAATATAAAGAACACCAGGTAGAATGTGCCGCTCTTGATGAGGGCAAGGTTGGCGAAAAAGAGCACAATCAGATAAATCGGCACGAGCCATCTCGAGAGCTTATGGCTGAACATCTGCAGGGAATACAGGCCGAAACGGAATGGATTCAAAACTTTTTTAAATGCGAGAAGGACCTCCAATCCATGCACAACTGTGCGTACTTTCCGGCGAAACTCCTTTTTTGGATCGGCTAATACCTCATAATAGCACTGAGCCTGTTCCTCCAAAATTGTGCGGTATCCCTTCATCTGAGCAAAAATCGGAAGATAAAAGTCGCTCGACTTGTCGTTAATCCAGCCCTCGCAGATTTCCTTGCGGATGGCGTAGAAGCAGCCCGAGACACCCACCAGCGATCCGCAGGCTGACTCCAGCTCGCGCAGGGACATTTCGTACTGCACGTAGAGCCCCTCCCCCGACCCCGCGGATCTGGCGTCTTTCATAAAATCCATACCGGATATACACCCGATTGAGGGGTCTGCAAAGTTGCGGATCATTTTTTTAACCGACTCTCGCCAGACAAATGTGGTTGCGTCTGTCATAACCAATAGTTCATTGGCAGACTTTTCGACGCCCTGGCCCTGGCCGTAGTGCTTTCCCCGGCGCTCCGGTATCCTGAGCAATTTGACCCCTCTCCGGGCATAACCCTGTACGATCTCGTCGGTCCTGTCGGTGGAGCCGTCAGAGACTACGATGATCTCCATTTTATCCTCAGGATAATCGAGTTCAAGGGTATTATCGATTTTTGCCTTTATGCGGGACTCCTCATTATAAGCGGTAATTATGATACTGATCGGCGGGAGGAAATCGTCGTCCTTTTTCACCGCTTTGGTCAGTATTGCAGATACAAATTGCAGAAAGAGCATATAGCCGAAATAGGTCCAGAAAACCAGGCCTAATGATACCCAGAAAAGAATAATTGCTGTTGCTTCCAAACTCACGATAATAATTCCTGATAAAGATCCTGATACTGCCCTATCATCCTGTCTATGGAGAACTTGTTCTCGGCTATCTCCCTGCTGGCCCGGCCCATGCTCACTCTCAGTTCATCGTCACCCAGCAGCTCCAGGAGCAAAGCGGCAAGTTTTTCAGGATCTCTCGGCGGCACCAGGTATCCATTCCTGCCCTTTTCCACAAGTTCCGGCAGCCCGCCCACATCGGTCGCGACAATCGGCAGCCCCGCTCCCATAGCCTCGACTATGGATAAAGGGAGACCTTCGGAAATAGAAGAAAGCACGAATATGTCAAACACTTTCAGAAGATCCTCCACGTCGGTTCTGAATCCCAGCAGCAGAACATTATCCATAAGTCCAAGCGACTCAATCTGTTTCTCTGCATCTTTCCTCAGTTCTCCGGTACCCTCTCCCACCAGAAGAAACCTGGCATGGGGTATTCTCTCTACCACTCTGGCTGCCGCCTGTATCAGATAATTATGTCCCTTGGGAGCCCTGAAGTTTGCGACATTGCCGATCAATACATCATCCTTGCTGAAACCGAGTTCCTGCCTGGCAGAGGCCTTTTCTTCAGCACTCAAACGATCCTTGAGATCAATACCGTTATATATAGTCTTTAGCCTGGCATGAGAGTAATGGCCCTTCTCAATATAATCCTCTTTCATATAATCGGCCACCAATACGATCTTCTTGGCAAAATTCCTGATAATAAAATTCTTCAACCGAAGATGTCTGACATTGCTGCCGGGCATGATATACTCATTATGCACAGTGGCGATCACCGGCAATCGCAGCATCCTACCCGCCAGGCCGGCATAAAGATTTGCGCCAAACAGATGGGAATGGATCAGGTCGGCCTGGATTTTCCTGCAATGTTTCATGAAATTTCGGATAAATCGGATGTCCCAGGATTTGCGGCTCGGGATTATCTCGACCGGGATTCCATTTTTGTCCAACTGCTCATGAAGCCATCTGGAACGATGTAAGACAACGTAGACTTCGTATAATTCGCGGTCCAGATTGGTGGCCAGATCCAGCAGCACCTTTTCCGCTCCCCCGATTCCGCTGGTCTCCGTATAAAGCAGTATGTTATATTTTCTCGAGCCGGGCATTTTTTTTATGAAGACGTTGTTAATTTATCGGAAATTCTGATAAACAGGCTGCATTCAACTTAATCCCCAATTGTCCAAAAAAAGTGTAAGAGAGTTTGGCCTCCCAACAGAATTTATTACTGCGTAACAATTTACAATTATACTTATGGTTGTCAACAAGACTTATCGGGAATGTCATTATTCCAAATACCCCGCATACCTTTCCGGGCCCGAATCCAGAGGCGCGGATTTCAAAAAAACATCGATGCTGGCTCGATCCAGTTTTCATTGAGTACATATTTATTGACAATCTATACTAAATGCTTAAAATTATTGGATAATTTAGATTGTATAACCGTAAAGGACAGGATCCAGATGATAGACAGGTTGCTGGGGCACGAGCTGAGGATTCACCACATCGGAATTGTAGCTCAAAATGAGAGCCAGATTGAGGATTTCAAGAATATACTGGGGCTGGAGGAAATCGCCCGGGAGACGATAGATAAGTATAACGTAACCAATATCTTTCTCAAATGCGCGGGAGAGACCAAATTGCATTTCATGATTCCCCGCAAGGGCGTGCTGAAGAACTTTAACCAGGGCCGCGGCGGAATCCATCATATCGCCTTCTGCACCAGAGATATTCAAAAGACCCAGAAAGAACTTGAAGAGCGGGGGATTAAATTCATAGCGCCCCAGGAGCAGAAGGGGATCATGAAATTCAAATTCAACTTTGCTTTGCCCAATATTGCAGGAATCAATATAGAACTCATTGAGGACCCGGACTTCAAATGGGATTAACTTCTCATAAATTCAAAGGACTTGCAAATGTCTGCAAACGATGATAAGCTCAAGGCGCTTTTAGAGGAAATACTGCTGATTGACGACGACCAGTATCATGATGATTATGGCCCGGATGAAATCGAAACCTGGGACAGTTTGGCAACGATAAACATAGCCAATGCAGTCGAAAAAGAGTTTGGATATAGCATGTCTCCCGAGGAAATAGTTTCACTGGAGACGATTGGAGATATAAAAACCATCTTGATTTCCAGAGGCGTAGAAATTTGACCGAAAACATAGCGCGCTCTTTTATTGAAACAGTCTCACGTTTACCGAATAAACCATTTCTGGTAGCTCCCGATGGCAGGGAATTCAAGTACAAGGAAGTTTACAGCAGAGCGCGGAAATTTGCATACGTTTTGAGTTCCAACGGAATCAAACCCGCCCACAGGGTGATCCTGACATTTCCCAATTCAGTAGATTATATCTGTGCCTATCTGGGACTTTTACTGTATGGCTGCACCGGCATCCTGGTGGATTACAGGTCCCGTCCGGATCATCTCAAGTATGTCTACGATAATTGCGAGGCCTCACTCATGGTTACTCCTGAGAAAAGAGCCGGATTCGAAGAGATACCCGGCCAGCTTGTCTTTCCTTCAAATCTGGATGAATATCCCGAGATTCCGGAAAATGAAATCGATACTGACTGGAATCCTTTAGCGCTTATCATGTACACCAGCGGCTCGACTGGAATCCCCAAGGGGGTCATGCTCTCACATGCCAATCTCAGCCATACCATCAGTTCCATAATTGAATGGGCTGGAATCGATGAGAATGACCGTGAATTAACCACCCTCTCATTAACGCATCTATTCGGGCTGGCACATATTCATATCTACTGGACGCGGGGCGGCACGGTCTATATCGAAGAAAAATTGAATGATATCCCTGATCTCCTGAATAAGATCGAATCGGAACGGATAACCAGCTTCCCGGGTACTCCCGGAGGGTTTAAGCTCATACTGGATCAGTTTCCGGAGCAGTTTAAGGAGCATTGCAAAAATTTGAAATATATCATAGTCAACTCCGCGCCTATGGATGAGGTCTATATAGAGAAGGTTCTGGAACTGCTCCCAGATACCCGGTTTTATATGTATTACGGTCTGACTGAGGCCAGCCGCAGCACCAGAATTTGCTACAACGAGCACCCGGACAAACTTAAATCGGTCGGAACGCCAACCCCGGGATCCGAGGTTATAGTCGGCACTTCGGGGGACCGACTGATCGATCAAATCGGGGAAATCCTGATTAAGGGGCCGCATGTTACCTCAGGATACTGGGGCATGGACTCATCCGAATTCTTTGACAATGGCTGGTTTAAGACCGGCGACCTGGGAATTATGGATGCCGATGGTTTCATCACCTGGGAGGGCAGGCTGAAGGAGCAGATTAATATCGATGGATTGAAGCTGGTGCCCGGTGAGGTTGAAATGGTCCTGATGACACATGAACGGGTCCTCGATTGCGCGGTTGTTGGAGCTCCTGATGAATTGACGGGCGAATGTGTCATAGGCTTCGCGGTCGTGGATGCTAAGCCCGATAAGAAGCTGGAGATAGACCTGCGAAAACACTGCATGAGAAAACTGGAGGTCTATAAGATACCCAGAAGGATTATATTTGTGGATGAAATCCCCAAGACCGATTCAGGCAAAGTTAAGCGGGTGCTTCTGAAGGAAAGATTGAGAAGATGAAGGGCGTAAAACTTCGAATCCGGCCGGCGACTGCGGGGGACTATGATGCTGTAGCCAACCTGCTCAATCGCATCTTTCCACCGGTTGACATAGAAAAGAGAAAAAGGCTGTGGCGCTGGAGACATGAGCTAAATCCCGCTCGCAATAGCAAGATACCGCCGTTTTTGGTTGCCGAGAAAAATGAAAGAATAGCGGGTGTTCATGGGCTCGTTCCGATGCTCTTTAAGGTCGGGAATAACACTCTGACAGTCGTCTGCAGTTGCGATTATGCCGTCCAGCCGGATGCCCGATCCGCGGGAATGAAACTGAAACTTGCGGCTTTTTCAAAGGAAATATCTCCCCTGCATTTATCAACCTCTGCCAATCGTGCGGCAAACAAAATCACACTGGCCCTGGGCGGAAAAGAACTGGAAACGGGAAAACTGAAACTTCTGAACGTCCTGAAATATCATAGATTGATTTATTCTAAACTGAAAGGCAAAACCGGCGGCGGGATTGCAAGGTTTTTGGGCACAATTATGGGGGGACCCTTAAACTTGTATTCCGGCCTGAGGGGCCACACGGGAAAGCTCGAAATAGACCCCGCATATAAGCTCGAGCCTGTTTCGGCATTCGATCAAAAACATGATGATTTCTGGAACGGGATATCCGCCGATTATGACATATGCGTTATAAGAGATTCCCGTTACCTCAACTGGCGCTATATCCAGTATCCATTCGGAAAAATCCAATGCCGGGAATTGCTTCGTGATGAGAATGTCAAAGGTATTTTGGCTGTGCATCACAGTATTGATGAGGACGGTCTTCGGTTCACTGCCGTGCTGGAAACACTGGTCAGCAGGAATGATAATAAGAGTTTGAACATCCTGCTTCAACAGGCTGTCAAAGCTGCAGTACAAAATGGATCACATTATATTACCTCAGCTCCCCATGATCCTCAAAACCTTGAGTATTATCGTAAGATCGGATTCAGAATCAAAACCGCCGAATATTCCCCCTTCACATACAAAAATAACTCCCCTATCGGCGAAAACTTCCTGGCCGATGAACGCAGGTGGTATTTCTCTCTCGGCGACGGCGATATCTGCTATTACTTCGAATAAATAAATATCTGATTATTCAGGATATTGATTCAAGCTTTCTTCACACTTTGGGGAAGATGACCGCAAATCTTAGAAGTGTTGGAAAAGCCCTTCCAGAAGGCATGCAAACACAGCCTTGGAGAACCTGCCCCGCGGCCCCAGAGCTGAGCCCTCATTTATGTTTATTCTTTTCATCGCAAATATGTCCGGATGATCGGCAGTCCCCCCATCAGTACTTACGGCCATTCCAATTTTGTAACCACACTCCCTTGCTGACCGCGTTACCGAAGAATTATAGTCACCATTGGGATAAGCAATCGATATAACCTCAGTATTCAAAATATTTTCGATTTTCTGTTTTGATTCTTCCAGCTCTCTTATCAGTTCTGTTTCATCGAGCGCTGTAAGAATCTGGTGCGACTTGCCGTGTGAGCCAAAGTCTATGCCGGAAGCATACATCTGCTTTATCTCTTCTTTATTCAGCATCCACCTCTCATTAGAATCGGATTTATTCAGCGCGGCCCTGGCCTTCATTTTATCCAAAATTATTTTTTGCAGGCCGGAATCCAGACCCATAACCGCTTTAATAAATTTAAATGGATCTTTTCTCATCTTCGGATTATCGGGAAGCCCCGGACTTTGGTCGGGTCCTGATTGTCCACTTTCGCTGACCGTAGTCTCAAAAATCTGAATCGCAAGGTCGGGCCACAAGTCCGCTTCGGAGAGCAGCAGATTAACCTCGATTATAAGGGGAAGATTGTTGCAGGATATGTAATCCGTGGCAAGAAATATGGTTGCCGGAGAACCGTATTTTTGCAGTACTGGAAACGCATAATCATAGTTATCCCTCCAGCCATCATCGAATGTGACCAGTGCAATTCTTTTGTCCGGAAATTCATTTCGGGAAAGCATCGCGACTAATTCCGCAACAGAGATAATTTCAAACTTGCGCTTTATAAAGCGGATCTGGCGTTCAAAAGAACTCTGCAAGACGCACATGCCCGGCTGAAGCTCTGCCTTCTTCTTATCCCCCTCGGCCAGTACCCTGTGATACAATAAAATCTTCAGGTTGCGCTCAAACCAATTCCTTGGTTTAACACGGGAATACAAACGCAGTATTCCCGAATAATACATCATCACCGATATCAGGAACTTAACCAGTCTTCTTACTTTTGCTTTCACTTCATTTCTGCCAGAGTTGAAATTATTGTTTCAATATGTGTTTGCTTTAAATAGGGATGAGTCGGAATGGTCAAGAGCCGATCCGCAACCATTTCAGCGCCCGGAAAATGTCCGCAATCTGGCCCGAGATGCTCTCGTATTCCCGGAATCTGGTGAATCCCGCATGGATACATTATTGTAGCATTGATTCCCCGCGAAACTAACTTCTGAATAGCCCGATCCCGCCATGAATTATTGGGACAAATGACCGGAAGACGTATATATGCAGGACAATTACTCTCCGTATAACCCGGAATCATATAGCTCCCGTTATCGATAAGAGCTTGACCAATGGCCAGTGCATTTTTTTTGCGAATGCTATTAATTCCTGATAGTTCATTAAACATCAATGCCGAAACGCTTTTCTGAATACCGGACAATTGGGACAGCTTAAAATCGGGATCAAACACAGTTTCACCGAGATGCAGAAAGGGGATTCTGGCGGGAATCCAGTAAAGCCGCGGCCTTAAAAAAAGGCTGTAAAACAAGAGGTTACTGAATGCTTTAATTTCAGCTTTAATGGATGGTTTCGCCAGCTCAGTTATGGAATCGTCTATTTTCCCGGCGATTCGGTCGTTATTTGTAACCAGCACACCGCCCTCGTAGGCGGTCATGTTTTTTCCCCTACCCAAACTGAAAATTCCTGCATCCCCGAATGTTCCGGAATACTTTGAACCATGTCTTGAACCCATAGACTGGGCGGCGTCATCGATAAGATATAATTGGTTCTCGCCGGCTATTCGTTCCAGTTTATGCATATCACTGAGAATGCCGAACAGGTTGCAGGCCATGACAGCAAGCCCATCTTTGCTGTCGACACCTTCAAGCTGGCTGTAATTATAATCCAGCGTACGGGGGTCAATATCAACAAGTCTGATCCTGAGGCCTGCTTTCACAATAGCGGATGGCACCGAGAAGCATGTGTATGCCGGAATGATTACCTCTCGTTTTTCCGGGTCGGCCAGCTGTTTTGCAGCCTGCAGTATGAAATAGAGCGCGCCCCGCCCCGTGCTCAGAAGATAACAATACTCTATGCTATATTCTTGCTGGATTTTATCGATAAAGCTATCCCCTCGCTCCTTTGAGTCGGGCAAAGGAAAAAGTGATTTCAGCAAGAAGCTGAAGGGAACCGGGGTTCCGGCTGGCGCTACCAAATCAAGCATTTCTGAATCCAGTGTTATTTTTAATCAAGTACTGGTTATTTGATCCTAAGGCAACATTTTATTCACCTTGGGTCCAAAATAATTTGCGATCGGCAAGGGCAGCCTCTGCCAGAGCTTCACAAAAATCTTAAAGGCCGGATTATCCGGACTTATTGATGGAATATCTTTAGCCGTTCTCAAATAATATTGCCAGTTAAGCTGTTGGGGCACGGGAACCCAGTGTTTCTTGAACCTGAAGGTATTGCTGTCAATTGTCGACCTTCCGAAATCAAAATAATCGTATCCCTTCTCGCTGGTATCCTTGATAACTGCCCAGTAAAGGGCGTGATTTGGACAATACTTAATCCAATCCCTTATCGCGGAGGCCCAGGGTACATAGACACGGTCCTTGAAGGAAAGCACAACTCCGCCTGCAATAGTCTTTGACCCCTTAGCAACCAGGATCAGTCTGGCATCCTTGCCGAAAGCGGTCAGGACTTTCTCAAAACAATTGCGTCCCCAGACCGGCGTACCCAGATCTCTCATATTTCTACAAAAGACCTTATAGAACCTATCAAGCCCTTCGACGCCGGTAAACTCTGTCGACAGTCCGCTTTTATGAGCCTTTCTGATTTGATTACGCAACTTGGCGTTAAATTCCTTCCAGATTGTTTCCGGGGATCTGTTCGTATCGAGCAGAAAGGTGACTTTATCATGCCGGTCCGCAAGATTCTTGTCGCGTGCCTGCACCGATCGAAGCTCAATAAAGCCGGCCTTTTCCTGCTCTGCAATCTCCCTGGCCTTCTGCAGCAGCATCCCTGTGCCTGCATCATCAATGGCACATACACCGCCGTAATCAATCCAGGGCATAGAGACCAGCGCTTTTGCTCCCCAGAAGGTTCTGACCATAACCAGGGGCAGTATACCTCTTATTTCATCACCGTCCAGCGCCAGAAGATATCTTGTCCGCCGGCCAAAGCTTTCCTCCATCACTTCCTTCCACTCGATTCGATGCCCGATGTTGGAGTCAGGACATCTGGCGACAAAGTTGGACCAGACATCCTTAGACTGTGCTGTATATTCCCTGATCGTAAGCATTATAATATATCTATCGGCAGCCCTTATCAAATTCATTCATGTGCAAATCGGGGGTGGAATGGCATGAGATCAGAACTCTAAGAGCTCCCGTACACGATCTTCTCTTTTATCCATCGAAATTGAAGATATAATCTTTGTCTCAGGCTGAGTTTATTTCCTCCCTTTTCTATTTCCCTCAGGTAATCCAGAATCTCAGAGGCGGGAACGAACCAGCCCTCCCGTGAGGCAAGGTCCTTAAGCCTCTCCACCGTGGTATCATTTATCTCTCCATTCCTGCAAAAATCGTAGGCAAAATGTGTATAGACAATGCAGACCCCGCCCTCTTCCTCGAGCTTATCCAGATTCTCCTCGCTCAACAAGTCGTTAAATGCATGAACGTCCATGCCGTCGCTGGTGTGAAACCAGAAGTTCACATAGGGTCTCTTCGGATCATGGTATGGAATATCCGGATTGACTTTTCTGAGGTTGATTTCATAAAAACTGAAATTGGGTACATATTCGATATATTCTTTGGCAATATCTCCCCAGAAGAATTCTGTCTCGGGTAGATGCCCGACATAATCAACATCATCCCTGGTCAGATTATACAACATTCTAAGAGGCCAATAATCGAGCCTGTAGACGCCCCAATATAGATTCTCCGCGTTATGATAATGATTGATGTATATTCTGGGATAATATCCTATAAGTGAATCGAACACATGCAGCGACCTGATAGTCTCGTCACGTTTCGAGCTTCCCCCTCTGGCGCCATGGGAGGCAATTTCGAATCCTCTATCTCTCAGACCCAGGACGAAATCCAGATATACTGAATCACCGAGAGTCTGACCCTGGTCCGGAAATGCTTCACTTGTAGAGGGGAATACCCACACAGTTTTCGTGGTCCTGATGCCCAGGCTGTCAAGCAGTCTATAAATCGGGCTGACATTTTCCAGGGTAGATGCATCAGTGTCGTCGCATATGCTGAATGCGAATTTCTTTCCGTCTGGGAATGAGATTCTATCATATCCCGGGGTCAGGTATAATGAAAAAGCGAAAGCTAATACAACTATGACCCCCAGTACTATTGCCGATATTTTGATCGCTTTTCTACACTTCATTTTATGCCAGCCTGCAGGTCTGTTTTAGATACCTGTAATTCTAATTATTCACTATTGACATTCCACAGAGAATAGGACAGTCCCGAAAAATCGCTAAAAATAAAGATTGTCCCACATCCAGTTATCTTATAGCAATATATTATCTATTACATCTTATCAAAGCTATTTTTTGTCTTTGATGTTTGAGTCACATTTTTATTTGGCTGCTTTCTATGTCCCCGCTTTCAGCCGTCGGCTGACTGAATCTTTCCCTGCATATAAAAGTGAGAGAAATCGTAAGTGTATAGAGAGTCCAGAGCTGAGGATAATAGGCTGTAGAGAGAAAGGCGGAGGTGGCAAAGTAGCCCAATATCGCGCCCACAATTGCATTTGCCAGAGTCGGGGCATAATCGGTTCTGGCTCCCGGATATTCTCTGCCGACCGCGATTAAGTATTTAAACGCAAAATAGACCATGAACAGATAGGCGGCCATGCCCAAAGTGCCCAGTTCAGCCAGTATCTGCGGCAGGGTACCATGGAATGTCCGGCCCCATTGAGTTGCGGTCTGAAGCCGGCCTTGGTAATATTCGGGCATCCGAAATGAACCATTAGCTGCCCCCACACCTATTACCGGGTGGTCTATGTACATCCTGACCGCGGCCATCCAATAATCTTTTCTGACCTGGGCTGTCCCCTCCCCGGTGTTCTTAATCGACTCTACTTCTTCCCAGTATTCTGAGGGCGCAAATAATACCGCCACCACTGAAAGCATGACTACAATCGCGAAGCTGCGAAGCTTCTGTTTTGATCTAATCATGCAGTATAGAACAACAACCACCAGCCCTACCCATCCACCTCGAGACAGGCTGGAAATCACGCCGAGCAGGAAGGCAACCAGTAGCAAGAGATAAAATGCTTTTTTTATCCTTGATTTCGCATTGAGAAAGAAGAAGAAGGCAAATGGAATCATCACATTCAGTGCCAGGGCAAAGTCGTTTTCATCTCCCATCAGGCTCCCGCCCACAAATCCTCCGGTGATGACCCCCTTAATCGCGAAATACAGATGAATCAGAAGCAGGATATTAACCAGAATCCTGATCCTTTTCAATGAATTCGTGACATTAACCGCAATTGTGAAAATAACGAAGGCAGAAAACATCTCCTGGGTATAGTCGAGGGCAAATCCATATATTTCCGCATTGATGACCCCGGCTGCCATCACTGCCACGAAGAACAGGTATGCCCAGCTGAATTTGTCCCACCTGACATTTTTTTTCTGGATTATAAGCTGAAGCATCCAGGCCAGCAGGGTACCGACCTGAATAATAATCGCTATTCTCAATGGCCGCAAAGAAGGAAAGAAATTGTCCGGCCTTGCGAACTCATAGATGTAGAATAAGCACACGCCGAAGAATGGATTCCTGAGGACAAGTATGCCAATTATTGCGGCCGGGACTGCCAATATCAGGACATACTGAAACTTTTCCCTCAGCATCGGCAGGGCCAGCCCCAGTATGACAGACAAGAAGACCAGGATCACCAGGATAATGTGCCGTTGACTGATATACTGCTTGAAGCCCGGTTTGCGCAGTTCAGATCTTACCGGCACGATATTTCCATGCTCACGCGTCATGATAGCTCACCTGAAAAAATCTTCGTATCACGAATTATGGTCTCTTTGATATCAGCAACGTTCTCCGGAATCTGGAATAATCGCATCTTGTCCTTCTGGCAGATAACACAAAGCGGCATCGATGGGTTACAACCGGCTAAACTCCGCTCAATCTAGCGGGTCCATTTGGGACCACCAACGCCTGGCAAAAGCTTTCTCTTTGCAGTTCTCAGAAACCTTATAATTCTCTTCGGTACCATAGTCATAAGAATATAAGCATATGCTTTCAAGTGCCAGCGATCATATTTCAGGGCTTCCCGGAAAGCCTTCCGAGCCTCGGCATATTCTTCCTGTTCAAAATGCCGGTAGCCAATTCCGAAATTGCCCTGGTAGAATTTCCTGGGCACCAGTTTTCTTATTTTATCACCCAGCCGACGGTCATATTTATTTAGAAGCATCTCCACGCTGGCCCGGGTATACACGGCATAGTTCTGGTTGACACGCATCGTGCGCATCTGGTGATCTCGAATTTTCGCCAGGGGCTCATCAACAAATCCAACCGGGTAATGGAACGCGATCCTGATCCACATATTGTCATCTTCGCCAATCCTGAGCGTCTCCTCAAACAAACCGATCTCACCAAAAACATCCCTGCGCACCATAACTGTCGGGGTTACGACGCCGCTTTTCAGGAAGATATTTGTTACCAGATCGCCATGCATAAGATAATTGCTCTTTCCAACCACGTCCCGATAAACACCCGCGTCATCAAAGAGACAATTCTCAGTTATTACCATCCCGAGCTCAGGATTTTTCTCGAACTCAGCGACCTGTTTTTCGAGCTTGGAGGCAAGCCATAGATCATCGGCATCCAGGAACGCTATATATTTCCCTTCGGACTTCCGTATTCCAAGATTCCTTGCCTTCGCGGGTCCGCCGTTTTCTTGGTAAAAATATTTAATCTGATGCGGATAATTCTCAATTATCCGCCTGGTATCGTCGGTGGAGCCATCATCGACAACGATTACTTCAAAATCCTTGAAGGTCTGTTCAAATACGCTGTCCAATGCCTCCGCTATATATCGGGAGGAGTTGTAAGCTGGAATTATTACGCTGACTTCCGGCATAAAATGTTTCATTTCAAATGACGTTTACAGTTTTATTTGTCTAATGGGCCAATCCATCTTTCTAATATAAGTATTATGTCTATACCAGACTATTAATATTCTCGATCAAATGCATATTCATAAGATCTTGATTCCAGCCGATAACCCTGTGCATCAGTTTGTCTTACGAGTTACAAAGGCTCGGGTAGTGTTCAGCTGAAATTTATCGGATTAATCTCCATCAATGCCCAAAATACGGAGAATTCTCGGCCTGGCGGCATTGGATATAATTTCATAGCCAGCCTGGTTTAAATGCACAGCATCCATGGAATATTTCCTCGGCAGAAAACCGTTGTCATCCTCAATCGCCGCAGCGTAATCTATTATCGGTATGGATTTTTCATCGGCATACCCCCTGACCCACTGGTTGAACTCCCGGATGGAATCCACAACGCTGTAGTCGCCGATACGTGCCGCTGGCTTTCCGGCCGGAATAATTGTACAGACGATAGGGATTACCTGATTAGCATTAGATAACTGAACCATCATGTCGAGCGCATCCTGAAGAACCCGAACGGGCTGGGATGGTCTCATATTGATGGAACAGAATTTTATTACCACTGCCCGGGGTTTTAATGCGAGGACATTCTCCTTGAATTTTGTGAGAAGAGACGGCGCAAGCCCTCCGATTCCCCTGTTGACCGGATGTATTTCGGGAAAATATTTTTTCAGGTCCCAGGAGCGTGTGATGGACGCACCCAGAAAAACCACTCTCAATGAGTCAACCTTGCCCTCATCTGCTTCCCTGCTCAGAGCCTGATTTTCTTCGTAAAATGGATCCTGGTAGGAAGTCTGGGATGAATCTCCCAGAAGCTTACGCTTTAACTCACCGAGAGGCGAACCGCCATACCAGATATAATGAAATAATCCCCATACAGCGACCACATTTATAAGAAGGGAGATTACAAGTATAACTTTCAGGATACCGGACATATTTGAAACCTGTCAAGCCCGTTATAAATTGACTTTTCGGGCGGGATTACCGAGCACTGTCGTGTTGTCCGGAACATCGTTTAAGACAACGCTTCCAGCACCCACCGTGCAATTCTTGCCTATATTTGCCATAATTGTGGCATCCTGGCCGATCCATGTATTCTCGCCGATATGAATGACGACATTTTCCTCGGTAAATCCATTCTTCCCATTCTCTATTCTCTCGGCGGGCCGGCCATGTTGATATTTGCCGGAGACAATCGAGACCCGCGCACCCATCATAACGTTTCTTCCAATATCCCCATAACCTATGAATGTATATGCGCCGACTGTGACCCCCGGGCCTATTTTATTTTCCCTGTAGGCCAGCCAGCTCCCGAAATTAAAATGTGCATTTGCAGAAACATCCTTGCAAACAGCCCAATAAAATGCTCTTCGCATATATGTGCCGAAAATCGTAGGGCAGATGCTCAACAACTCTTTGGCTCCCGAGAAGACATAACTGGCTTTACCCCTAAACAGGATTTCCTCTAATCTGGTTAGTATTACAAGGGGCAGGACGAGTAGGAATCCCAATGAGAATACGAGCCACTTAATTATCCGTTTTAGCATAACAGCAAAATCCTCAGGCATCAGTAATGCGCATCAAAGCTGCTCTGGAACATTACTTCCATCATCCTGATTAACATATCATCAATCCTTGATCATATCAACAAAATTCATCAAATCATGCACTACCGCGGGACAGCTTAATCCATCGGGCAATGCTGGCCATATGGAATATCTGCCCGGTAGCAACTAAATCTCCATTTTCAATTCTGGCCATGCTGTTATCGAAGGTTTTGGAATTAATTATCCCGCCATCATTTATAAAGCATCTGGCAGTCTCGCGCAGCGACTTGCTTGTCCTGAGCCATCTGCCCCAGCTGTTGGCATCTCTCTCTCTACCCTTTGGATTTCCGGTCAAGAGAGGAATATGTATGCCTTTGGACATCAAGACCCCGCACAGCTTGGATCGAAATGCCGGAGTATTCAATGGCATCAAGGTCGCGCCATATGGCAGGTTGCCATAATCGGGGAATCTTTTGCGATACAATTTGATGATCTGGCGGTCGTAAGCAGCGACACGAGGTTCCACTTTCAGTTGAGTTTTATGATGATCCAGGTCTGCGCAAAATGGATAGAGTACATTTACAAAAGAGCGGCATTGCACACCCTGCTGGCCATGCTGATGGCAGCCGCGGTTTACGGATATGAATTTCCGCCACAGGATAGCCAGTGAGTCGTTGGAGGGAACTAAGCGATGTATCTCGCGGCTGACATCCTCAAGAATATGCTCCCTTTGCTTGCTGATTTCCTCAAGAAACTCCTCGCTCAAAAAATCGTCAAGATTCTGATAGCTATGGTGAGTTCTGTACATATGGTTGTTCATTGTCTCCACAATTCGGTCGAGTCCAATCTTTGAGATTTTTTGATCGATGAAGATGGTAAAATATGATCCTATTCTCGACAACGTAGAAAAGTATTTTTCACAGTTATAACCGCCGGGATGAATCTGGATATTACCCCAAAAACCGTCGGTGGTCCAGCCGTACCCGTCTTCCGACATCCGGCGCGCCGCAAACCAGCGATCCGGCCAAATGATCATACCGCAGGCATTAAAAATGTTCCCCAGATTCTCCGCAACCTTATCACCATCAAGCCACACATGTATCCAGTCGGAGCCCCTCAAATCCGCAATCGACTTGGAGATTCCGACTTCCAGAGAATCGGGATCACCGTAGGTATAGCAGTCCAGCTTATATTTTTCGGGCCAGGCCGCCAGGATCAGACGGGAGTCCTTACCGGCACTCTGAAAATGAGCCGGCTTGGGAACTATATTACTTATTCGCCCGCAACTCTCGATAAACGTATCTGCCACCTGGTCAATTGTCGGGGCCGAACTTGATGGAACCACATCCCATGGACTCTCGGGATTCGGACTGATATCGATTTTAGGCTCTTTTCCATCCCAGGTAAGGGAATAATACGGCAGCGTGTTTTTTATCCCGCGCAGCATATACCTGTCCCCTATCGTACATCCGATATACATCCATTCCGCACAGCCTGCCAGATCGATCTCGGCATCGATTATTCCGGATCTGGCCAGGGCCACGGGATTGGTGGAAATCAGGCAGCCGTCAGAAATCTCGCTGTAATAAAGCGGCAGCGACCCAACATGGTCATTGGTGGCATAACAGCGGCTATTCCGAAGATCGACAGCGACGATATTATAAGTGCCGCTTATAATTGATTTCAAGGCGGCCACATAGCCGTCCCGGGAGAAGATATTTGCAAACGTCTTTATATGTCTCCCCAGAGATGAAGCGCCTTTTGCTGCATCCGTAATAATAAAACCATCCACGCAGACAACAACCTTGCGATCATCCGACCAGACAAAACCGGGGTCGTCCTTATATGATTCGGGCGTGAACCTGGCAATTTTTATATCAGCAAACGGTGACAGGAAACTGCAGATAGACTTTGCAGGCCATGCCGCTCTTATCTCTTGTTCATCTAATCTCTTTGCACCGGAGCCCAGCGCCAGGAACAGTCCAAACATTCCAAACCTCAGTCTTAAATATTAGTCGTCATCACTTAATTGCTTCTGAGCCGCCTCTTGAAATACTCTAAACCCGAAACATACTGTTTAAAGTGATATAGGTCACTCGGAACAGGGAATCTCCTGAGCCTGAATAAGTCTATTTCATCCTTGCTGCTGTCGAATCCCTCATATCCGACCACCGCGGCGATGTAGCCGGAAGACCTGAGAATCTCGATTGTTTCCTGGTCGAAATCATCCGGCTGCCCATTCGGATAACAAAAAATATTGGCCGATTTCTTGAGCCTGTCTTCGATTATTTTTTTGGGCTGTCCCAGTTCAATCTCTTTTTCATCACGAGAAATATGCGATAAAATCGGATGGGTCTTGGAATGCGGAAAAAACTCTATTCCATCCGAGCTCATCTCTTCGATTTCACTCCAGTTCAGAGGTTCATAAATTCCCTCGGGCTGTCCTGTTAGATCAACATCAAGACTCCCTATTATATTATCGATTATTTGCAGCTTTTGTTGATTACCTATTTTCTTACAATAACTAACGATCTTCAAGATCACCTCATTTTTTTGCCTTTTTTCAGTAATCGGAATGGCGCCTTCTCCCAGAAATTCCAGGTTGATCTCCTCGTGGGCAGTGGAGTTTATGGCATATTCAATTTTATCCCACCACAGAAACAGCCTCTTTTCAATGAAGTCGCCGGTCAGGAAAACCGCGGCCGGGTATTTGAACTCTCGAAAAATCTCGAAGGCATTCAGATAGAAGTCCCGGTATCCATCATCAACTGTAAATACCACGGTCTTATAGGTGTCCTCTTTATTTATCAGGGCGTCGACATACACGCTCAAAGGCACAACTCGATAATTATGCTTATGCAGGTAATCCAGAAAGTCGTGCAGGGTGTCTGTGGTCAGCAAGTGCTCCCCGGGCTTCTGCTTACGTGTAGTTCTGTGCAACATGAAAATGGTGGCAGTATTTCTGGTAAATCGATTAAAAAGTGAGAAAGCGCCGGATTTTTCAATTATTTTCAGTGCCAGTTTTTTCATGCTTGAGATTCTACCCCTGTATTTTGAAGAGTAAACAGTATAGTCTGGAAGTTATCTATTACTCACATCATTTTCCTGACGATCTGGAAGCCGCCGCCCGGACAGGACCTTTATAGATTCGCGCCTTCATTCTGTTCTGACCAGCGCTTCACCGTCTTCGGTCATAGCCGTATAGCCACCAACCATGAATCCATTCGTCTTATCAAGTTTTTCTATCATTTCTCGCTTTTTTGACTTCGTGATATATTTTATGTCATATTCTTTATACGGAAAAAGGGGTTCTTTCTGCATTGATGCCTTGAGCTTATTCAGATACTCCTCCATCGAACAGATCACCCTGGCAGGATTTCCCGCAGCCACCGAATCGGGGGGAATGTCTTTTGCGACGACCGAATTGGCGCCCACAATTGAACGCGGCCCGATCTCGACACCCGGCAGAATCAGGGTGCGAGCGCCTATGTGGCATGATTCATGGATCTTGACCCTGCCGATTCTGGTAGCATCCAGATATTCATTGGGCATAGCGTCATGTGCCAGAATCATACATTCGTCTCCAAAGCCGCAATTGTCACCGATCGAAATCAGAAAACAATGGGAAACATCAATCGCGGTGGAAAACGGCAGATTTACACCTTTTCCGATTTCCATTCCATGTTTCCGCAAGTTCTCCCACCATCGTTTTTTACGATAGATGTTTATTCTCCTGCGAATCTTTCCCAGCATATTCAGAAGAAATCCAAGCATTGAATTCCCCTTATAATCGGAACTCTTTTATCTTCCAGAGCTTCCCACGATGAAAGACAGTGGACCAATGTCAAAAAAAACGGCAAATCCCCAACAATATTAGAAATTAAGTCAGGCTTCAGGCTCAAGCGGAAGAAGACGAAGGTACTCTGTCGTTCTCTGCTTTTGTTTTATATCTTTATATACTCTATCGACCTGTTCCGCGGTCAGATCCAGCGCTCTCGCAACCTCGTCGGAAGGAATCGAATCATTTAATCCATACCAGATCAAATCAAGAATTTCAAAATCGACGCCGAAGAAGAAATCGGTCTGGGTAACCTCGGCACTGTATGTATCGGTTGTGGGAGCACGCCCGGTTATGTTTTCAGGTAATTTAAGGAACCTCGCCAGTTG
Source organism: Candidatus Zixiibacteriota bacterium (assembly GCA_011056555.1). Classification (GTDB taxonomy): domain Bacteria; phylum Zixibacteria; class MSB-5A5; order JAABVY01; family JAABVY01; genus JAABVY01. The sequence goes on along the minus strand of DSEQ01000010.1, from coordinate 64,053 downwards.
ACAGACCTGAACTTTATACAGGTGCGAGATCGGCTTCAAATCCGCACCGCCATCACCATATTTGACAAAAAATCCGAGTTCATGTTCATCTTTATTGCCCGTGCCCACTACCGCCCGGTTTAACCTCTCGGCATGATAATAAAGCATGGCCATCCTGGTCCTCTGCTTGAAATTGGAGGCAGCCACGATTTGGAGATATTCGTTGAGCGGCATTCGTTTGGAGATGATACTTCCATCCGGGGCCTCCACGATAAGTTTAAAAAAATTAATTGAGTCGGATTCGAGTGGCTTGGAGGCAATCGTGATCTTAGCTTTATAATCCGGTCCAAACTCGGGAACCAGTCTCTTTATGGCTTCGTCCCGCCGCCGGTAACATCCGAAACCGTCCAGAGCCGGGGTTATATCTTCGACAATGTAATCGATACCAAGCCCCCGGGCCAGTTCCTCAGCCAGTCGCTGGCTGTCCGGGCTGGAATCATTCTCGGGCATAATTAGACCCAGGACCCTGTCTTTTCCAAGGGCCCGCACGCATAAGGCCGCCACCACGGATGAGTCTATTCCGCCGCTGATGCCCACTACCGCTCCGCCCCGCTTGAGTTTCCCCATGATCTGTTTTTTGATCAGCTCTTCCAGCCGGATGCATTCCGCCCTGGCGTCAATTTTCAGGCAATCTCTATTAAATTCCATATCCATATAGAAAAGAGGTTTTTTTTGCTATACCGTCAAAAACGGCCAGAAAAATATATCAAAAAATCGTCTATTAACAAGGAAAAAATGTTGTCTTATTTACGATTATAATTATATATTCAGACTTTGTGCTAAAGGAAGTCATGGAATCATGTGGAGTGTGTAATGGACAAAAATGATATAGCGGTCAAAGTCGAGAATTTCATAAAAGAGAACTTTGTATTTGACAATTCAAAAAATCTTGAAAGTGATCAATCTCTTCTTGATACAGGGGTCATAGATTCCACCGGGGTGTTGAGTCTTATCATGTTCCTCGAGGAAACTTTCGAAATCTCCATCAATGATGAGGAACTGGTACCTGCTAATCTCGATTCAGTGAACAAAATCGCCAATTTCATGGAAAAGAAGCTGTCATAAAGAGTGAGTCATGCTGGTTCATAATTTTTTGCATGAGTCGGCCAGACGCCTGCCCGAGAAAAAGGCCCTCATTTGCCGGGAACAGACTTTCACCTATAGAGAACTCTCAAAACGGGTACTGAATCTGAAAGCGGTTCTCCTGGAAATGGGCTTGAAGAAGGGGGAACGGGTTGGGATTTATCTTGAAAATAGTCCTGAAGCCGTCGTCTCAATTTTCGCGACCCTGTCGGCGGGAGGGTGTTTTGCCATAATCAACCCTACCATCAAAGCCAGGAAACTGAGGTATATTCTGCAGAATTCCAGCCCCGGGTTTCTGATCACCACCAGCACCCAAAAGGGCGTTTTTGACGAAGCCGCAGAGGGTTTAAAAGCCGCTCCCCGGATGCTGAGCATCAACGAGGAGCCGTTCAGACAGATTTTTGCCGGAACTGGCGGGGAAAAATCAGCAAAAAACGAAACCCGTATAATAGACAATGACCTGGCCGCAATCATCTACACATCCGGCTCGACAGGTAATCCCAAAGGGGTAACAATGACCCACAGGAATATGTATTCCGCGGCCGCCTCGATAACCGCATATCTAGAGAATGTCGAAGATGATATAATCTTAAACACCCTTCCCTTTTCGTTTGATTATGGATTATATCAACTCCTCATGTCTTTCAAGATTGGCGGGACCCTGATTCTTGAAAAGGGCTTCGGGTATCCCTTCCAGATAATAGAGCTGATAAAGAAAGAGAAGGTTACCGGCCTTCCCTGTGTACCCACTATTTTGGCCATCTTGCTGCAGCTTGAAAACCTGGAGAGCCAGGATTTAACCTCGGTACGTTATATTACTAATACCGCGGCCCAATTACCTAAAGGTTATATACCCCGTTTAAAAGCGGCCTTTCCGAATGCCAGGATATACTCCATGTATGGATTGACGGAATGCAAGCGGGTGTCCTATCTGCCTCCGGAGCTGATAGACAAAAAGCCCGGCTCGGTCGGCATTCCCATGCCCAATCTGGAGTGCTGGATAGAAGATGAAGAGGGCAGGGAACTTCCCCCGGGCGAAATCGGCGAATTGGTTGTCAGAGGGGCAAGCGTTATGCAGTGCTACTGGAATGATCCTGAGGGTACGTCGGCAATCTTAAAAAAAGGAAAATACCCTTTCGAAAAGAAGCTGTACACCGGCGATCTTTTCAGGATGGATGACGAGGGCTGCCTGTATTTCGTTGGCCGAAAGGACGACCTGATTAAGAGCCGTGGGGAGCGAATCGCCCCGAAGGAAATTGAAGATGTAATTTATGATATTCCGGAAGTTCTGGGGGTACGGGTAATTGGCGTGCCGCATGAAATTTTCGGCCAGGCTATTAAGGCGGAAATTGTAATAAAGAACGGCAGTGAGCTAAACGAAAAAGAGGTAAAGTCCCATTGCAAAAATCATCTGGAGGATCTGATGGTCCCGCACCTGATTGAATTTGTGAAGGAACTGCCCATATCCGAATCGGGCAAGATAAAAAGGAAGGATTATTAATGCAATTCAGCAATAAGCTTCCCGCGATAGATCCCCGGGCCGAAGCGAAATATATTGTGGATTTTATCACTGATCAGGTAAAACATCATTATAAGCGGGACGGCATTGTGGTGGGCATATCAGGGGGCATAGATTCCGCCATAACTGCTGTCCTCTCGCAGATGGCAGTCGGCAAAGACAGGTTCAAGGCGGTTCTTCTGCCGGAAAAGGAGTCCAGTCCAGTCAGCACCACACTCGGTATTGAACTGGCAGAAAAATTCGATATGGCTTATTCGATTGAAGATATTACCGCTGTCCTGGAAGGCTTCCGAGCGTACGAAACACGAGATAATGTCGTGAAAAAATATTTCCCGGAATATGACGGCACCCAGAAATGGAAGATCGTCCAGCCCGGCAACCTTCTGGAAAAGGACAGTATAAATTTCTACTCACTGAAACTGGAATCCTCTTCAGAGACCAGAAGCACGCGACTTCGGCTGCGGGATTTACGGACAATTATCGGCGCCACCGACCTAAAACAAAGGACGCGCATGGCCAAGTTGTACCAGGTAGCCGAAACGGAAAATTATATTGTGGCGGGAACAACCAACCTTTCAGAAACTTATCAGGGTTTTTACGTTAAGTATGGTGACGGAGGGGTCGACATCGAACCATTAGCATATCTGTACAAGACCTATATATATCAGCTGGCCGAATATCTGCAAATTCCCGAGGGTATAATCAACAGGCCTCCCAGTCCGGACACATTCAGCTCCGAGGTTTCCGATGACGAGTTTTTCTTCCGTATCCCCTATCAGACCCTGGATCTTTTCCTCTGGGCGGTACGGGAGAATGTTGCCCCGGATGAAGTCAGCCGGAAACTCGACATCAGCGAGGAAAAGGTAACGCGCATCATGAATGACATAATACACAAATATAATCTTAGCGGTCACCTGCGGCTGATGCCCGCCAGCCCCGATAGAATTTTGCCTTAGATTATATATACCGGGGCAGATTAAGTGATTCCAAACTGATGGGGGAGATAAGAAACTGTTTTTATAGTAGGCGCTCAGCTACAAATTCGGAAATATTTTCTTAAGGCCCTCTATCTTCGGCACCGTACCGAGAACGTTCAGGCCAAACTCGCTTTCTACGGTTTCCACTTTTTTGATCGTGTTATCAAAAAGCTCCACCAGTAAAATTGCGCCCCCTCCCAGGACCAGGCCCAGCATAAAGCCCATCAGGATGATTTTCCTCTTGTCGGGCCATATCGGAGTAAGGGGAGTCCTGGCCGGCTCAATCAGGTCGACTCGCGCCTGTCCAAGCACCGCCTGCGAAATCTGAAAGCCCTCGAGCTGTCTCTTGAATTGATCGCGCAATTCGCGCGCCGCATTGACCTCCCTCGTAATCTGCTCCAGCCTCGCCTGGTATTCCGGCAGCAGGGTGGTCTTGTTTTCCAGCTCGGACAAAGAGAGCGAGAGATAATTCTTCTTGGAATAAAGCGCATCCATGATAATTCTGGTAAAAAAGAGCTCCTCAAGCTGGGAGCGCTCATCCGCGGAAAGGTCAGCAAAATCTCTGTCGATTATATCTGAAATCTCATTCTCAATCTTGTTTTCGAGCTCAATAGCCTTGTCATTCAACCGCACCATCGGCGGCGCGCTCCAGCTCTCAACCTGAAGCATATCCGCCATGGTATTGTATAGGTTTTTCAGCTCCTCGGTGTTCTGTACCAGGGTCTGAGTTTCATCAAGTGAAAGTTTGTCTTTTGGAAATGAGGCGAGGTCAACCAGGATCTCCTTCTCAGTATTCTTCAGTTCCTCAATTCTCATATCGGTCTGCTTAATTTCCGAATCGAGGGTTCTTCTATTTTGATCCGATTGCTGCGGCCCATCCATCTGCAGCCTCATATAAGCTTCTTCAATTTCCGTCTTCTGATCAATTTTTTTCTGCAAGTCCTCTTCATACTTCTCAAGCTGCTCGTAGGAAAAATCCAGGGATGAATATATGGATCTGATGACCTGCTGTTTCTTCTCATTCATGAAGATCGTACCCAGGGTTTCCGCAAGAGCCTTGGCATTCCCGGGATCGGAGGCGGAAACGGATATCGAGACTTGATTATTTCCGACCAGCTCAATTTTAATGCGGTTTTTGAGATTATTAACGAGGCTGGTCAGCATTATCTCCTCCACAGTCAAATCCGGATTTGCCGCTTGATACTCGCGGGCGTAAGCCTCCAGTTGAGGATTATTATCCAGCCCGAGGTTGCTTATGAGCTGCGTCAGGAAAGGAGTGGAGGTGATCTCATTCTGGAGGGCTTCCTCAATTCTCCTGGTTTCATTATAGGCGCGCTGCCCCACGCCCATAAAGTCCTCAGAATAACCTGTCATCCTCTGCAGTTCTGAGGACAGCATGATTGGATTTCCGATAGAAATCGTAACCGAGGAACGGTAGACTGGAGTCAAGTATCTGGATCCAAAATAGGCCGCCACGGTTACTATAATGACCGGCAAAATGAGAAGCCATTTCCGCTTCCAGAAAATAGTCAGGATTTCTCTCGGGTTCAAATGATATGCTTTCTGGGATTCTTTCATCTCTGCTTCACTAAAAAATCAAAAAACAGCTCTCATGTCTGAATAGAGGACTGCCGGCCGCTCTGCCCGCGATCCTCATAAACTAACTATTAACGTCCAAACTTTAAATGCATCAGACAACCGGTTTCCAAATGCGACGTTGAAAAATATCTAAATTATCAGTATTGTCAAATACAATTTAGACTCAAGCACTTATACCTATAAGTCGACCGAAAAGTTTTTTATTCCCGTGATTATGCTCAAAAAAAATACAAATTGATGTCCGATTAAGCAGCTTTTCTCAAATCGACGCTTCCTGCCAACCTGTATTTCCCTATAACTCCATACCATACAACCAGTATGTCAATTGTTTCTATTCGGCACTCCGATTGCAAGCATGCAGGGGGATAAAAAAAATCGGAGGTATAAATGAAACCTTTTTCTGTTCTGACTTCTGTTCCAACCAAAAAACTGGGATACTTCTTAATTCTATTTGCTGCATTGAGCATCGCGGGTGCAAATCTTTCTGCCCAGGGGCTTACCTCAATCACATTAACCTGGACCGCCCCCGGTGACGACGGGAATGTGGGCCAGGCCGCGCAATATGATGTCCGCTATTCAGTCAGTCCAATTACAGAGCAAACCTGGAATTCCGCCACACAGGCTGATGGCGAACCTGCCCCCGCACCAGCCGGCGATCCGGAGAGTTTCACAGTAGACGGGTTGGAAGCTAATACAACCTATTATTTCGCAATTAAGACCGCTGATGAAGCAGGAAACTGGTCCGGCCTTTCGAATGTGGCCATGGTAACAACTGACGATAACATACCGCCCGGTAACATAACCGACCTGGCCGCCTCAGTGGAACAATAATTTCTGTACGCGGCCATTCAGAGTTCAATAATCTGAAGCGTCCATTAAGAAAACTTCATGAAAATAATCGTGAGCAAGGCTATGATCAGCCTTGCTCACTCAAATTTAAAATGAGGAACGAACAGAAAAGGGCTTTTGTTTTTTGTTGACAAAAATGCTTTAAAATGTAAATATACCCCAATTTAAAAATTGGTTTGAAGCATGGCATGATGCTCAAAACCCGAACATCGTTTCAAAGTGAAGCGAAACAGGGAGTTAACAATAGAATAAGGTTTTTATCCTATAATCTGTTTAAAAACAGATAAATTGATAAATTTATTTCCGATATAAAATAATAGAAAAGCGAAAATGTTGGGTCAGCACCAACTTCGTAACTATTTACAGAACATATCATTAGAACAACCTGGGTTACTGCTCCAGAGGGAGCGATCCCCATTAAGGGTGAAATCAAATCTTCGGCACTCGAATTGCGGTATTTCACCTGAATGGATGAAGGCGTAACCACCTTAACAGCGGGGTCGTCATGAGGGCTTCTGTCAGTTTTAGAAAAATTTCGTTTATTGTCTTAGGCATCATCATTTTCAGCGCGGTTTCATTGTTTTCTCAGGAAGTAACTACCATCACCCTTAATTGGACAGCTCCCGGAGACGATGGTGAAATAGGCACGGCAGCGACTTACGATATACGCTATTCCACCTCTCCCATCAATGCCATAAACTGGGTATCTGCCGTGCAGGTCCAGAATGAGCCTGCTCCGTCGCCCGCAGGCACTGTAGAGAGCTTCACCGTTACGGGCCTTAATCCAAATACAACCTACTATTTTGCGATAAAAACTGCGGACGAAGCCGGTAACTGGTCCGGCCTCTCCAATATCGCAGTGGCAGTCACTATCGACGAAATGGCTCCGGCGGGAATTACCGACCTTGATGCAGAGCCCGGCGAGGAAGAGGGAGACTTGAAATTAAGCTGGACAGCCAGTGGAGACGACGGTACTTTAGGCACCGCCGACTCTTACCAGATCTACTACTCTGAAGATTCCATAACAGAGAGTAACTGGCAGACCATGCCCACATGGCCTGATCCCCCCCAGCCCCTTCCAGCGGGTCAGGTACAGGAGTTCACATTGACAGGGTTGAAGCCCGCAGGGATATACTGGGTGGCGATTGTATCTCTGGATGACGCAGCTAACGTATCTGATCTATCTAACATCGTTAAGGACACCGCCAAATTTGATCTGGCAACTGAGGCCGATGATCAGCTCCCGCAGGACTTCAGGCTGGAACAGAATTTCCCTAATCCCTTCAATCCGGAAACTGTCATCGAATACAGCCTGTCCTCAGATGAATTCGTGGAACTCTCCGTTTACAATGTGCTCGGGCAACGTATCGCAACTCTTGTCAACAGCCAGAAACCGGCCGGCAAACATTTTGCGCGCTGGGACGGCTCCAATGAGACAGGAACCCAGGTTTCATCGGGACTCTATCTCTATGTCATAAAGATCCGGGATTACGTGGAGAAAAAGAAGATGGTTCTCCTGAAGTAGCTCCTCCTGACTTGATTATGGCAAATCCGACGAAATTCATGAATTGAATGCTTCTGCAGGCAGCCGCAGATTATCAATTCTCTGATCCAATTGAAAACATCGCTATCCACTTAAATCATTTTATATCAATAAAATGGATATATTCAACATAAAGGAGTATTGTGGTCATGTATATTTGAATCAAAAAAAATTAAAAAAATGATTTTGAGACTGCATTTTTTAAATAAATTGGCAACCGAGAGACAGAACATCTGGGGTGAGCCTGAAAAGGCTGCCGCATCCAATAGCAGGAAAATAGAAAAGTGTTGCCATTTATCACGGTTGTCATTCCGGTGTACAATGAGGAGAAGTATATAGCCGATACACTCGGGCAGATTGCCTCACAGAACTATCCCCGGAAACGTTATGAGGTATTGATTATTGACGGCATGTCCACAGACGGCACCCTGCAAATTGCCGAGTCGGTTTCCTGCATGTTCTCCAATTTCGAGATTCTGAAAAATGGCAAGAGACTTTCGAGCTCGGCCCGGAATATCGGCTTTAAAAGGGCGCGCGGTGAATTCATTATTGTTATTGATGGCCATGTGTATATCGAGAACAAGAATCTTTTCCGGGACATGGTCGATATTTTTTCAGAAACAGGACTGGATGTTTTATCGCGGCCGCAGCCGCTGACTCCTCCCGGCAACGGTTTTTTCCAGAATGCTGTGGCCTATGCACGTGAATCATTCATAGGGCATGGGGCCAATTCAACCATTTACACGAGTAACTATGCCGGTCCTGTCGATCCATCCTCCAGCGGCGCAATGTATAGAAAAAGCATAATTCATGAGGTAGGTCTATTCGATGAGTCCTTTGATGCAGCTGAAGATTATGAGTTCAATTATAGAATTGCATTAAATAATAAACAGTCGTATATAAGTCCCAAATTAACCGTGTATTATTATCCGCGTGATGACCTTTTGAGTCTCTTCAAACAGATGCAGCGCTATGGCTTGGGAAGAGGTAAAATGTTCAATAAGTACAATGAAGGTTTAAGGTCCGGAGCTATTGCCCCGCCCATGTTCTTCTTTACTTTGCTGGCCATGACAATCCTGTCACTTTTCATCGAGCAGTTGTGGATATTACCTCTGATGATGGGTGGTGTTTATCTTTCATCTATCCTGGTCGCGGCAGGATTTGTTGCTCATAAAAAGGGTCTGAAATATTTTCCGCTCTTGCCCCCGATTTATTTTACTATTCACTTGGGGATGGCGTACGGAGTAATTCGAGGATTGTTCTCGCGGGGGTCTCCCAGGACTGCGAAGGCCGGAGAACATCTATAATCTATGACCTCGGGCCGGGATTGAATCGAATCAGAGCATGCGGGGTCTCCAGCCTGCTTCCCGGCTTTTTGTCCTGACCGCCCGAGTTGCCGGCTGCTGCGGTGCTTCCGATCTGCCATATTGGAAGCTGAATCTCTTCAAGGCATCATAATCTCCGGAATCCAAGCCCCAGTCATTGTAGCTCTGCCAGAATTCATCCTTTGAAGATAAGTGCTGCTTGGCCAGGTGTGTCACAAGTATGAATTTCCTGTAGTCCGATAAATTCAGATCCCGATAAGCAATATATATTTTGGAAAGCATCTCCTCGGGATCAGATTTTTTATCCGGGCAATATTGATTGACCTGCTCATTAATAAACTGAAAATCAGCCGGGGTGTAACAGAAGTCGAAGACCTCGCCGGAGAGATTTCCATTTCCATCAGATTTGCGGAGTTCCTCCCAAAATCTTTTTCCGTCGATTATGCCGATACCCACGAACACGAACAGGTTGCTGGAAAAAACAGTCATTATCCAGAGTGAAAGGAGATGGTTATCAAGCATGCCGTCCCTGAAAGTAAGGGTCACCGCCAAAAGAGGTATTATCAGGATTCCGATACTAATTGACACTGCACCAATTGGGTTGAATTTTCCCAGTCGAATGAATAGATGTTTGATCGGAGGAAAGGAAAAAAGGAAAGATGCGGTCAAAAATCCTGCCACGATACTTGATATTATTGCGATAAACCAATGGATCATTTAAGATCCCCCTTTTTGATAGCGGGCAAACTAAAATATGTTCTGCCGCAAGGCCACCAAATAAACTTCCATACCAAAAAGCTGTAACAGATCTCCTCGCAGATATATTGCTCACAATATATCTATCGTTCCTTCTGAACTCTTCTGTTCCCTGCTTACTTTCTCCCCCAGGCGTGTAAACAATCAGTAAAATCGAGACTTCGCAGGCTCTTCGTTAATGGCAGAATATAATAAATTGCACCCTTCTGTCAAGCAAAATGCCTGTCAAACGAGATATTTCCAGCGAAGAACCTGCTTTCTCAAGGAGCCATATCTAAAGGTGTCAGGATATTCGACACTATTATAAAACTATTTTCTTCCCGTATTTGACTAAGCCTTAGAGGATTGGTGAAAATGAGATTTCTCCTGCCATTATTTCATTGTTCAAAAAATGAACAAATATCATCAAACAGGATGAGCAAAGTATGATTTTAATCAATGCTAAGTAAATTTCATATAAGGACTTATAGATCTACCATATTAGTGGTACTGAATTTGCTGTGATATCTCTGAGATCACTCAAATAGACTTAACAGGGAGGCTCTATGACCAGAACCAACGTGCTGTTGGTTGGGGCTGTGTTGGTTTTGGCAACTTTCGTACCCGCATCAGCGTTCGTTTTTCAGATGAATTCGACTCAGTTGCAGTCACTTTACGAGATTGATGAAAATCCCATTGCTGATCCCGGTACAGATCTTTTTTCTGTTACACCCGTGGACAATGGCGCCGAATTCTGGGGAAGCTTGAATATCGGGGGCTCGGGTTGGTCTCAGATCCAGATCGGAGCCAATTATTTTGGGCATCCATATGCAGGTCACGAGGGAGATGGCGCAAGTCTCTCGGATCTGGGGCTGGGCAACCTGGAGGGCTACTCTATGTTTTCCCAAAGCTTCCAGAATGTCAGCAAGCATGCCTGGCATTTCAGCCTGTTTGCGGGGATTGGCTACGCCCATGAACGCGAGACATACTATTATTTACAGAATGAGTGGGCGATGATCGATGCTGGAATGGGCGCGAAGCTTTCTCTCGATTTCTCCAATGCTGAAATCTGGTCCTGGAATCCGGTTACCGGTGAGACATCACATATTGGATGGAATAACGCTCTTAATCTCGGGCTGGATTGGGGCCATGTCTCCAGTATCGGATTTAATATTGCCGGTGATATTCCTGTAGATGGAGAGGGACACAATTTCAGAGTTCTGGCTACACCGGCTCCGGAACCGACAACTCTGGTTTTTGTTGGGCTCGGTCTGCTGGGGCTGGCTTTTCTGAGGAAAAAATTCGGAGGCTCATCGAAGATCAATTAAGCTGAATGTCTTTGTCGGTGCATCGGACTGCATTGAATTGCATTAGAAACCCGGCCCTGCATCGTTAAACAGTCCGTCAAAAAAAAAGCGCCCGTTCCAATGCGGAACTGGGCGCTTTCATTTAAGTTATGGTCTAATCAACCATTTCAACTTCTTCAAAATCATCACAATGGCCAGGGCCGATATATCCGTTGTTGTAGTCGTCAAGCATGTCCTTCCAGTCATTGACCATGGTCATATCTTCCTCGCTCAGGCTTTCCCAGTCATTCCAGTCATGATCTGCCAGGAATAGATCTGCCTCTTCGATGATGTCGCCGAGGGCCGAGCCGCCGGCTCCGGAGGCTAAGTTAAGTTTGGCTCCCAGGAGCTGGGCATAGAGCTTGGTGATGCCGTTACGGGGCGTGCCGTAAACATTCTGATTCAGCACATCTACAGCTATTGCTGCTGAAGTTACAGCGATACTCTTGGCGCCGCCATCGGTACCCAGCCAGATCGGCAGATACTGAGTTACCATATCCGGCTGCGGGCCAAAGCCTGCATGGGTTTTCCAGTACCCGATCGTAAGGGTGCAGCCTTCATCATCTTCGGGCGGCGTGTATTCGAACTCAAACTGCAGCATGGCCTGTTTTTCAAGTGTAGTTTCTGATTCCCAGCCGGTGAAGAGAGCAACCCAGTCGCCGTAGTTAGAACCCGGCCAGAGTTCCCAAATAAAAGCATCCTGCATGACTATGTCTGTCTCACATTCGGTATCACCTTCATATGTGTAACAGACTTCAATGTAAGGCTTATTCGTTTCACTCTCTTTACTGCGATATCGGGTCATGGGATAAACTTCAACGCCCTGATCCAGTAACAGCCCGTAATTAGGATAATCTTCCAGCATCCACCCAAGGACCAGATCGGAGACATCAACCGAATACCAGTCCGGACCAGCGGTAACAAATGAGTTCACGATGGCGGCATCATAGGCACCGCCAAAACTCGACCAGCTGACTGTCATCTCATCCCAGGCTGCGGTTATCCTGTGAACATTAATAGTATGGCCATAGGCCTGATCAGCGTAGACATAGAGGGTTGCCGATTCAAAAGTGGCTCCCTCGGGAATCACGATCTGCTGCAAAACCGGCGAAGTCTGAGAATCGGACCTGAGGCCGAATGGCTGGTCCTGACAACTGAACATTAGAACCATCGACAACACCAAGATTGGCAACAAAAATAGGATTTTGTTTGACATAATTCCTACCTTGATTAAAAGTTTGGGCCCATACGGGCTGTTGCTACCGAGTGAATTGATATATAACCTGTTTCACCCCCTGGCTATCGGTTTCCTAAAGGTTTATAATCCTCATATCGTATCGTCAAAAAAATTACCTGCTTCCCCCCTGGGGCTGACTTGGAGACAGTTAATAATATAAACTGATTTTGATTTTTGTCAACATTTTTTAGCCTGATTTTACCCATTAAAGTCAGCTCTGAGATGCAAAACCGGAACCCTGAGGCCGCATCGATGAGATTTAAATTCTTCCGGTATAATCAATTATTTGATTCAATAGAACAAATCGGGCTTTTAGACTTATCCGGATACTGGTCAAAAAAATATTAACCAGGAAACAAAGCTATAAGCCGCAATATAAAATAAAGCGGCTGGACAGGCCGATGAGCTTGATTCTGAGGGTTGGATTTTTTTGCTGATCTGGACACCCTGATAAATCTGCTCAAATAATGAACAGGCCACCAGTCCAAAAATTTTCTCAGGAACGACTTGACATCCGGTCTTGCAATAGTATTTTATATTTATATTATCTGCCCACTTTGACAGGCCTTCTATAATTTAATTAGCGGGGGTTATGCATGGTCTTAAGAAGTTTATCCTGGTATTAAATTTCCCGATTTTAAACGGCTATTCAAGGGGCATTGTGCAGTTTACACTGAACCATACATCGTCATAATGAATTCTTCCAAAAAGGGCGGCGTTGGATATTAATTAATGGATGTCTTCTGTTAATTAAGATTTAAGGAGGAAAACATGTTACAATCTGATGAGGAATTACTGTCATTGCGCTTTTTCAGAAAGTGGAAATACGTTTGCCTTTGCTCAATGACTATAATCGATGATTATCCTACCGGGCAGCTATATTTTTATCATGACCGGAAGGAAGATAATATTGCTTCTCTGATAACATATATCGGGGATGACAATCTAATAATCGCTCAATGCAGCGAATGCGATTCAGACAGGGTAATTTTCAAGAAGATCGTGGATTGGCTCGGTTGTATGAAGAGGGGAGATTTTGAATCTCTTCATCATGATGAACGTCCTTATTATGCGGCCAGAATCGATCAAAATACGAAGCAGCTTAAGGTCTTTTGCCTTGAGTCGGGCCCCTGGGTCAACCTTATAGAGCTGAACGCTGTAGAGAGCTACACCTCTCAAGATTAAGCGACTCGTGAATACCCGAACAAAATTCACAGCGGCTATACCGCATCTGCTGATTGCAGAGGACATCAACTTCACAAAATAGACATTCCTGATAAATAGGCTGATTTTCAGATTTGATGTTGACGACCGACCTGTTTATCTCAGTTCATCCATAAACCGCCTCGACCTCAATGGATTTTTCAAAACGACCAGGTTGCCGTTGGAAAATTTTTCTCTCAGGCAGTCATGTATTCTGGGATAATGGTCGCGGCGATAATTCCAGGTCCATCTGATGAAACTCATATCCAGCTTCTCACGACATCCCGCGGCCATATCAAAACGCACCCGCCCGAACGATGTGATGACACGCTTTATAATTCGCCAGAGACAGAGATAACGCGGATAATCCAGGAAAAATACAGTGTCCGCCCGCTGGAGCCTTATGTCCAATGTACGGTCATAAGTACCGTCTATAATCCAGCTGTCGGGCTCGACCAGTTTACAGACGCGCTGGCGCCATATATCGCTCGGAGTCTCGACCCATCCCGGCTGCCAGAATTCTCTATCGAGATGAATTACAGGCAGATCAAGTACCTTCCCGAGCCGGGCCGCGAATATAGATTTTCCTGCGCCAGGGCTTCCGATCACCAGAATCCTTTTCATGGCTCTGAGAATAATATACAGCTTTCGTGATTACAAGATCAAAGGCCACATTTCAGGATTCCAACGGACTTTTTTTATTTCAACACCAATTTATTGATATTTTACAGAGCAGCCATAAGCTACGGTCGTCTTAACCGGCACTTCCTCGCCGGCCATAGAAGCCGACATGGCCTGTTTGACATAGTTGTTAGATTCAGGGATATCGTCAACATTGGTCGAAGGCTTGTCGTCGATGGCCCCGGCATAAATCAGCATCCCCTCTGGATTGATGATATACATATGTGGAGTGGTCTTGGCCTGGTAAATCTTTCCAACCTTACCGCTTTCGTCTATGAGATAAGCGGTTCCATTCCATTTTTCTTTCTCCATCCTGTTCTTTAATGCTTCGCCTTCAAAATGACCCTGCTTGCCGGGGGCCGAGGAACATATCGTCAGCCATACAGCTCCCTCGGCCTTATAGGTCTCTTGGAGTTCCTGCATATTGCCGGACTTATAATGCTTCTGCACAAAGGGGCAGTCGAAGTTGATCCATTCCAGGATTACGTACTTGCCCTCGAAATTTTCAAGAGCGTACTTTTTACCCTCGGTGTCGGTCAATACAAAATTGGGAGCCATCTCCCCTACTTTTGCAGTGCGCTCCTCCACCACCGGCTTTTTCTCGGCGGCCATTTCAACGCCGGCCTCATCAGTACGAGCCTCCTCTGTGTCGGAGGAACATGCCAGACCGAAAGCCAGAAGGGTCACGGCTAAGACTATTACGAGATATGATTTCATCAAGTTTTCTCCTTTCCACCTGCAATATATTGAGTATAATTATTTCTAATCAGCGTCTATCTTCTCAAGAGCGCCGAGTACGATCCGTGGAGTAATTATCTCTGGCAGTATCTCGGGATCATCTGAATTTCTGTCGTAGAGCACATAAAGGGGCACACTATTGCGGCCATACTTTGCCAGGGCGCGTGTTATTTCGTCGTCACGCGAGGTCCAATCGGCTTTGAGCGCTATTATACCTTTTTCCGCAAACTGCTCCTGCACCTTCTCTGATCC
The DNA here is from genome assembly GCA_011056555.1 of Candidatus Zixiibacteriota bacterium. GTDB lineage: Bacteria > Zixibacteria > MSB-5A5 > JAABVY01 > JAABVY01 > JAABVY01. The sequence continues at coordinate 48,927 of DSEQ01000010.1, read as the reverse complement.
AAAGGCCACTCTTTCATTGACCTGACAGCTCAGGCACCAGGCGGCGGTAAAGTCGATAAATACCGGCTTCCCCTCGGTCATGAGATTATCCAGCCTTTCAGTCGAAAATTTTTCCCATGTAATCAGGCCGTCGGATTGAGATTCAAAGCTGTTGGGTGCGGCAGTAAGATTGATGCCCATCAATCCAAGGCTGAGGCCGCCAAGGATAAACAGCGCAGTCAGGACATAGGCAACTGCCCTGACCCTGAAGGCCGCTCCCAGCTTGCCCCAGCGTCCCAGAATCCATGCCCCCACTCCCAGCAAGAGGAGCGCTATCATGAGTACGGCAACGGCATTTATTCCGGCCTGAACGCCGAGCACCCAGGATAGCCAGATTACGGTCGCCAGCAGCAGAAATCCCATAAATTGCTTGAGCGATTCCATCCATCTACCCGGTTTGGGTAAAAATTTCAGGAGCCCGGGAAATGCTGACAGTACAATATAGGGCGCGGCCATTCCGAACCCCAGTGAGGTGAAAATCATAAATGAAACCGGGATCGACTGGGTCAATGAAAATCCCAGGGCGGAGCCCATAAATGGGGCGGTGCAGGGCGTGGCTACGATTGTAGCGGTGATCCCGTTTAGAAATGAGCCCGACCAGCCCCCTGAGGCCGCACTCTTTCCGCCGACAGCGGTCAGCGACGTTCCTATTTCGAAAACCCCCAGAAGATTCAGGCCGAACAGGAACATAAACGATGAGAGCACAACTAAGAAACCGGGTGATTGCAGCTGAAATCCCCATCCCAGCTGCTCCCCTCCGGCTCGAAGCAAGATCAGCACGCCCGCAAGAACCCAGAAAGATGTCAGGACTCCCGAGGTGAAGGTCATGCCATGCATGAAGGCAATTCTCCTGCTTTCGCCGGCCTGCCTGACGAAGCCCAGGACTTTCAGAGACAGCACCGGAAGCACGCATGGCATCAGATTCAGGATTATTCCGCCCAGGAAAGCAAATATAAGCGCTTTCAATATTCCAATATTATCTATACCGGCAGCCTGCGCTGCTGCCGGTGGTTCATTATCAAGGTTTGATATAAATTGGATAGCTTTTTCCGAGTTCTCTCCCCGCCAGCCTGATTCGGAAACAACAACACCGGATATACTATCCGGCAGCTCTATCTGCTGGCCGGACCTTTCAACTACAAGTCGATAGCCAAAATTCGTTTTTTCAAGCTTCTGGGAAAAGGCGTTATCTATTAACCCTTTCTGGTATGGAAAAAAAACAGCCGAACTGATTTCTCCGTCAAACCATTCCGGCCGATCTAAATCCAATGTTATGTACTCGTCACTGATGTAAGCGCTGACATCCCATCCCGACGATTTCAAGGGCAGCCTGCTGCGAACCTGATTAAATTCCCCGGCCCAAAACTCGTCGATCTTCGGAGATTCGGATGAGACGGGCAGTTTGAGATTAAAGGTTCCTTTGCCGGGAATACATATTTCCTTGCATATCAGCCATTCGGCATTGGCGGTTAGCTCGATGATGTCGCCCTCCCGGATGTTGTTCGGAGGTGTAATCTGCACCGGGAGGAGGAGGTCGCCATAATAGCCGAAACTGGTCAGGGGCGGAACATCAAAGCGCTCGGGATAGGGCCACTGGATTTCTCCGGCTCTAAAGCCTGCCGGAAGCACCCATTCGATTCGGGGTGGAAGTCCTGCATCTCCAGGATTTTGCCAGTAAACATGCCAGTGCTCATCCATAATGAGATGCAGGGCAACCCAGAACGGCTCACCAGGTTTAATCGATTCGACTTCGGAAACAAGTTCCCCCTGGAGATGGCCGACCCTGATCGGCTCCGATTTCAAAACCGGCTGACCGAGTATTATCAACGAGGCGACAACCAGATGGACGATAAGTTTAAGCGAAGCAAATTTCATAAATTTGACCAAATCTGTGATATACAGTACAATTTCAGTCCAATATCGATGTGTATAACATCATTGGTGGTGAGCGGTTCCCCAAAAGCAGGCTCATCCTCAATTCTGTGCAGGAATAACAGCATTGCTTTTATATTTATCCAGGGCAGGGGGCAGAACAAAAATAAAGGGCAGGGTTTTACACCCCGCCCTTATCAGGGAAGTGTCTCGAATCGGTTAATTATCTGCTGTTATTGTCAACAATAACGGGATCTCCGACCATGGAGCTATTATAAACTTCCAGCAGTTCAACTATGAAGTTTTCATCATCTTTAAAAGTTCCATAGGCGACCACTTTTGAGCCTTCCTCGATTGCGCTGCCGACATTTCTGTCGGAAGAGGATCTCCCCGTACTGGCTGCAAATTCCAGCTCTTCGCCGTCAGGAATGCTGATTATTCTGGCATCTCTAACGACCCTGAAAAGCAGACCTTCCTTCTCGGCCAGCTCGAAGTTGCGCTGCTCGTAATCTACGGCAGAGACTCGCCCCTCAAACTGAAATTCATAATTACGATCAATATCCGAAGGGTCGGATATAATGATGCTGTTGGCAATTAATTCCTCATTAGAGTAGGCTTCCCAGACATCAACCCTCTGGGCTATAAAAAGCTCATCACTCTTGAAGAAACCATAGAGGCTGACCTGGGCGCCTTCCTCGAAAATACCGCTTTGATCGGATGAACGGTCATCTTCCGATCCCTGCGGCTCGAAGGAATAGACTACCCGGCTGGGCATATATACAACCGGAGCGTCACGCTCAACATAAACCTGCAGATTCACTCTATCGGCTAAAACAATACTGCGGCTCCTGAAATCAACAGAAGCGAGCCTGTCCGTGAAAACCACCTCATACTCCCTGTCGTCATTGGGATCACCGACTTCAAAATCATTGGTTATAAGTTCATCAGCGCTCCGGGCCGCTTCCACCAGGACTATATGAGCGATAACAGCCTCATCCCCTTTGAACTCGCCATAGACCGTGGCGGTTGCCCCGGGCTCCAATTCAGCGGGACCACTTGATATCTCCGAATCCGCGCTCCTGGATTCAAACGGGATTTCCACATAATCCGGTAAGGCATAAATTTTGGCATCCCGGTCAACCAGAATGGTCAAACCTGCCTTGTCATCGAACTCAAAAGAACGATTGGCCCTGTCAATTGTTGAAATACGCCCGGAATAAACAAACTCGTATTTGTCTTCGGGAACGTTAAACCTTGAATCAGAGGGATCCTCAAGGCTGCTCGATTTCAGAACGCTCCGGCCGGGGGCGGTCGGATTCTCGGATGAACATCCGATCACGATCAAAGCCGCTAAAGCTACTACAATCAAGCCTGCAAGTTTCAAATTCATGATTCCCATTTCAACTCTCCTTTAAATGTTACTGGTTAATATAAATAAGACTAATTTCATCGTCATTTGTTGTTTAAAACGGCATTTCGTCAAAGAAGTTTCGATATAGGACAATTTTTATCAAATATCAGTGATTAAAGCCGCGTATGCTGTATTTTTCTTTTCATGTTTAAGGGTTTAGGAATTTCAAATTGCATCAAAACATCAGGTCGCAAAACTTACTTCCATGTCGGAAAGGCACTTATGACTGTACAACCCGGTTTCCGGCCGAATCTGCACTAAGACAGATCCTTATTCCGGTCTAAAAATGTCCAGCCTTCCTTTTTTAACTCTTGAATTTACAATTGGGGCGGTTTAGTTTATATTCTTCGAACACGGGAGTCTTAAATCTTGTATAATATAAATGACCTGCTTATCAAGGGGACCTTCTCCCGCAAATCATTAAATATGGGGAGCATTCCATGAAAAAGCTTTATCGCTGCGTGTTATCGCGCAATGGGAGGCGTATATCATTTTTTGCGGCCGCATTGGTTTTGGCCCTTCTGCTTCTGATCAATGTCCTTTCGTCCAAACCGCAATCGGAACCGGATCTGAATGTAGAGGTTACCGACTTCTATCCCCGGGGCGAGATCGACCTTCGAACAAATTTCACGATCGAGTTTTCGCGTGACATGGTCCCGGATGACAGCCTGAATCTTCCGGTGCTTGACCCGCCTCTTGAAATCGAACCGGCGATCGCCGGACTGGCGCGCTGGATCGATAATGATGTTCTCAGATTTTATCCTGATGAGCAGTTGCTCCCCGCAACCAGTTATGAGATCAGGGTAAAATCGGACAAAGAGTATCTGTACGGAAATCGGATCAACGAAAAAGAGAGCTTCAAAGTCAACACCCCGCCCTTGCGTATCCTGTCGGTTCACTCATACACGACAACTGTCCCGGAATATCCGGGCGATGTGAGGATCAGCATAGTAATAGAGTTCAATTATGAAGTCCATTCGGATGAACTGAGGCCCAGAGTCTCGATCGAGGGCAGGCGTGATGCCGAGAAACAGAGGCTTGATTTCAAGCTGGGCTCTGTGGATATGGATCCCGAGGGTGAGCCCGTGGATGCTGGTGCGGACAATTATGCCAAAATAGTAACCGAGCCGGTGAAGCTTAGCGAGCGCCGTCAAAGCTACAGCCTCAGGATTGAAGAAGGTCTGAACTGCCCGAATTGCGGAAATGTACCGAGCAGCGAGTATGTTACCACAATAGATGTCGAGGCAAAAAGACGATTATTCGTCAGGGAACTTAGCGCCTGGTATTCCGATCTTCAGCCCACCATCCAGATTCCATTCTCCACGCAGATCGCGGTTGAGAAGCCGGAACAATATATCAGCATCAATCCCGAAATTGATTTTACAGCCGAGGTACGTTACAACAGCATAACGCTTTATGGAAACTTCAAAGCCGGTGAAACGTATGAGGTCACAGTTTCAGAAGGATTGACCTCGAGGGACGGCTCCGTTCTGGAGAAAAGATTCTCCTCAAAAGTCATCATACCGGATATCCCGCCGACCGTCAGATTTCTCTCGCGCGGCATATATCTTCCCAGAGAAGGATCGCATCTGCTGGAACTCGAGACCATTAACATTGATGAACTTGCTGTCGAGGTGGAGCAGTATTTTGCCAACAATCTCGTGTACGCTCTGGCATCGGGCAGTGCAGCTGGTTATGGCTACAGGAGCAATACCGCGGTACTGGGCCGGACTTTTTACGATACCATTCTGAATCTTGAAAGTGAAACAAATGAGGCCCTGACCACCACAGTTGACCTGGGTGCGGTAATAGGCGATTCCCTCTTCGGCATATTCAAGATTTCCGCCCGAAATAAGGAACGCCGCTGGGATAGCGATTCGCGCCTGGTGATGCTGACAGAAATGGGAATAATGGCGCGCATGTCTGATGATTATCTGATGGTCTGGGTCAATTCACTGCAGGATGTCTCCCCGGTAAAGAAGGCCGAGATAACCCTGTGGAGCAGGAATAACCAGCTTTTGGTACAGGGCAAGACGGATTCCCGGGGGATCTGTATATTTGAAAATATCGCTGAAAAAATCGCAGGATTCGATCCTTTCCTGATTACCGTCGTGGCCGACGGAGATTTATCATTCCTGAAATTCGATGACGCTCTGCTTCCGATCAGCGACTTTGATGTCAAAGGCCGCCCGCACATAACTTCGGGCTACGAAGCCTATATATACACCGACAGAGGAATATACAGGCCGGGAGATACGGTTCACCTGGCCTCGATAGTGCGCGAATCTGAAGGCCGGCTGCCCGATGAATTCCCGTATATTATCACAATAAATGATCCCTCGGGCAGGGAATTCAAGAGCTTCAGGGTCAAAACCGGCGGATCATCATTTCTTGAAAAAGATATTTTGCTGCCCGACTTCTCCCGCACCGGAATATATTCGGCCAGAGCGCATATCGGCGAGGAGCTGGAGATAGGAAGAGCGGAATTCCAGGTCGAGGAATTCATGCCTGACCGGATCAAAGTTACGGTAGAAACCGAACGGGATTCATACAGTCCCGGGGAATTCGTAAATATTGATGTTGACGGGCAATTTCTTTTCGGCGCGCCGGCCGCCGGTCACAGGGTATCGGCCGGGATAAGGATAGAAGCCAAGGATTTCTCCCCGGAGGATTTTGCCAGCTATACTTTCTCCGATAATGATCGTGCTTTCTCGCGTATAACGGAAAGCCTCGGGGATGATATCCTTGATGACTCGGGCTACCAAAGTTATCGATATCGTATACCTGAAAACCTGAGTCCACCCTCAGCCTTGAGAGCGCTGGCCTCGGCCAGTGTCTCGGAGCAGGGAGGACGGGCGGTCAACTCCTATGCCAAATTTACCATAAATCCATATCCGAGGTATATAGGAATGCGCCCCGAATTCGAGGGATACGCTCGTCCGGGCGAGCCGGCGGAATTGAGCCTGGTAGCATTAAAGTCAGATAAAACAAAAATATCGATCGACTCCCTGCGAGTGGACTTCTACCGGGTAATCTATCATTCGATCCTGCGGAAAGACAGAAATGGAAACTACCGATATGTCTCCGAAAGCAGCTTGAATCTGATCGATTCCGCATATGTCACCCTGGATGCTGATGGCGGAAGCATCAGCTTCGTTCCGCCTGAATATGGTAAATACATGGTCAGGGCGGCAGATCAGGATGGTGGTCACCGTACCTCCTACTCATTCTATGCTTCCGGATGGGGTTACGCGCCCTGGTCGATGGATAATCCCGATCGAATTGAAATAGACCTCGACCGGGAAAGCTATAATGAAAAAGAAAAGGCGAAACTGCAAATCCGTTCTCCTTTCGGCGGTAAATTATTGTTAACCGTTGAAAAGACCGAGGTACTCGACCTGATTACATACGAAATGGATGGGAATACCGCGGAAATTACCATCCCGGTAAAAAAGGACTATTTCCCGAATGCATATATAACGGCCACAGTAATCAGGCCCGCCGATCAGATTGAAAAGACAACGCCCGCGCGGGCATTCGGTGTGGTACCGATAATGCTGAAAACCGAGGAGAGGAAACTCCCGCTTAAGATAAATGTCCCGGATGAAATCCAGCCGCGCAGCCGGTTGAGTGTTGATATAAATGTGGGCAGCCCGGGAGTTACCGAATTGACTGTTTCGGCTGTGGATGCCGGAATAGTGCAGTTGACGGATGCCAGAGCTCCCGATCCCCTGGAATTTTTCTACGGAAAACGCAAGCTGCACCTGATGCCGTATGATATTTACTCCTTTATCTATCCCGAGGTGGAAAAGGCGCAGAGCCACCTGAGCCCGGCAGGCGACAGGGGGCTGATGGAATTTGCCGACCGAAGACATCTAATGCCTGTGCAGGCCCGAAGGGTGAAGCCGGTTTCGCTCTGGTCGGGAATTGTCAGAACCGATGAAAATGGCTATGCATCAATAAAATTGGATATTCCGCAGTTCAATGGTCAACTGATCCTGGATGCAGCAGGGGTACAGGGTGACCGCTTCGGATCGACCTCTGCAAATGTGACAGTCAGAGATAAGATCATTCTGCAGGAGGCATTTCCCAGATTTGTTGCTCCAAACGATGTAGTTGAAGGGCTTGTGACGGTTTATAATCGAACCGGGGAAATGGCGGACATTAAAGTTGAGCTCAGTTATGAGGGCCCCGTTGAAATGCTATCGCCTGCAGCGCAAACTATCAGGGTCCCCCACGATTCAGAGAGCAGGGCGGTATTCAGGTTCAAGGCGGGTATAAAGCCCGGCAAGATAGAATTTGCAATCACTGCCGGCGACGGCGAGGCGAGCACAAAGATCGAATTCGAACTTCCCAATCGTCCGGGACAGCCGATTAAGACAGAAAATGGTTCCGGCGCGGTAACCGAGGATAATCCTGCCGAATTCAGTCTCCCGGACAGGTGGTTCGAGAACACTGAACGATATGTTATTCAGACATCATCACTGACCGCGGTGGCGTTCACAGATAATATAAATTTCCTTGTGCGCTATCCCTATGGCTGTCTGGAACAGACGACCTCACGCTTGTTCCCGCTTCTTTACTATGATGAGCTGGTACGCTTTGTTCAGCCTGAGCTGATGGGGTCGGGAGGCGCAAACTATTTCATTCAGGAAGGAATCATAAAGCTGACCGGCATGATCCGTGATGATGGTTCATTTAATTTCTGGCCGGAAGGAGAGTATTATAATTCCTGGGCCTCGGTCTATGCTTCTCATTTCTTGATCGAAGCACGCAGGAAAGGGTTTTATATTGATGAAGACATATATGCTTTAATTATTGGAAATCTCAATGACCATGTTTATGGCAGAAAGACAGAGGCCATTAGCGCGCCGGAACGGATATATGCCGCTTATGTCCTGGCCCAGGCCGACAGGCTGGACAGGAAGGGCATCAACTACCTGAAAAGCCTCCAGGTTTCCGAGCTCCCCCCCTATTCCAGGTTCCAGCTCGCGGGAGCGCTTGGCGCCGCAGGCGACAGGGAATCGGCGTTCGGGATTCTGCCGACTGATATCCAACCGCGCATATTCGAGCCGGAAACAGGGGGCAATTTCTCCTCCGGGGTGCGCAGTAACGCTATCCTGCTGGATGTGCTCACACAAATCGATCCGGAGAATCCCTCGGCTGCGGTGCTGGCAAATTCCTTGATGGAGGCTGCGGAGGCCGGGAGATGGTATACCACGCAGGAGAATGCCTTCGCATTGATGGCGCTGGGCAAGTATTTCGGGGGAAGAGAAAAGCCTGATTTCACAGGCGCTGTGCAGGTTGACGGTCAATCATATCGGATAACGACCGAGGATTTCAAAAAGATTCTGACAGATCTCGACGGCAATAATGTAAGCATATCCATCAGCGGCGAAGGCAGCTGTTACTACTACTGGCAGTCCAGCGGAGTGCCTCTTGATTATGCACCCGAAGAGTATACCCGCGGAATCAAAATTACCCGCCGGTATCTGGACGGTGACGGAGCCGAGATCGACTTGCAGGATGTCTCCCTGGGTGATCAGCTGATCTGCCATATCAGGGCCGAGACAGAAAATGATCTTTTGGAAAATGTGGTCATTAATGACATGCTTCCGGCCGGTCTGGAAATTGAAAATCCACGCCTGAAGACGACCCCGAATCTATCCTGGCTGCCTGAGAAAAGCTCACAGGTTACTTACTCTGACATAAGAGATGACCGCATGCTGCTGTTCACAAACCTTAAATCCGAAAAACCTTTCGAATATTATTACAGCCTGCGGGCGGTCTCTGCCGGTGAGTTCAGTATTCCGCCGTCGGCCGCGGAATGCATGTACAATCCGGTTATCTCCGGCGCGGGATCATCGGGAACCTTAATCGTGAGAGGATCCAGCAGGTAAATCGTTTTTTTAATCTGATACTGAGTATGCGGAAGATTTTGAGAAGATTCATAAGAATATTTTTGATAGCAGTGGTTGCGGGCACATTTTTTCTGCTGCTCTTTGATCTTGTTTTCTTCCCGCTTCCCTCTGAAAGGTTGTCGCGTCAGTCCTCGTATTTTATTTACGGCAGGGACAGCAGGCTGCTCAACTGCTTCGCATCACAGGATCAATACTGGCGCTTGCCTGTCAAACTGGATAGCATCTCTCCCCTGCTGGTAAGAACTGTGATTAATACAGAGGATAGATGGTTCTGGTATCATCCGGGTGTAAATCCGGTTTCTCTGTTGACAGCCATGGCAGATAATCTGAAAAATCGTTCAATCGTCAGAGGTGGCTCCACCATTACCATGCAGATCGCGCGAATGATGGAGCCCAAGCCCAGAAATATCGGGGGTAAGCTGGTCGAGATTTTCAGGGCGCTGCAACTCGAGATGCATTATTCCAAGAACGAGCTGCTGGAAATCTACTTTAATCTCGTGCCCTATGGAGGCAATATCGAGGGCGTGGGGGCGGCGGCATACTTTTATTTCGGCAAGACCCCGTATGAATTAACCTGCTCCGAGGCGGCTATCCTGGCCGGTATTCCCTCATCCCCGAATAATTTCCGGCCCGATCTCAATCCGGAAAAGTGCCGCAGCCGGCGGGACAGGATACTCCGTCAACTGCACAGGCAGGACATCATTGATAAGGAGACTCTCAGCGGTGCTTTAAAGGAGGAGATTCCGGTCGAACGAAAAGAACGGCCCGACCATGCACCGCATTTCTGTCAGAGTATCATGTCGGAGCTGAGTTCAAATCTGTGGACAGGAGTGATAAGATCTACAATCAGGATGGATCTACAGGCATTATGCGAGCGGCTGGCGCGTTCCTATGCCAGTGTTCTGAAAGATAAAGATATAAACAATCTGTCTATTGTGGTGATCGACAATCACAGCAGTGAACTTCTGGCGATGGTGGGATCACCGGATTTTAACGATAGGAAGCACCAGGGACAGATCAACGGCGCCTTCGCACCGAGGTCTCCGGGATCGGCCCTGAAGCCATTTGCCTACGCTCTCGGTTTTGAGAGGGGCCTGATTACTCCGGCCTCGATTCTTGATGATATACCTGTCAGCTACTCCGGCTATTCTCCCGAGAATTATGACGAGGAATATAACGGGATCGCGACGGTATCGGAGGCGCTGATAAGATCGCTGAATGTTCCGGCTGTGAACCTGACAGCAAATCTGGGCATTCGGGATTTTTATGAGTTTCTGCAAGCGGGAGGTATATCGACTCTCGACAGGAAATATTATCAGTACGGCCTGCCGCTGGTGCTGGGCGCCTGCGAGGTCACACTGGCGGACCTGGCTAATCTATATTCCGCTCTGGGACGAAAGGGCATATACAAGCCTTTAAAAATGCTTGCCGGAAGCGATGATAATAAGCCATATGATCTTCTATCAGAGGAAGCATGCTATCTGGTAACGGAGATATTGTCCGAGTTGCAGAGACCCAGCCTGCAGGCTTCCTGGGAGTTCACACGCGACCTGCCTACTGTTGCCTGGAAAACAGGAACGTCATACGGCAGGAGAGATGCCTGGGCGATCGGATACAATCCGCAGTTTACGGTGGCTGTCTGGGCGGGAAATTTTTCCGGCGAGGGATCGCCCTGGCTGGTTGGAGCCGAGTCGGCCGCGCCGTTGATGTTCGCCGTCTTCAATCAGATAATGCAGGGGCATGAGCATGTCTGGTTCGAGAGACCCGCCGGGCTTGGAACACGTTTGGTATGCGCCTGCAGCGGCCTGCCCCCGAATGAATACTGCCCTGATGTTGTGAGTGATAAGTATATAATTGGTATTACGAATAACAACAAATGCGATATTCACAGGGCTATTGTAGTTGACAAGGAAACAGGCTACGAACTGTGCCGGGCCTGCGAGCATCTGGGGAATCCCGATACGCTTGTAATGGAGGACTGGCCGGTAAGGCTCGCGGGCTGGCTCTCAGATCACAGTGTTATAACAAAACTGCCCGAACATCATCCCGGATGTTCCGGTATATTTGTCCATGGTCCGCCGCAGATCATTTCACCTGAACACCGGGCGCACTTCGAAATCAGCAAAAGCATGCCCTCGGAATATCAACAGATTCTGTTCGAGGCCTCATCCGGGCTGCGGAATAGAAAAATCTACTGGTTTCTGGATGACCGGCTTTTTGCGTCCAGCGGGATAAATGAGCGGATATTCTACGAACCTGTGAAAGGAGATCATACGCTAATGTGTGTTGACGATCTTGGACGATCGACTACCATACGATTTTCGGTCAGATAAACGACCTCTTTACAGGCGATATTTGCTGGCGGCATCGATCGTCTCGACCAGTTTGGAGATAGAATCACCCTTGGTAACGTAGCCGTAGGCGTTCTTCTCATCCATCAAGTGACTTTCATAATATTCACCCGGATGGCCGGTATGAAATATAACCGGGAGGGCGGGATTTATTTTATAAATCTCGCGGGAAGCGATGATCCCGGATATGTCGGGGAGCCGGATATCCATTAAGATACAGCTGATATCCTTATTGCCGTTTACCATATCAATGGATTCCCGACCTGTTTTGGCGAGAAGAATACTAAAGTCTTCTTCCAAGATGGCCTCCAGAGTTTGCCGCATTAGACCGTTATCATCCACGATAAGGATAGTCCTTTTATCGGATGCGGCGTTATTCCCCTCATGATCATTTTCGGGCCAGCTCATATCGATTCCAATTATACTAACACAATCCGTAAGACCATTCGTAAAGGTTCCTTGACCAATATATATCAGGAAGCCGGAAAGACAAGAATAAATTTGGTGCATTCCGGCCTCACCGGAGATATAGATTATTTTTTCTTGACAATTTTCTTAAACTTTAGCAATTTCGGTCAGGTATAGAATGCCGCAATTTGTTATTGTATGTTAGACCCGGGGCAATAGGGTATGATCAGAGACACAACGAAGAGAAAAATCAATATACTTATTATCGATGATGAAGAGGACACCTGTCTGTATTTGAAGCAGTTTCTGGAGAATCACAATTTCAGCGCAGACTTTATCACCGACCCACGGGAAGCGCTCTCCCGCATAAAGAATAATAATTACCAGATTATTATCCTTGATATCATCATGCCCGGTGTGGATGGTGTAAAGCTATTGCAGAGTATCAAGGGGCTGGATAGTGATTTATGCGTGATCATGCTCTCTGGATTTCCAACGTTCGAACGGGCGCGAGAGACCTTCAAAAACGGCTGCTTCGACTTTATCACCAAGCCTTTTGAAAATGAAGCATTGCTGGAAACTATCAACGGCGCAATAAAAGAATATGGGTTTATAACCAATTTGAACCAGAAGGCGACCAGCATTATCGCACAACGGGTGCACGATCTGCGCGCCGAGAGGAAGTTGAGCTTACGGCAGCTTGCCAATCGAACAGGATTGTCGCCCAGCCTCATCTACCAGGTCGAACACGGCCAGACAACTCCTTCAATCGCAACCATTTCAAGAATCGCCTCTGCCCTGAATTCGGAGATGGAGTATTTCTTTAAGGGCATATGAAATGATCCCCGCCACTGCCAATAAATAATATTAAAGGCGGAGACAAGGATTGTCTCCGCCTTTTCTATGGGGTCCTGTCTTCCCTTACCGGGTCAGTGGGCGCTGCTTGATTCTATATCATCTCCATCTTGATCTTCGGGGCAAGCTCCCGGTCCAATTTCACCCTCGTTGAAGGCCTCAAATGTATCCTTCCAGATTAAAATAAGTCTTCGGTCTTCGTCGCTCATCTCCTGCCAATGTTCGAAACCATACTGCGCCAGGAATTGGTCGGCATCTGCCAGCTCCTGCGAGATATCATCCCCGCCGGCTCCATTGGCCAGGTTGAATTTGGCAGCCAGCAAATGGGCACAGAGTTTTACTATGCCATTTGAGGTTTTATCATCTTCAAAGGTGAAGATCTGCTCGGCTTCATCAATGGTGCCGATTCTGATGCTGTTCTGGCCGCCTTCGGTACCGAGCCAGAGCGGAAGAAAGACACCAGCATCATCAGTAATCAGCTTATCGCTGGGATTGCGGCACAGATTCTTCCAGTAGCCCATACCACGGGTGCAACCGTCGTCATCGTCATCATCAATAGTGGGCAGATAAAATCCGGCATCCCAACTGGTGTATTTACCGGGAGCAGTTATAGCGAAGCACACAGTTGCCCCCATGGCCGGGTCGGCATCGCTATCGATATTGTCATTGCCTCCCTGGTCATAAATACTGAAAACGTAATCGGGCGGAATATGGAAGATCAGGTAGTATTCGCCCAGCTCGAGACTATCGAACAGGAAATACCCCTCTGGCGTTGTCAGGGCGCCTTCGACCATCTGGCCATCACAGCTGTACAGATCGACCCTGACGTCTGCCAGTCCGGGTTCGCCGGGATCCTGAAGGCCATTGAAATTCAGGTCCTCCCAAACCAGGTCCCCGATGGAACAATACTCCTCGGGCTCTTCAACGACGAAGTTAAATTTAATCAGGGCATTCTGCTCGAAACCGAATGTATTTCCAACCATTAGCATATCGGCGCTGCCATTATTTCCCGTGGGGAAATTACCGCCTATGAAAGCATCCTCCGCCTCTCCCAAACCAGTTTCCTGGATACCAAATGATTGCGGGCCGGATGGTGTGGAGACGAATAATTCCAGCCGGGGCCGTGAGGAAACCTCAAAGAATTCACTGCTGCGGTATTGAGATACCGATGCTCCCTGCCGCAGCAGCATCCCGTGGTTCGGGTATACACCATTGAACCATTTAGCTGCCAGAGAAGTCACGTCAATGCGGATTTCAGCATACGAATCAGGGACGAAAGCGGCCTCAGGAAGTTCATCGTAACTGCTGTTGAAATTGTCCCAGGTCACATTCGCTTCATTCCACGCAGATGTGATGCGGTGGACATAAACCGTCTCTCCGTTGTTCATAGACACCGTCAGAAATAGAAATGCTGAGTCGAGTCCAGCCGCGGCCGGTATTTTCACCCAGGCATCATCGGAGATCTCCTTCGTCTCCGAATCGACAGCCCCTGCAGGATTATCCTGCTGCGAACATCCCGCCAGTAAAAACAGGAATAACGCTAAAACCGCGATTAAATTGGTAAGCTTAGGCATAAGCATCACCTCTTTTCTGATTAAAATCCATGGCCATAGGGCCTGGGTCTACAATTGTCAATCAAAAGCTATGTTGTGTCTATCCATTAAAAATATCGGAAGCAATAACTGACATCTTTGGGGCCGGATGCAGATAGTTAAATCATTATACTCTATGCACTTTTAATGACCACGCGGCTTGAACAGCGCGGGGTAAAGATGTCCAAAACTCAAACATGCCCCTGGTGCTTATTTTCAGCACAGTCCCGGCAGATCTTAAACAGGTCTGTATCTAATTTGACAATCAGTCATAATTCTTCAAATTGAGCCGTTTTTTTCCGATAGAAATGATGAGGAGGTCTATGTAGTATTATGAAAGTATTAGATCAGGACATGCAGCCAAAAGTCAGGCGTAAAGCGGCTGAAACGCTGACAGCATTTGATTTGAATACGCGGCAGCCAATGGGCATAGTGGTCGACATGTCTGCCCGCGGCATGAAGCTCAAAAGCGAAATTCCGGCGACCGTGGCCGAAGTATATTATTGCCGCATCCCATTGAAAAATAAAGTTGATGGGCGTGATGAGGTCTTTTTTGATGCCGAATGCCGCTGGTGCAAGAAATACCCTGAGACAGGCAGGTTCTATTCCGGCTACATCCTCAGATTTCCATCAAAAAAAGATGCCGCCGTAGTCAGGAAATTGATTCATGACTGGATGGTGAGATATAACGAGGAGTTGAACTCCCGTTACATGGCTCCGGAAGAGGACGCGGAGGAGGCAGAAGATAGACGGGGATTGCTGACACGTCTATTTAAACTTGGCGAAAAATAAAAAATAAGGGCACGCCGATCCCGGATCGGCGTGCTTGCTGAAAAAGTCCCAATTGAAAAGACTTCCTCAATACTTCCCGAATAGACCCAAAAAAGGCGCTATGAGCCGGGCGGCGGCGGCAGCGTCGGGCACGGCACACACACCTCCCAGCAGACAATCGGGGGCGTTACCGTGCAAACCATTACCCAGCAGCACGGTTTGGCCGTAACCGTTTCGGCGGTCACGGCGCTGAACACCAGCCCGCCGAGCGCGATTAGCGCGAGGAATAAAGCCAGTGCCTTGACTTTTCGCGCAGCTTTCATCGGGTTTCACCTCCTTCCCTGAAAGAATATAGTGACCGTCCATGGTGCTGATCTTTGCTGCAATGTGGACACCTATGCCCTGTTAAGATGCGGAAATCAAACCCGTTGAGCAAGGTTTAATTGAAAAAATTTCAGCCACGCAAAAGCCGATCCCGGGAACCGGGATCGGCTTATGTTTATGCTATATATTTAATTGGCTCAGCAATCCTGCTCTCCATCGCCATCGGTATCACATGGCGTATTGCCGTCGAGAAAAACGAAATTGATAATAACAACCACATCTGAAATATTTACCGTTCCGTCACAATTGGTGTCGGCGGATTCAAACGGCTCCGGAGCGGCCCCGCCGACAAATATATAATTCGTTATCATGACAGCATCCGATACGTTTACAGCCTCGCTGGCATCAGCATCGCCGCACATATACTGGGGCAGCTTGGTTGAAACGGTTACCGATATATAGTCATGCAGGGTAGGATTGTAATTGACATAGCTACCGTCAGGGCCGCGTTCCGAATACAGGAGCACGGTGAGCTGTCCGCTGCCGTCCACAAAACGGCCGAAATCTGAACGGATGTGCTTTTCCAGATAACCGTCGCGATTTCCTGCCCAGTTGTCCATAAAACGGTTCTGGTCGAATAATCCTTCACCATCACACCATTCCCCGGATGTGTAGTCCCAGATATACATTTCCATCATTGAGCACTGGTCGGAATATCCCTCCCAGAAGACCTCAATATCATCGACTTCGGAGACATCCTCTGTCAGAGTGAATTCGAAGATATGGGTTGATTCCCAGCCATTATTCGGGTCCAGGGATAAATAGCGGTTGGGGTCATAATCATTGCCGGTGGCGTCAGAATGAGCGATTTTATCATAGGCGCCGCTGATCAGATTCTCAATTTCCGTGTTGACCGGAGTACGGATTCCGCTGACGGCAGCCCAGTTTGAGGTCTGATGTCCAAAGGCGAACTTATCCACGCCGGCCCCGGTCGAAAAATCATAGACCGACTGCTGGCAGGAGGCAATTTCGAAGGGGCCCGCGGAGACAGCTTCGTATTCGTCGCTGTCCTGCGAGACAGCGACCACTTTTATCCTGCATTGTTCAGCGTATATATCTGGTACAGTCCAGTCATAATTGCCGGTGTCGGGCACAGTATCTATCAAGATATAACCTGCACCATCATCCACAGAATAATACAGCACTGCTTCCGAGAGCTCAGCATTATTCGAATCTGTGGCCTCCCACTGGATTGTCTCTACAGTACCGCCCGCAAACAGCTCTCCCCCGTCAGGCCAGATTATATTCGCCGAGGGCGCAGGTTCCTCATAGCGCGGCACCTGCATGGCAATGCAATGCAACGCGCCCGCCGCCCAGATAATATCGTATGAATTTATGGGAATGATTTCAACATCCGGGCCGGCCGCAGCTTCCCAGACTGCCAGCGCCTGAGCGTCCTCATCGGCATAGTCCAGATAGGTGTCGCCATATGACGGTATGAGTATACGGTTATTGACTCGCAAGGCATTGGTATAGGTCCAGTGTGTCCAGTATCCAGTGGATGGATGAGAGGAATTCCAGGCTGGAGTGCGATGCACCGTATATCCAAGGGATTCCATATATGGCACGGCGTTGTTTGTTACGGCGATTGCAGTCGGATCGGAGCCGGGAAGAAACTCGGATATGATGACATCATCTTCATCAATAATGTACATCCACATATCGATATGCCCGGTGCCGTCCACGCTGAAGGGAAGCTGGGGCATTATGTGCAGTGTGTCAATGCCCTGGTAGGTATGATAGAGTTCGGCAATAAAGTTGGCATCGAACCCTCCGCTGGCGGTATTATCAAGTTGGATTAGAGCAGTTACAAAACCGTTTCGGTTCTGGGTCGGCTGAAAATTTCCCCCGGAGTAGTAAAGTCCCATATCATAGGTGAAGATCTGAAAATGATCGGTGCCCACGAGCTCCGGGATGAAATTATCCAGGGGGCGGGTGGGATAGTACTGGCTGTTAACTATTCCCAGGGTATTCTCCTGCCAGATCAAATGCGGCCCGTAATCTCTGATCCAGAGTGCGTTCATCGGTTCGATTATAAACTCCACCTTGCTCATATCCGCCCCCGCCGAAGAGAATGTGGAATAGGCGCTGCTCTGCTGAGAAGAGTTGGCGACACAAACATAGGCGATCTCATCATAATCCGGATCCGAAGTCAATGCGACAACCATATCCCGGACAACTCCCGGCCAACCGCTTGAAAAATAGCTGAAGAGGACGCCGCGTGAGGGAGAATATTCCGGCGGGGAGGATATATATCCTGAAGTAGGCATATCCTTGTCCGGCAGGACGATCTTGAATGGCTCGAGCGACTGGCTGCGATCATAGGGCGTGCCCCCATCTCGCCAGCGCGGGAGCAGGCCCAATTCAGCCTGTTTCTCCTCTTCGAACCTGTTGAACCCCTCCCCGCTTTGAGCGGCTGTTGAAAGGGTTAGAAGGAAAGAAAGAAATATCATCGATCCGACGATTAATTTTGATTTTTGCAATAACAGCGACATCACCGGCATACCTCCTGCTTGGATTGAGAGTTTTCATATTGAAATTGTTGACAGGCTATAGAGTACCTCATCACGGGCCTGGGGTTCATGAAACAACCCGGACTATTAAAATCCGCTTCGCAAAGTCACAAATGGCAGTGATCCCCGATAAATTCGGGCGAAAGGTGCGTACCTGATTATTATACTGAATTTTCTTTTCCAGTCAAGATTAATTATTTGGAGAACAAGCCCGGCAAGCCCTATATTTTGAGCTGTATTCGAAAAACCATATAGGCAGCGGGAGGCCGGCAATATGTAACTTTTCGTTTTATATTACGTAAGTGCTTACATAATCAGGATTAATCTGAACAAAAATAACCAGGAGGGTTTGAGATGCGCTTAGTTTTGTCAGCAGTTATCATTCAGTTGTTGAGCATGCTCGCGGGGCCGGGGCTGGCCCGGGTCTCCGGGGCAGAAATTCCAGCAACCCCACCCGGCGAAATTCTGAAATTACTCTTGCAGTCATTTAATTCCGGGGATGAGGAGGCCTGGAAAACTTTCATAGCCAATAACTGGAAAGAATCTAATGACCCACAATCTGCGGAAAGGAGGCTCGGATTCTTTCGACAGGTTTATGATGACACCGAAGGCCTTCAATTGCAAAAGATAACTGATTCAGACAGCCTTATTATCTCGGCGCTGCTTCATGCCAGAAAGCCTGAGGCCGGAGTGGAGTGGGTCGATCTGACTCTGTTTGTCGATTCTACCGATACTGATAAGTTATTGATGATATCAGCACGCCCGGGAGAGGACCCCAGGTATGAAGTGCCGGAAGGGAAGCTTTCTCATGTTGAAATGGCAGATTTTCTGGATGCTTATCTTAAGGACCTGGTGGCAAGGGATCAGTTCTCCGGAACGGTATTGATTGCATTAGATGGTGAGCCGTTCTATACCAGGTTTTACGGTCAGGCCTGTAAGCGTTATAATGCTCCCAACAAGCTGGACACAAAGTTCAACCTCGGTTCGATGAACAAGATGTTTACAGGCGCAGCCATAATGCAGCTGGTTGAGCGGGGTAAGATATCACTTGATGACAAGGTCGGAAATTACCTGCCCGACATTCCCCGGAAAGAAATTGCGGAGAAAGTAACGATCCATCACCTCCTGACCCACACCTCAGGGATGCAGGATTACTGGGAGGAGATGTTCGATACATCTTATTGGGAATTAAAGACTGTGGATGGGCTGGCTTCCCTGATCTTTGAGGATACGCTCCTGTTTGAACCCGGCAGCGATTTTCACTACAGCAATTCCGGGCCGATTGTCCTGGGGATGATTATCGAAAAAGTAAGCGGCATGAGTTATTATGATTTTATCGCTGAAAATATTTACAAACCGGCGGGTATGATAAACAGCGGATGCTTTGAGGTGGATACCCCTGTCCCGAATCTGGCGATCGGATACACTCACATGAATTACGACGGGAGCATGCTTCCTGAAGGGTTATGGCATAATAATTTGTTCATGCATGCTGTAAAGGGCGGCCCCGCCGGGGGCGGCTATTCCACGGTGGAAGATCTGCTGGCTTTTGATCAGGCCTTGCGCAGCGGCAAGATCATGAGCAAGGAATCATTCGAGCTAATGTCAATAGGCAAGACCAGCCGCAGGCCCGATGTAAGTTATGGCTATTTAATTCAGGATCAGAATGTAAATAGCCATAGAATTGTGGGGCATGGCGGCGGTGCGCCGGGAATCAATGCCATGCTGGATATGTATATGGATTCAGGCTACACGGTAGCGGTGATGGCAAATTATGACGGCGCGGCCAGCCGCGTAGCGGAAAAAATCCGCGAGTTGATAGCTAAATAGAATCCAATAAAAAAACCGGGAGAGGGCATCCCCCCTCCCGGGTTAAAGGTTGAAAGAATTACTTAACCAGAATCATCTTCGCGGTTTTTTGGAATCTCTCTGTCTCCATACGATAGAAATAAACACCGGTCGCAACTCTACTATTGCTTTGGTTGGTGCCGTTCCAGGATACCGTGTGCCTGCCGGCCGGCTTGACATCGTCAACCAGGGTTTTCACGAGCTGGCCTGAAATGTTGTAGACCTTGATCGTAACCCATGTATCTTCCGGCAGACTGTATGATATTTCGGTTTCGGGATTGAAAGGATTGGGATGATTCTGGCCCAATTCATATCGATCCGGCAGCGCTGCCGCTGATGCTATCGGCTCTGAAATGAAGCCCTCACCCAGCAGATTATTATTCTGGTTATCGCGGATATCCGCATCGCTCAATACCAGTTCGGCTTCCCCGGAGGTCAGCAGATTGAACTGTAATGTAGCAATAAGGCCGGAACCCTCAAAGACCTGATCTCGTCCCAGCACTGCGGCGGAAATCGAGACTTTATCTCTATCCTGCAGCGGCTTGACAAAGACCGGGCGGTCGGTTTCGGTCAACTGCGTGTTGAAGGACGTGGCATGATATGCCAGCTTCTTCGGATCAAAGCTGATTTCCGCGAAAACAGCTTTTGCATTATGATCACCGTTATCGAGGTATATATCAACATAGCACTCATTACCCTCGAACCTCGCATCAGCTCTGATACCCGTGCCGGGCACCTCGGGATTGTCGGCGAAGATCGGGCGCGACTTGATAAGCGGAGTAACATCATCAAAATTGATCACGAAGATGGTCAAATCATCGAAGCCGATCGTATTGTCGGTCTCCGGGATGCCCCGGGTATTATCGTTGAATGTCGGTCCTATATCGCATTCGTTATTGTAGTAAGTATCGCCGTCACTGGTACCGTAGGCATTCGAGAATACCGAAAGATCGGTGAAATAGACATATCCGTCATAAGGCGCGGAGAAATCGCCCAGCCAGTACGAGGTCGAACGTGCCTGCGAGCCCGCAGCCGGAGCAGAGACATTTCCGGCAGCATCGACTGTAAAGGCTGCAAAATGATAGACGTCGCGATTGGCATTATCGAGATTATACGCGTCGGTATGTGATTCTGCCGTACCGCCGTAAATATAATCTCCATCACTTGTGTCGGCAGGAAATGAGGCCTCGGTGTAGAGATCATCATATTCCGGATAGCCATGCCCGCCGCCGTCAACATAGTCGTTTCTTACTATGACTGTGTGATCGAAATCAGAGGCGGCATTTGTCCAGCTCAGATTGACCTTATTATGTCCGGGCTGAGCAACCAGATCAGTTGGCGCGGGCGGAGCGGTTACATCCTTGGTAAAACACCAGCTATAAGAACAGGAATCAGCGTTACCGCGTCCATTATCATCCATAATCTTGAAGCTGATGCAATGCTGGGCCTCGCTCAAGGCGTCCCAGTCCGCTGTCGGCAGGGTCCAGTCCGACGGGCCATAGGCGGTACCGGACAATCCGACAGCGACTGCCGTCCATCCGCCCGAATCGCATCCATCCACCTGATAATAGACCGCGTCAAGATCGCAATTGTCGGTGGCGCCGAAGTTAACCACGGGCGGAACATTATAATATCCACCGTCGGCGGTATTTACAGCCAGAACAGGGTCGGCGCAATCTGCAACAACCGTTACCGGCTCAGCAGGGGAAGCAGGAATAGTTACAATATTATTCAAGGGATCATGTCCCTGTAATAGAACATAGATATTCTCGATCAGATCACCGGCGCAGTAATCGGTAGAACCATTCATAGTTACGCTGAACAAGGTCACCGGGCCGTCCTCAGAGCCTGTGAGCACGCCGAAGTTGAACTGCACACTGTCGTACCCGGTAGCATTATCGAACTCATTATAGAAGAGCTGATAATTACCTGACGCTTCAGTTGCGCTCACGAAGTTAAGATCGGCGGGATAACGAATAGTGATGTTGGCAGCATCCAAACCCAGAACAGCATCGCCTATTTCAATATCGAAGGTGAAGTCCCCGCTGCAAAGATAGAGGATCTCATCAGGAGTCATATCCAGACCGCAATCGACGGTAGGATAGTTATCGACACCTCCGGGAGTGCCGGCAATATTGTATTGAGTTGGATAGCCGCTGTTGGTGGTCCAGTCTGACCAGCAGTTTCCGACTCCAGCGCCGTCATCCCACGATACACCGCTGACATTGGACTCGGCGTTCAGGCCATTATAAAATGAGCTGCCGTAAATATCGACATCATATACACTCGAACCGACCGTGTAGTCATTAATATAGACACCGGTATCCTGGTCTACTATGGTCTCGCCATAGAGGAGTGCGGTAATATCACCGTCACCCCGGGTGAAGATCAGGTAACCGTAATTTCCATTGCTCATCACGGTATTATTCTGGAAGGTAACATCAACCGATGAACCGGCGGAATAATCTTCATCGGTGAGGACAACGCCGCCATCAGTATTGTCATGAATATTATTTCCGGTCACATTTGCAACGATATCTACATCACCAGCATAAGTGTCGAACTCGTTTCCGATATAGAGCCCCCACTGGCAGTCATAGATTTCATTACCGGAGAGGGTCACATTCTTGGTTAAAGACGGACTGCCTGCGGTGAAGGAATTCTCGACATATATTCCGGCTGAGTTGCTGCCGTCAGATAAGGCCGGGGTGTTATAGCCATAGATGGTATTATTGCTGACAACGGCGGTTGACTGCGAACCAATCTCCATGGCATATCCGAAATCGCTTGTAGTCTTGTAGAACGTATTCCCGCTGATAACAGAGTGCACATAATCGTGAGTTACGATTGCCACCCTGCCCGTCTCCATAAAGGTATTATCCGTAATCGAAATCTGCGCACGAGCGGCATCGGTATATGCGGGCGCTCGCAGATACGAAATCATCTCATAGTATCCGCCGGAGGCATCATCGACCGAAATGTTCTTGAATATGTTGTCAGTCAGACTTCCCTCCGAGTTCCAGTACAGGAAACCGAAGATCTGATTACCTTTTATGAGATCGTAATCGAATGTAATGCCGCTGACATTGATCCCGGTGGAATTGTAAACTCTCAATGCCGCCTGACGTCCCGCGTAATAGGGTGCAAAGCCCCAGGGCAGAGTCGCGCTCGGCTTGATAATCGTCGTGGTCTTGTCAGCGCCAACCAGGTTGATATCGGTACGGGTATCGATATCAATGGTGGCATCATAGGTTCCCGCCGCGATATTGACTGTGCTGGCCGTCACCAGATCGACGCCTTCCTGAATCCGGTTGCTTGCACCGGACTGCGGACTGTCGTCATCGACCCACAGTTCGGAGAAATCTCCGCTGAAGCCGGGAGCATTATCCGTTCCACCGCCCAGCCAGGGGGTATAGTCGATTACACCCGTAATCATACCCGCAACTGTGGTTGGATCAGTACTGCCCCAGTAGTTTGCGGAGGCGTCCAGGGTGGTTGTTGTGCCGAGGCTCATCACCAGCCCCGAAGCATTACCGGTGATCTTATTTTCATTGACAGTCACATTTCCACGAGTGACATTATAGAACTTAATACCATCCTCCGGATTATCTGCGAATACATTACCGCTAATACCAACACTCGTGGCCACGCTTCCTGAAATAAGGAGACCGGGCTGATTGTCGGCATTATTGGTTGAGCTGTTGCCGCTGATAACCATATTGGTGAAACTGCCCTGGCGGATGCTTATGCCGCCGTGATCATCTGAACCGCCTGCGGCGCCGGTCACAGTATTACCAAGAATTCGAATGCTATCGGCGACTTCCCCGGGCCAGTTCCATACGACTATTCCGCCTTCTCCTGCGCCCGAGACCGTGTTATTCTGAATCAGACCCTTTTCAGATGATGTTCCTGCTGCGAATTGCTGACCATACCAGATACCATTATAAAGGATATTCGTCAGCACATTTCCATCAGATGGATTCGGTCCACCGATGGTACCATAGGTCGCATCGGTCACCCAGATAGCGCCCTGATCATAAGCATTGGCTCGTATAGTGGTACCGGTTGAATTTGTTATATATGCAGCGTATGACGCAGCTCCGGAATTGATCTCATAGCTGGTATTCTGAACCAGAGCATTAACGACATTGCTCTCGCGAGCTCCATAGTAGCAGTCATCGAAGGTTATGTTCTCAAGCGTGAGATTGTCGATAGTCGGATCGGTCACCCCCCAGGAGGATTCGGCCCTGGCCACAATGGCGTAACCGCCGACCGTGACCTGGTCACCCTGATAACCTCTGACTCTCATATTTTTGATCACGACATCATCGGACTGTACGACGATAGCACGCGGCCATGCGGTGCCGAGTCCGGTATTATCAACACCCTGCCCATACGTTCCGCCATCCAGTACTGTGCCGGTACCGTCATCTGCCTGCCCTGCGCCCATTAGAGTCATGGGAACATCAATAATCGCGAGGGCACGGTCATAGGCTGTGAATGTCCCGGCTGCCAGTAAAACAGTATCTGCAGTAGATTTAGATGTTATCGCATCCACCGCTTCCTGGATGTACGAATAATGATCCCCGTAAACATCCCAGTCGACCTTCAGGTACCAGATATTACCGGTGCCCTCCTGATTTGGATCATCTCTCTCGGAGGTGTAGAAAAGATAGCTGCTTCCGCCCGCATCGGTAAAGCCGATCGGCCACATATCGATCCAGGTGTTGGTACCGTATTTACCTTCAACGACCGTGTGTGACGATCCGCTCAGCACATTGCTCGGGCTCGTTCCGGCCCAGGCGACAATATACTGGCGTCCGCCTCCGTCGGAGGTATAGGGAGCCTGGGCGAAGACGTAATCCGATCCAACCTTAAACAGCGTGGCATCCCAGCCTGTCGACGATGCGGTGCCCAATTCTGTCCAGGATTCGGGCGAGGCATTATACTGCAAAACCTTGTTATCCTTGGTGGGAGAGGTTCTCAGTATGCCGATATAGAGGTTGCTTCCATCGACAAAGAAATGGCCGGTCCCGTTTATCAGGTTGGAGGTGGAATTGAGCGGAATATAGCTGCTCCAGGTAATCGTTGATGCCGTCGGATCAGAGGTATACTTTGTATGCCATCCGGTATTGCCGTCTGGATAATTAGCCATGATATAAAGCTTGCCGTCAAAAGCGGTTTCATCATGATGCGCCGCGCCCGGTGGAAGGTTATCCGCAAGGTCCGCAACCTGGGTCCAGGTGGCGCCCCCATCCGAACTGTACCAGCCGTAAAGGCTCTTGCGGTCCGTGTAGTTTGTCGATGGCACCGCCCCGAATGTCCAAACATTGCCATCCAGATAGGCCGCGCCGATTTCACCCATATAGGTGTTTGCCGCCCCCGTAACCGCCACGGCAGTTGACGAAGCGAGGCCCTCAACTGTGGTGGCCTTCTTGTAGTAGATTTGATAATCACTCACATCCGGATTATCGTTTTGATAATTGCCGGTTACTGTGGCTGATCTGCCATAGAACAACCAGTAATATGTGCCGTCGTAAGTGATAGCCTGTCCTCTTTCGTAATAATTACTGCTGGTCACCTGTACGGGCTGAGTGACTTCTAATACGGTTGCTGTAAGCAAACCTGGCAGGAGAGCAATAATAAGAGTGAAGACAGTGAATTGAAATAACTTGTCAAATTTCATTTGAACCCCGTGTTTCCGGAAAGTATTCTTGCGCGCTTTCCCTGTTTACCTTCGGCCAAAGGTTTTGTGGTTATTGATGTTTGAAAAATTTTTAAACTGTCTGAGAATTTGAGAAGATCACCTCCCTCCGCTGCTTGTCAATGTTAGCTTCTATTGCTTCGATATTGCAGATCATTTTCTTTTTAGATTTTCCGCAAATGCGAAAATTCTCTCAAATATGATTTTATTGCAGTTTATAAAAGACCCTCTTTGAGCTATGCATGTATTTGGGTGGTAAAACTCCCCTGCCCATCAAGGTCGGATATCAATAAGGCCCCATCCCCTACTGAGAAAACTAACCTGATTATATCTGCTATTTGCAGTTCTGTATCCCTGTGTAATCTGCATCTCAAATTCCATGCCGAAAAACCCGACCTGGCAGCTTACTTCTTCTCTATAAGAGACAATAAGTTAAAGATTGGCCGGTTTATATGGATAGCTTATCGAGGTAAAATGCACAACATTCGCCATATTTTAAGGGGTAAATAATAGACATCTGAACAGAAAGCAAAATCCGGGTAGAATTGATGTTAATTATGGAGGCGGGCGGTAGATAGAGAGCGAAAAGTTCCAGCCGGTTTTCTCAAAAAAAATGGAATTACAATTGGTATCCTGATGATTTACACAATATTACAGATAACTTCGCTTCTTCTCAGAAAAATCGGCAAAAAAATTAACTGAATTTTCAGGAAACTTCTTGACTTTATGGTCATATATGACGATATAGTCAAATATGACTAAATGGTCAGATTATGGAAATTGAATTAAAGAACAGGAATAAGAGGCGCAGTCGTCAACAGCGCCGTACGAATAAGACACGGCAGAAGTTGCTGCATGCCGCGCGTGAAATCTTTGCCGAAAAGGGACTTGCCCCTACCCGTATTGACGAGATTACCGACCGGGCTGATGTGGGCAAGGGGACGTTTTATTATCACTTTGCGACGAAGGATGATCTCATAAAGGAACTCATGCAGCTTATTATGGCCGAGCTGGAGGCGGGGATTGAAAAAAAATGCCTTGGGATCAACAAACTGGATCAGCTCCTGGACATGATTATAGAGGGGCATCTGGAGTTTTTCAGCAACCGCTGGGAGGACTTCGTGCTTTATTTTCAGGGCCGTGCCGACCTCACCCTTGAAGACAGCTACGAGGGTATGGAAACTCCGTTTCTCGAGTACCTCGAGACGATTCAGAATTTACTTGACTCGGTCATCAAATATCATCTTCCCAAGCCGATACTCCATCGAATAGCTTGTGCTGTGGCGGGATTTGTATCGGGCTATTATTCATTTGCGTTCATAGCCGATTCCCGCGAGGATTTGGAAAAAACATTTGCATCAATGAGAGAGGCCCTGGTGGCGGGTCTGGGACGGTTCATACGGGAATCCATTCCGGATGATGCCCCGGGAAAAACATCCACAATTAAAACCGAGGGCGCCAAATAGGTTGAATCGCGGCTCATAATTGTTTGCATTCTCCCCGGTTCGATATTTAATCAAGCGATATAAGTATGATAATGACACACAGGCAACTCGGTCGACTGACATCAAAAACGCCGGACACATCATCAGGAGCGCGTTATGCACCAGATAAGTAATACTCCTCCCATGCGGGCCCGGGGTCTGCCTGTCGGCAAGAGCGGAGTGCTTAAATCTCAGCTTTGTATTTTTTCCTGGGAAGGTGCATTCGCAAACATCTTTATAATTTTGACCGGCGGCGCTTTCCTGACCAGCATGGGGATATATTTTGGAGCGAGCGACCTGGAAATAGGTTTACTGGGAGCGATTCCATTCATCTCGCAGACTGCGCAGTTGGTAGCACCCTGGCTGATACATCTAACCGGTACCCGCAAGCTCATAACGGTTTCGGGGTTTATACTTGCGAGGCAAATCTGGTGGCTCCTGATACCCCTGCTGTTCATTTCGGCTGACTGGAATCTGACTGTTTTTCTTGTAATCATGGCACTCTCTTCCATAATGGCGATGATTGCCACGCCCGGATGGCTTTCCTGGATCGCGGATATTGTGCCGGAGAAAATACGGGGGCGCTATTTTGCCCGTAGAAACAGCGCCATTGCGGTGACTACGGTCGTCGCAACAATCATGGGCGGTTTAATACTGGATCATTTCAGAATCATCGATAAGGAGAATCTGGGTTATTCGCTGATCATCGGCATCGGATGCATATTCGCATTGATATCGGCGGTGATGCTATCGAAGCTCCCGGAAGCGGGCAGTGAAGAATCCAGGATTCCGCACAGATTCGCCGATGTTATCGCACCTTTAAAGGACAGACATTTCCGGTCCCTGTTGAAAATATTTTTTGCCTGGAATGTGGCCATAGGAATCTCTGCCATCTTTTTCGCGGCTCACATGCTCAAGAATCTGGAAATGAGCTTTACTCTTATCTCCATTTATATTGCGGCGGTGGCGCTAAGCGGAATCTTCATGAACCGATTCTGGGGCATGGTGATTGACAGGGTCGGTTCAAAGAGCGTGCTGGTATTCTGCGCCTTCGGAATCAGTTTCATACCCATAATATGGTTTTTGCCGAGGGCCGATTTTCTCTGGATCCTGGCGCTTGAAGCGGTTTACACCGGGGCACTATGGTCAGGCTTCAACCTGGCGGCATTCAACATGCCTATCGCCAACAGCCCGGGATCGAAGAGAACCTCCTACCTGGCAATCTTTTCTGTCATTACCGGGCTGGGCTTCTTTGCGGCCTCTTTTTTGGGAGGTTTACTGGCGGAGATCTGGGAGGATTTTGGAGTCAGCGTGGGAAGCTATACTTTTGTCAACTATCATTTACTTTTTCTTATCTCGAGCATCTTGCGTTTTCTGACATCATTCTTTATAATTAAATTCCATGAACCCGGAGAAAAGAGCCTTCCGGTCATGATTCAGTTCATGGGTTATGCTGCCCTCAAACAGATATCTGTCGGCAGGCAGCTTTTTCCACATAGAGTCTTGAAAAAGCATCATCAAAATACAAAGGGTTAAACCGGTGAACGATAAAAAATCGAACAGCGCGGTGATCGACTCGGAGAAACCGTTCGAGCTTATCGATGGGGCTGTCGGCGAGGTAAATGAATTTACCAAGGGTTACGAGCAGCAGCGCAAGATCGCCATGGATCCATCCTATCCTCTGGATGAGAGGCTGGAAGCCTACGAGGATATTATAGATTCCGAAGTCGGCGACACCAATCTCTGGCGCGCCAGGAATATTGAGCGTGAGGTGGGACTTCGACAGATCTACCTCAAATTCGAGGGTTCCAATCCCACCGGAACCCAGAAGGATCGAATTGCCTTTGCGCAGGCGATGGATGCTCTGCGCCGAGGATTTGACACTATAACGATCGCCACCTGCGGCAATTATGGCGTGGCTATGGCTGTCGCGGCCCAGCTGGCCGGCCTTCGCTGCCTGATTTTTTTGCCGGAGACATACCACAGCAAACGGGTTAACGAGATGACAGATCTGGGTGCGGAAATCAGGCGCACGCCGGGCGACTATGAGGCCGCAGTGGAAGTCTCCATTGAACATGCACGCAACAAGGAATATTATGACGCCAATCCCGGCGGCGACAATATTATCCTGCAGCTCCGAAATTACGGCAAAATCGCTTATGAGATTTATGATGAATTAAGGGACGCCCCCCTGGTGGTGGCCGCTCCTGTATCGAACGGGACCACATTGGCGGGAATTCATAAGGGCTTCATCAGCCTTTATCGCCGGGGCAAAATATCGAGGATACCTCATATGGTGGCCGGCTCCTCATTCCGGAAAAATCCGATTGTGATGGCCTATCTCAGCAATTCGGAAACATGCACGGACCTGAAACCCGAATCGATCAAGGAAACAAAAGTGAATGAACCTCTGATAAACTGGCACTCCATTGACGGTGATCTGGCGCTCAATGCGGTGCGTGAGAGCCGCGGATGGGCTTCCAATGCCTCGGACAGAAATATGCTCAAATATGCCAGACTGATTCGGGAGAAAGAGGGCATAAACACACTTCCAGCATCAACTGCTGGATTAATCGCCCTGATAGAACAGCACCGCAAAGAGGGACTGCCGAATGATCGTTACGTAATTGTCCTGACCGGGAAGCTGTCATGAAAAATGTCTTAGATGGTAATGCGATCGTTTATTGCGAGGGGGCCTACAACACCACCAACGGCAAAACCGCTCACGGACTGGTACGCTTCACCAAACGCTACAAGGTGATTGCGGTGGTCGATTCGCGCTATGCCGGTCGGGATGCCGGCGAAGTACTGGACGGCGTGAAAAATAATATTCCTCTCTTTGCCACAATCGAGGATGCCATGGATCATGCCCGCAATAATGCGGCCTCAATCGCATACTTCGTAATCGGTCTGGCGCCTGACGGCGGACGTTTAAGCTCGATTGCCCGTGAAGATGTCAAGAAGGCCATCCGCTTCGGTTTAAATGTCGATTGCGGGCTGCATGACTTTCTCTCCGAGGATCCTGAGCTTGCCCAGCTTGCCATGGATAAGCGGGTCACCTTGAGGGATTTGCGCAAACCTCCGCCGAGAAATCAACTGCACTTTTTCAGCGGTAAAATCGAAGAGGTCAGATGCCTGAAAGTTGCAATTCTGGGGACCGATTCAGCCATCGGCAAACGCACCACCGCCTGGCTTCTGGTTCACGCCCTGCAAAAGGCCGGGTATAAGGCGGAGCTGGTTGGCACCGGGCAGACCGCCTGGATGCAGGGCGCCAAATTCAGCACGATTTTTGATACGCTTGTGAATGATTTCGTATCGGGTGAGATCGAACATGCTGTCTGGTCAGCGTGGAAAGAGGTGAACCCGGATGTCATCGTCATCGAGGGCCAGGGCAGCCTGATGAATCCGGCTTACCCGGGAGGCTATGAAATTCTGGCGGCTGGACGCCCGAATATTGTCATCCTGCAACATGCCCCAGCTCGCAGGGAATATGACGGCTTTCCGGGATATGTCATACATCCTCTTTTCAAGCAGATCGGAGCAATCGAATATATAAGCGATAAACCGGTGGTGGCGATCACGATAAATCATGAGGACCTGAAGCCCGAAGATATCCCGGGCATTTGTGAGAAAATCGGAAGGGAGCATAAGCGTCCGGCTTTCGATGTCCTTTTGAATGGCGCTGACGATCTGGCCAGACTGGTTGCCGGATATCTGAAGCAAAGCGCGGGTAAATAATTATATCGGGGAAAGACAGATGAAAGATAAAATTGAAAAGCCAATCCCTAAACAGTCCGATCCGGACGATCCATTATCGGTCCTGGGAGTGTTCGAGACCCTGGAGATCGGTCCGATTAAGCTGGAAAAGAACAAGGTGACCTGCCCTTATACGCTCAGGTGGGGGAATCAATCGGATTCAACAGAATTAATTTACAGCTATGAAGAGGATGTCTTCAATCCCGGCGATGACTCGCATCTGAATTTGGCCAGCATGATTACCGCGCAGGTGGCCCTGAACTACGGCCTGTTCTGCAGCAAGCTGATCTTTCATGGCAATTTTGATCCGGTGGACCAGAGATTCCTGCGGGATATGGCAGAAAATACAGCGCGCGAAATTTACGTAAAGAAATTTCTGGAGCCGAATCCATTCTTGACAGACGGGTTTGCCGGCCTGCCTGTCATCAAACAAAAAAACTATCTGCGGGCCGGCCTTGAATTTCCCGTAACCGGCAAGAGCCCCAAATCAAAATGGCAATTATGGGCGAGCGACAAACATAAACACTGCATTCTCTCGAGCGGCGGCAAAGACAGCCTGTTAAGCTTTGGGCTCCTGGATGAAATCGGCCGGGAGAATCATCCTGTCTTTGTAAATGAATCCGGCCGCCACTGGTTCACCGCTCTCAATGCCTACCGCCATTTCAAATCGAATATACCCAATACCGCGAGGGTCTGGGTAAACTCTGACCGTGTTTTCGCCTGGATGCTGCGGCACATGCCCTTTATCCGTCAGGATTTCAGCAATGTGCGCTCCGACGAGTACCCGATCCGCCTCTGGACGGTTGCGGTCTTCCTTTTCGGCGCCCTGCCCCTGATGCGTAAGCGCGGTATAGGACGGCTGATAATCGGAGACGAACATGATACAACCAACAGGCCCTCTCATAAGGGCATAATACATTATGATGGTCTCTATGATCAGAGCCGTTATTTTGATGACAGTATGTCCCGCTATTATATGCAGAAAGGGTGGGCAATCAGCCAGTTCTCTTTGCTGCGCCAGATGTCCGAGATCCTGATCGAAACAGTGCTGGTCAAAAGATACCCGCGACTTCAGGAGCATCAGGTCTCCTGCCACGCTGCCCACAAAGAGGGAGAAAGAATTTATCCCTGCGGCAAATGTGAAAAATGCCGACGCATTATCGGCATGCTCGCGGCCATTGACGCGGACCCGAAAAGATGCGGATACAAGCAGGAGCAGATAAAGCAGAGCCTGGTTGACTTTGGGAAGAAGCAGGTCCATCAGGAGGCTCCCGGCAAGGAGCATCTCAACTACCTGCTCCAGCAAAAAGGAATCATCAGGCTGCCCGATAATATGCAGAAGTCAGTCAAAGAACATCCGGTAATAATGAAGCTGCGGTTTACTCCGGAACGGTCGCCCATAACAGGTATGCCGGTCGATTTGCGCAAGCCCCTCTATCAGATTTTGATGGAATATGCCAGTGGCGCGGTACGGCGGGCCGGACGTAAATGGGAAGATTTCGATCCATTAACCGATGCCTCTCTCAATCAGCCTTACCCCTTTGAGATGCTCCAGGAGAAAGAAGTAAAAAAATCATCACGGCGCAAATCGGCGCGCCTGAAATCATATCTGTGGTCGGAGTTGACCTGGCCGGAGGTAGAGCAGAGACTGAAAGAAGTTGACATCGCTATTTTGCCGGTGGGCGCGATAGAACAACACGGACCCCATCTCACTCTCGATGTTGATGCATTCGACGCCAATTATCTGGCGCACCGGGTGGCGGAAGCCTGCAGCGATCCCAAACCGCTCATACTGCCTTTAGTGTCGTATGGTGTCTCATATCACCATGAAGATTTTCCCGGGACGATCAGCATCAACAATGACACACTTTCCCGGCTGGTATATGAAATCGGTATGAGTGTCGCCGGCAACGGGATAAAAAAGCTGGTTATAATCAACGGGCATGGCGGCAACAGCCCGGCATTGAATTATGCAGCCCAGATGATAAACAGGGATGCGCATATATTTGCCTGTGTCGATTCCGGTGAAACCAGCGATGTAGATATTTATGAGCTGGTGGAAACTCCCAATGATGTCCACGCCGGCGAATTTGAAACCAGCACGAGCCTGGCGACCCGGCCGCACCTGGTAAGGATGGACGAGGCCTTTAAAAGCGTGCCCACTTTCTCCAGCCGCTATCTTGATTTCACTTCCAAACGCGGTGTTTCATGGTATGCACACACTGAAAAGATTTCCGATACAGGCGTCATGGGAGACCCCACCAAGGCCAGCGCGGAAAAAGGCAAGAAGATGTGGGAGATTATGATCGCCCATATGGTCGCCTTTGTCGAGGACCTGAAAAGCATGACGCTGGAAGAAATCTATCAGAAAAGATATTGAAAATATATGAAGATCAACACGATACATGTCTGGCCGCACACATTCAAACTCAAGGAACCATATACGATTGCCTATGAGACCATCGATTCGACCACCAATGTTTTCCTGCGGCTGGAAACCAGCACCGGTGTTGCCGGTTATGGTTGCGCGGCGCCGGATTTCGAGGTAACCGGCGAAACCGCAGATACTGTGCTGTCGGCCTGCCGCGATATTATCGAGCCGAATGTTAAAGGCAGGGATCCGCGCAGGATCGCCTACATCATCGAGATGCTGCAGGAATCCATGCGCACGCACCCCTCCGCCCTGGCCATGATCGATATGGCGCTTCATGACATCCTGGGAAAGCTTGCCGGTCTTCCCCTGTACGTGGTTCTCGGGGGATACAGAAAACAGATCAAGACCAGTGTTACAATCGGGATTCTGCCTGTTGAAGAGACTGTCCGGAGAGCATCCTGCCTGATTTCACAGGGATTCAAGGTGCTCAAGATCAAGGGCGGAAAGAATGTCGATGAAGATATTGAGAGGGTAATGAAAGTTCGCGAGAAAGTTGGAAAAAGTATAGAGCTCAGATTCGACGCCAATCAGGGCTACTCCCTGGCAGAGGCCAAGCGATTCGTGGAGAAAACCCGTGCGGCGAAGCTGGAGCTTTTGGAACAGCCTACACCCAAAGGACAGCCCGATCTTTTGGGGCGGGTAACAAGCGAAGTCAGTATTCCGGTGATGGCTGACGAGAGCCTGCTTACGTTGCGCGACGCATTCCGGCTGGCCAGACGTGATCTGGCCGACATGATTAATATCAAGTTAATGAAGGTGGGCGGAATATTCAATGCCGTGCAGATCAATGCCGTAGCGCGGGCGGCGAGACTGGAGAGCATGGTGGGATGTATGGATGAGGCCGGTCTTGCGATTGCTGCGGGACTGCATTTTGCCCTGGCACGTCCCAATGTTGTTTACGCAGATCTGGACGGTCATCTGGACCTGATCGACGACCCCACTGCCGGGGCGGTCATCCTCAAAAACGGGATCCTTTCCCCCACACAAAAAGCGGGACTGGGCTTCGACCTGAAAGATTGACAAACACTTGCCTGATTCAAAAAATACCCGCCCATTTCTGAGCGGGTATAAAGGAGTAGGCCGTGCATGTAAATTTACATCAGCAATCCGGAATACCGTCCCCATCAAGATCGCAGGGATCGTTCCCGCTTAAAAATAGATAATTTACAATCCAGACCGCATCACTGACGTCAACAAGACCATCGCAATTCACCTCTCCTGATATAAAATGATAGGGTTCTAAACCGCCTATAAACACGTAATCTACAATCCAGATGGCATCGTTCAGATTAACCAGGCCATCATTATTGGCGTCGCCGCAGGAATATTCTCCGGGAAAAAGAGATCGGTATAATTGTCTTGCGGCCTGGACGTTATCGATCAGATTGCTGAAATCCAGTGAATCATAGAAAAGTTGCGGATTCTGAGGATCGAACAAATTACTGTAATCATCAGGATTTTTGTGGAATTCATCACCGATTGTCAACACAAATGCGAAATCCATCGAGTTGCCCGGAGACAAATCAGTTTCCCCGAATGAAAATAAAAAGCGCGCGTCATACCCATTAGCCAAATTTAGGGCGAAAGTGCTGACCGGAGGAGGCAGCCATTCTTCGCCTGTATGGTCAATGGCCGCAAACATCTGATCATAATCAAGCTCGGCGTTAGCCATTATATAATATTTATTTCTATCTCCCGAGGGGGTGCCTATCCCGCCTGTACCGAAATCGCGATAATTTGAATCAAGCATGGGACCCCAATCATATGTGGCGGGATTGTATAAGGCAGGAACCCACCAGTTAAAAGACGAATAGGGAGGCGCCGGAAAATCAAGAAGAGATACTCCGATGGCCCCGCGCGGGGAGCTGTAATCCCAGCTTCCCCCATCCGGGTCTCCGTCATTATCCGAAGACCATCCAATCAATACATTTTCCCAGGTTAACGGGTCGGTATACTGAATGGAACCGGAGATATCATCCGAAAATCCGCCGGGATTGATCTCAGGATTTAGTATATCGGCGTCACAATAGAATCCAAAATAAATCTCATTGAGCTGATTTTGGGCGATATTGGAAATGATGAACCTGAAAATTATGAAGTCATCATATTCGGGGTCACTCCATGAATATGATTCCTGTCGGATTTTAAGACCCAGTGGGAGATGAGGGCGCGCATCAAAAGGGTCTGATATCACATAAGTTGGATCGGTTAGGGTATCGTAGTATATAGCAATATAATCCGCTTCACTTATCGCATCTGGAGAATAGGATGGGCTGGATGGAATAGTTGAACGTTTCTCTATATCTCCCTCGGGAGGCCCTTCAGGAAACATCTCATTCACATTCTGCCAGCCATCGACGCCAACTGTGACAAGCGTGTCATCACCCACAATGGCGCCGATCCATAATCCGCCCTGGAAGATATATTCATTTCCCGATCCTGCGGGATACTCGCATGATGGCGCGGGCAGGCCTGTTTCAGGATCGATAAAGCTATCCGATATGCGGTCGCCGAACATGCCATAATTGGTAACAGTCATATGGATATTTCCAACTTTGTGAACTCTAATCTGTAAGTTCGGCATATCCGATGAGGTATAAGTTGGATGACTTTCAGTGTCGCCTTCAGGGCGGGAAGCATCCTCTGAATGCTCTCGGTCAATTTGTGAATGTAACCTGAAAGTATTATTAGAGCCAGATAACTCTGTCCCGCCTGATTTGTCTTGCCCGAAAGTATATTTGTCCGACATGTACTTTTTGTAATTGAGATCGGCGCTGTGTGCATCGACCTTTGCTGCGGACGAGACGACAAAAGCTAAAAGAATCAGGAAAATTGCTGAGCTTCTCATTGTGTCCTCCGATTTTCTGCAGCTGTGCCGACAAATATTTTCAGTGCGATCAGAGCCGCCCAAAGCTTTTGACGGAAACAGATAATATCTACCGGCAACTATTATATTTTCATTTTATTAAAAATTGAGATGTGTTAAACCAGGTAGTCTATCACTTGTCTTAATTTAAATATACTTGACGGTGAAGTCAATATATTTCATTAATTTTCTGGAAGGTTTCCGGGAGAACAGTATTTCTCGACTTGACTTATCAACACCCCAGCTTATATTTCAAGCAGGAGAAACCCGCTTTAAAATCATTTACGATCTGTTTCATAGAATAAAGTCATTGTTATGGCAATGGCTGGAAAGAAGGTAGTTATGTGCAGGAGATACTGCCCGCAGAAGCCTTATCCATATAAAATTTTGTCTTTAGTCGTGATGATTCTAATTCTTTCGCAATCAGGCCTTTTAGCCGAGCTGGCCCGCTCAGATGAGATGGCCCATGTCGGGGAGAACTGGCTATCTTATAAAGTCCATCAAAATGGATCATGGGCACATTCCGACCGGCCCAGCATCATTCAATCACTTGATTTGTATTCAGGGAATCAGCTTGTGGCACGTGTCTATAATGTTGATCCCGATGGTTTCATCCTGGTGCCTGTGCTAAAAGAGCTTCCACCCGTCAAGGCTTATTCGGAAAGAGGCTGGATCGACGATTCCGATATAGGTGGGATCAAGCAATTATTCATAGATGTTCTCGCCTCGAAACTGGAAACCTATCAGGGGGTATTCGGGCCCCTGGAATCAATGCTCGACTTTTCTGAGCAAGCGGATTTTCGGCACCGCAATCACGACAGGTGGGATATCTTTACACAATCATCTGAGGGCTTCCACGAATATCTGCAAAATCTCGATCGCGCCCCGCTCGAGCAGGCAGGCCCGTTGTTGACATCACTCTGGCATCAACGCAAGCCGTACAATAATCTCTGCCCGCAGCTTCCGGGGGGAGACACTTGCGTGGTCGGATGCGCTGCCACAGCGTTAGCCCAGCTTATGCACTACTGGGAATGGCCAGACAGCGGTGTCGGTAGTCACACCTACTTCTGGTATTATTGGCAGGGTGATGAACCAGTGCCGGGAGGATGGCTCAGCGCGGATTTTTCCGATCCTTATGACTGGCTCCATATGCCCGATAGCTGTGTCGAGCCGGATTTCTGCCTTCCCGAAGATTCGGCCGCAATGGCCGAGCTTTCGTATGAAATCGGCGCATCGATAAACATGGAATATGGCACCAACGGATCGGCAGCACATCGCGATAAGCTGCTTATCTCATTGCCGCACTATTTCCGCTACAGTCATAACCTGGACTGGGAAGCCCGGGATAATAATAGCCTTAGCGAATGGTATGACCTGATTAAGTCGGAAATAGACCTGAACCGTCCCATGTATTACAGCATCGTAAGCCATATTGTGGTGTGTGACGGATATCGAGATGATAGCGGGCAATACGAATATCACATGAATTACGGCTGGGGCGGCAATTCCACAGCATACACAACCTGGTATGTTTTCGACAGCATGTATTGTTACTGGGAAGAATATGATCTGTGTCCCTATGAGTATGATATACTATATAAAAATATTTATCCCCAGCAGGAAACAATCATCGAGGCCTGTGGGCATTACCTTGATGACAGCCAGTACGGCAACGGGGACGGACGAATGGTTCCGGGAGAGAGGGCCAAACTGTGGGTCATCGCAGAAAATCAGGGACAGGACTGGCCGACTGTTTTCGGCAGCCTGTACGAAGAAGATCCTTATATTTACTTGATCGATCTTTATTCGGATTATGGATCCATGCAAGCCTGGGAGAAAAAAAGCAATCAGGTACCATTCGAGTTCAGGGTTGATCCGGCATGCCCGGCTCCTTATGTTGCAACATTATATATCACTTTCAATGGCGATTATAGCGATAAGAAGCCGTTTTATGTTTATGTCGGAGACGATTATGGCTATATCGATAGCATTCATAATAGCGAGAATGTCTGGCTGCATCGCCCCACATATATAGCCGTCGATGATGAATGGCATGTCGAAAGCTATCACTATCACTCTTCTCCTTCGAGCTGGAAGTTCGGAGGAAATGGAGCGGATTATATCGGCAAGTCTAATAGCGGTGACCTGATTACCCCGCCGATATTGATTTCAGCCAATTCCCGGCTGACATTCTGGCACTGGATGGACGCTGCTCTTGACTGGTATGAAAGCCAAGCTTTCGAGGGCGGGATTGTGCTTATTTCCAACAACGGCTGCGATTGGAATGTAATCGAACCGATTGGCGGCTATCCATATATTACATCGAAGTTTGGTACTATCTTTTTTGCCGACAGCACTCCAGTTTTTTCCGGCAGCCATGACTGGCAGAAAGCTGAGTTTAACCTGTCTGGATATTCAGGTGTAGTCCAGTTCATGTTCAGATTTGGCAGCGAACCTTATGTTGCTGATAGCTATCACGAGGGCTGGTATATTGATGACCTGGCCATTGAAAGTGGTTATACAACCGGTGATGCCAATGAGGACAGTCTCATTAATGTATCAGACGCTGTGTATATCATCAATTACGTCTTTGTCGGCGGCACTCCGCCCGATCCGCTGGAAGCGGGCGATGCTAATTGTGATGAAACTCTCAATGTCTCGGATGCGGTTTGGATTATCAATTATGTCTTTCTGGGGGGATTTAATCCCGGAGACACAAACGGCGACGGCATCCCTGAATGCTAATACTGCAAACCCCAGGCCAGCTTTGTGACAGCGCCAGGAAAATGCTACTGGCAGAACTGGGAGTGAAGTCAAATTGATCGAAAGAGCCATTGAGTTTCCAGTTGATGCGGGGTGAATCGGACACCAGATGGCAGGTTTTTTCACATCTTGAGGATCGCAGCATTGGATTCGAGAAGGTACATAAGGTCCTCTTTCCTTACTAAGTCGATATAATACCTGAAAGAACGATATCAAAATGCAAGCATAAAATAAAAGGAGAATGCTTCCTCTCAATTAATGAGTCAGCATTCTCCATTTAAGTTTAACGTCCCTAAGGGGATTTGAACCCCTGTCGCCGCCGTGAAAGGGCGGTGTCCTAGACCGGGCTGGACGATAGGGACACATAAAATTTTGCCTAATAATAGGCCTTATATCTAACTTGTCAAGCCAAAAAAAGGTTCAATAAAAGTTTCGTTGAACACTAACGGCCGCAATACAATATGAACTTATTTTCGGGCAGTATAGAGCCCTGAGCATAGGCTGGCCACAATATAGTAATTTGTAAATCCGGGCAGAATGAATAATCGAGTGCAGGCTACAAGAATAAGAAGGAGCGATTCGCGATTGCAGATCGAATCGTTATCTTTGATTGAATTCAAGAATGTATGGAAAGTATTTTACATCGGCTATTTTAGAAGGAGCATCTTGCGGGTCTCTGTGAAGTCGCCCGCCCTGATACGGTACAGGTAAAAGCCGGATTTCAGCTCGGAGCCATCGAAAAAAATCTCATAGTATCCCGGCTGCCTTATCCCCTGCTCAATTGTCTCAATCTTCTGCCCCAGCAGATTCAGGATCTCCAGGGTAACATCGGTTTCATATGGAAGCTGATATGATATTCTTGTAGTGGGATTGAAGGGATTGGGATAATTCTGATACAGGCGAAAATCCTCCGGAACAGAGCCTTCAGAATCGTCATCATCGTAGACATCGGTAAAGATCGAAACAGTGCCATACATGAAGTCCGGATATATCGCGGTCCCGGTCGTATCATAACCACTAAGATCAAAGTACTGCAGAAGGGATTCATCAACAAATAGAGGGTAGCCGGCGGTATCCACAAAGACGATTTGATCAAAGGCAAAATCACGGACATGGAAATAGACTTCGCATATTTTTCCGCCCGGCGGCAGTATGTCCGGGAACGGCGGCGTAACAGTCAGCGGGAATATATACAATAAAAAGTGGGTGGAATCTTCTCTAATGCGCCATGAAATCTCATATTCAGTCGGCACAATTCCATCATCTAAAGTGGCCGAATCGAAAACCAGATCGTAGCTAGAGAAGGCCAGGGGAATTTCGAAACCGGTATGGGGCTGGTCGAGGTACCCATACACAGAGAAAGAGTGGTCAATTCCCGGCACAACAGTTACCCATTCGATCTGGATCGTATCGCTAAAACCCTGCGCCGAAGATCCAAGAACAAGTATGATCAGAACAATTGTTAAAAGGACTGGAGCTGACTTCATGTTTCAAAAATCCGGGTTGTATTAAAATCCGCATACCATACAATTATAATTTGCGCAAAAGCCTAATGTTCCATATTAAGGTGAATATTATCTGCAGGAGCTGTCCGCAGAATTCAGACGTTCAAGAGCGCTTTTTCACGGACTCCGCGGAAAATAATGGATTTACATTGCGAGCTTGATGTCACCATTATAAACTTTTATATATTTCAAAGCTTTTTTCGGCGCCAATTTTTGATTGACAATTTTGTCTGTATGGTGATATTGACATACTGGAATTCAGGTGGTTATGAAAAAAGTAATTGGTCTGACAATAATAGTAGCGGTAATCGGGATTCTTATCGTTCTAATTATCATTAATCAAAACAATGAACTCGCTCCCGATCCTCCCGGAATTGTGACTGCCACGGGCACAATCGAAATAACTGAGATCGACATCTCACCTCAGCTTTCCGGAAAAATTCTGGAATTAAATAAAGTCCGCGGCGAGAAAGCGGATTCACTGGAGTTGCTTGCGAAAATCGATGCCAAGGAGCTGCGTGCACGGCTGGATGAGATCGATTCACGTTTTAAGATGATCAATGCCCAGATTAAACAGGCTGAGATACAGCTTGAAAACCTGAACAGGAATCTGCAGCGGACTGAAAAAGCGCTCGATGCCGGTGCAGCCACACAGTCGCAGTATGATGAATTGGAAACCCAGCGAGATTACACCAGACAGCAGATTGAGACGCTGAAAACTCAAATCACAAATCTGGATGCGCAGAAAGAGGTTCTGCAAACACAGATATCCAATTCGGAGTTATCAGCGCCGGTCCCGGGTTGGATCACCTCAAAAAATATGGAGGAGGGGGAGCTGGCAATGCCGGGGGTACCGATCTACACGCTCTCGCTTCTGGAGGATGCCTATATCAATGTTTATGTTAACGAAACTCGGATTGGCGAAATCAATTTGAATGACAGCGCGTATGTAACAATCGATACGTACCCTGACAGGAATTTCAAGGGTTATGTAGAATTCATCTCTCCCGAAGCGGAATTTACACCCAAAAATATTCAGACCAAAGAGGAGCGTGTAAAACTTGTATTCGAGGTGCGCATCAACCTGAATAATCCCGAACATATATTAAAGCCGGGACTTCCCGCCGACGTTAAGATATTCACTGAATGATCATATATGCAATTCCATTCCGATGATCAGAGGATATGAATATGTCCGATTCCGATGCTGTGGCTGCCAAGAAGCTCTCCAAAAGTTACAGGGACATAAGAGCACTTGACGAGCTTTCTTTTGCGGTAGCACGCGGCGAGATGTATATCATTGTGGGGCCGGATGGGGCGGGCAAATCAACACTGCTGAGAATACTGGCGGGAATACTGCCATTCGAGTCGGGCGAAGTCAGGGTCTTCGAGAACAGGTATCCCGGGGACGAGGAGAAGTCCAAACTGGATCTGGGATATATGCCCCAACGTTTCGGGCTGTATGAAGATCTTACCGTTCAGGAGAACCTCAAATTCTTCTATCGCCTTTACAATCTCCCCCGCAAAAATAGGGATGACGTTTTCGCGCGCATGTACAAATTCTCCGGATTGGAGCAATTCAAGAAAAGGCTGGCCGGTGCGCTCTCCGGCGGCATGAAACAAAAACTGGGATTAAGCTGTGTGCTCCTGCATGAGCCCTCGCTTCTGCTGCTGGATGAGCCCACCAACGGGGTCGATCCATACTCCCGCCGGATCTTCTGGAATATCCTGAATGAATTTAAAGAACAGGGTATGACGATTGTGGTGGCTACGCCGTTCATGGATGAAGCCGAAAGGGGTGACAAAGTACTTTTGATGATGGACGGCCATGAACTGGCATCCGGGACGCCCTCCGAGATAAAAGCTCTCTGGACCGAGTCGTTATATCAGGCCCCGTGCCGTGACAGCCGCGAGGCGAAGAGCATCCTCGATGATTCGCGTATGGTTAAGTCCTCTATACTATTTGGAAATAAGATTCACTTCGTGCCGGAATCCGAGGAGCAGGTGGAGAGGATCAAGAATCTGCTCGAGAATAAAAGTCTGCTCAGTGGAGAGATACAGAGAATAGAACCTGAGCTGGAGGATCTTTTCATCAGCCTGGTGACAGATGAGTGATTATGCGGTTGACATAGATGACTTGACGCGCAAGTTCGGTGACTTTACCGCCGTCGATCATATCAACCTGGAGGTAAGAAAAGGCGAGATATTCGCTTTTCTTGGGCCCAACGGCGCCGGGAAATCGACCACCATCAAAATGCTCACCGGACTTTTGCTCCCCAGTTCCGGCAACGGCACGGTAGGCGGATTCGATATTATGCGGGAATCCGAGAAGATCAAGCAGAATATCGGCTATATGTCGCAGAAATTCTCGCTTTATAACGATCTTACCCCCGAGGAGAATCTTTTGTTTTTTGGGGGAGTTTACGATGTCAGGGAAAAGACTCTCACAGACCGAATAGAAAATCTTTTTGCAAGTACAGCCATCGGAAGACATAAGAAATCCGCTACGGCAAATCTTCCCCTGGGATTGAAACAGCGCCTCGCACTTGAATGCGCACTTCTGCATGACCCCTCGATCCTGTTTCTGGATGAGCCGACTGCGGGAGTTGATCCGATGGCACGGCGAGATTTCTGGGATATTATTTACAGCGCCTCGAAGAAGGGCACCACCATATTCCTGACGACTCATTACATGGACGAGGCCGAGCACGCGGACCGTGTCGGCATGATCTTCAGCGGAAGACTCAAGGCGATCAATACCCCGGAGGACCTCAAATCGGAATTCACAGGAGGAAGGATATTCCAGTTCGACACTGACGACCTGATAAAAGCGCTGAAAAAGCTCGAGCAGGCCGACGAGGTTCTTGAAGTCACGGTTTTCGGCAGGAGCGTTCACCTCACCATGCCGGAAGATTATGATGAAGCCGGAACGAGGGATTTTCTTGAAGGGATCGGGATAAACTATTCCGGTTTGAAGAGAACTCCGCCATCGCTGGAGGATGTATTCATCAGTTTAACCTCGGAGGACAGTAAAGCATGAATCCGGTCAGAATTATGGCGCTCGCGCAGAAGGAGGTCATTCAGATAATTCGCGATCCTCGCGCCCTTGCTCTGGCATTCATATTGCCCATGATTCTGCTCTTTCTGTTCGGGTATGCGATAACTCTCGATATTAAAAATATTCCCTTTGGAGTGCTTGACTATGACAAGTCAAATATGAGCAGGAATCTCACTTTGGATTTTGTTTCCAGCAATTATTTCAATCACAGATTCGATATAAGGAAAGCAGGACAGATAGACAGCCTGATTCAGCTCGGTGAAGCCAGAATAGTGCTGGTGATCCCTCCGGATTTTTCGGAAAAGCTGAAGCAGGGCAGAACTGCCGATCTGCAGGTCATTGTCGACGGGGCGGATGCCAACACAGCCAATATTGCTATCGGCTATACCGAGAGCATTGTCGGTGCACGCAACCAGAAAATGCTGGCGGAGGTATCAGGCAGATCGATAGACCCGCCCGTCAATCTGGAAATTCGCTTCTGGTACAATCCCAATCTGCGTTCGCAGAATTATATCATTCCGGGATTGATCGCGCTTATCATGACCGTGGTGTCCGCCCTCCTGACCTCGCTTACGATCGCACGTGAGTGGGAGCGCGGGACGATGGAGCAGATAATCACCACCCCGGTTACATCGCTGGAGCTGGCCATCGGCAAGCTCATCCCCTACTTTGTGATAGCGATTATCGATGTCATAATAGCCACAGCCGTGGGGACGATAATTTATGACATACCATTCCGGGGAAATCTTTTAACATTGCTCGGATTCTCGTCGCTATTCCTGTTTGCTGTTTTGGGGGTCGGTTTCCTGATCTCGGTTGCCACGAAATCCCAGCAGGTGGCCTACCAGGCCGCCATGCTGGCATCCTTCCTTCCAACATTTCTTTTTTCCGGATTTTTATTTCCGATATCCTCGATGCCCAAATGGCTGCAGTACATAACCCTTATAATTCCGGCGCGCTACTATGTTACAATCGCGCGGGACCTGTTTCTTAAAGGAGCGGGATTCAGAAGTCTTTATATCGAAGGGCTGGTGCTTTTGGGCTTTGCCGTATTCATGGTGTTCGCATCTGCGATGAAATTCAAGAAAAGGCTGGGTAACTGACATGCGCGTCCGCGATATAGCCAAAAAGGAAATCCTGCAGACTTTCAGGGACAAGCGCATGCTGGGAATTTTATTCGCGGCGCCTATCTTTCAGCTGATCGTATTCGGCTATGCGGCGACATACGA
Source organism: Candidatus Zixiibacteriota bacterium (assembly GCA_011056555.1). Classification (GTDB taxonomy): domain Bacteria; phylum Zixibacteria; class MSB-5A5; order JAABVY01; family JAABVY01; genus JAABVY01. The sequence continues at coordinate 4,163 of DSEQ01000010.1, read as the reverse complement.
TATAAATCGAATACCCACTGCGGTTGTGGATTATGATCACAGCCCGCTTTCGCGCGAGCTTGTATCCACGATTCAGGCTTCGGGTTATTTTCAAGTGCTTCACAATCCTGCTCACAGCGCCAGTCTCAATGCTCTGGTTGACCACGGTGAGGTCTGGTGCGGAATAGTCATCCCGACAGATTATCAGGAGAGGATCAAGACGGGAAGGGTTGCTGATGTGCAGGTCATTGTCGACGGTTCCAATTCCAATACTGCAGGAATTGTCGCAGGTTACCTGGCCCAGATTGTGCGGGAATATTCAATCGATCTCATACGCTTTAAAAGCCAATCTGCAACTGCATCCGACTCCACGGTGACATTCAATGCCCGCCAGCCGACCATCAACATCGAGACCCGGGCATGGTACAATCCCAATCTTTCCTCCCGGACTTATAATGTCCCGGCGGTGCTGGTGATGATCATGCTGGTGATCACCATGGTGCTGACCTCCATGGCTGTGGTGAAGGAAAAAGAGCTGGGAACGATAGAACAGATTTCTGTTACCCCGATAAAGCCGGCGGAACTAATGATCGGCAAGACCATGCCCTTTGTGATGATCGGCGTGATCGATATTCTGGTTGTGACGGCTGTCGCGATCTTCTGGTTCGAGGTACCATTTGTGGGATCGATATGGTTTCTGTTATTGTCGTCCTTTACCTTCATGCTGACCACACTCGGCACCGGGCTGCTGATTTCCACTTTCTCCTCCACGCAGCAGCAGGCTATGATGACCACCTTTCTTTTTATCATGCCCTTCACAATACTCTCGGGTTTTGCTTTTCCGATATCCAATATGCCGATTGAAATTCAATATGTTACATATATCAATCCGGTGCGCTACTTCGTTGAAATCGTACGGGCGATCTTTCTGAAGGGCAGCGGTATTGCCGAGCTGAAAGAGCAGCTTCTGGCCATGTTCATCATCGGGCTGTCGGTGATGACCGTTTCGGTCTTGAGATTCAGAAAGAGAGTATCATAAGCACAATAGCAAAAACATTTGACATTCGGCCCTGATTACATATACTGATCTGGTAGAACGACAGCCAATCATCCGCATACTTGCGGGACATCATTGCACAGACATTCTGGATATACTCCGCGCTTGAATTTTGAATCAGTTGTGCCTGATTGTAAAATAAATACTATAAATACAAACTGAATAGAAGGAGGGATCCCGATGTCGTACGAGGATATTCTCAAGGGAGCTGCCAATGCCTTCACCCTGCATTACGCTTACATCAACAATGTTGGAAAGGAAATCGGTATAGATAAGGCAGAGGAAATCAGTGCCGATGTTTGCAGGATGATGGGTTCGATGCGTGGAAAGATCATCAAGGAAAATGCCGACCTGGAGCAATTTACTCCCGAGGCGGCTGCCGCCGCTGCCAGGGGATCTATCGAGGAGGATTTTGGAATAATCACCAAGCTTATCGAGGAGGGGCCGGATAGAATCGTGTATGAATGCAGAAACTGTCCCGTCTATGATGGGGCTTACCGGGCCGGGATGGATCCGGGCTCGATCGAGGCTCAATGCCGCTATGCGCCTGTTGGGTATATGGAAGCGCTGGTCAGGGAACTCAATCCGAATTTAAGTTATCGATTAAGGAAGTTTCGCACGTCTGCGGATGACACCTGTGAAGAGGAGATAGTGCTGGGGTAATAGAATAACATGCAATACGCATGTTCCTCTGGTCAGAGGGACATTTTAGAAGCTGAGAATCATCGAATCTCGTCATCATGAGGAGCGGAGCGACGTGATGATCTCAGAGGTTATCCCTGGTCATGTTTACAGATTCTCTCGATCGTCCTCGACCAAGGTCGGGGCCCCCCTCAGAAGGACGCAGCCCGGGTTCTCTCTACTCAGGTTCTTTGTTATCGAGCCTTGAAAATTTGGTCGCATGTAAATTTTATTCGACGTGAACAGGCTCTTCCGGGACGCCGGTGGCTATCGGATTGCTCGGGTCGCTGCTCCATTCCATCCAGCCGCCGTCATAGACTGAAATCTTCGGCCAGCCCATGAAGTAGGCATTGAAGAAAGCTTCGCTTGCCCGCCATCCGGTACCGCAATAAAATGCTATATGTTTATCGGGAGTGATGCCGTCCCTGGCCCAGATATCCCTGACCTCGTGAAATTCGCGCATGGTATGATCTATATTGCGGTAATTTTCCATATGGTAGGCATCGCTTCCGCAGTTGCCGAAAATTGCACCGGGGATTCGTCCCGGCTTGTCGATATAGTTATAGCCGCTGACTCTGCCGATAAACTCCTCCCAGCTTCTAATGCTGACCAGCTCGGCCCTGTCTGATGCCAGCATTTTCCTGGCCTCCGGTGTGTCAACAAAAAGTTCGGGACGAGCCGGGACTTCTGTGCCAAAGTCATCTATCGGCTCCGGCTCGTGATTCTCTTTCGTGAACTCATATCCTGCTTCCCGCCAGCTTGCCAGACCGCCGTTCAGGATGCGCACATCCTCGACACCAGCATACATCAATATATGCGCGCAGCGCATGGCCGCTATCTGACCCGCCTGACGCCCGGGATAAGGATCTTCATTATTGGGATGGTTAAAACGTCCATAGAGTATCACAGTCGTATCTTTGGTTATGCCAAGATCGAGAAGTGTCTTTCTTATCTCCTCCGGTGAACGGCGGTTCCAGTCCTCGGGTGATTCGAGCGTGACTGAATCAAGATGAACCGCTCCGGGGATATGTCCCGAATCATAATCCTCGCGATAGAAATATGTGGCGTGGCAGACGACGTAGCCGTTGCCTTTATAAGTCGGCGGAGTACCGCCATCTATAAGGGTCTTTAGCCATTGTGGATAGACTAATTGCTCGTATCGCGGCAGATGATCCATGGGAAGCTCGGGATTTTTTGACCAGTCCATGAAACCATTGAATATGTCGACATTTTTATAGCCGATTTCAGCCAGTTTCTCGACCATAGTGCGGGCTCCGGCTTCATTATAGCCATAGACTATGATAGAATCGTCGGAGTGAATATCCTTCTTGGGAAGCAGCTCCTCCCATTCGTCGTAGTTGGTCCAGCTTAATGGGAATGTCTTCGCGCCCCGGATATGCCCGCCCCGCGGTTCGATATTAAGCGCCCAGCCGTTGTAGGCCGCAATCGGACGTATATCCAGGAGATAATGATTCGGCTCTTTGACCCAATCGATTAATTCTTTATTTGTGATTTCAATTTTGTTCATTACGTGATCCTCGCCTTTGAATAATTCCAGTGTTGATTAATTTAGAGAGATTTCTTTTGTAGGTCAAATCCTGAAGGGATTTGACAAATTAATGTCAAGCCCCTCCGGCCGACAAGCCGGCCTTCAGGGTTTGACCTACGATCTCATTTCGTTATTTTGTACAACAAGATTTGATGATAATTGTTTATTGAAAATGCAATGGATGAGTATTTGTAGGGCAGATTCCCTGCGAATCTGCCATTGCCGACAAATTAATTTGTCGGCGGCACCTGAAATGAAAATAGGCATGATCACAGGGATCATGCCCTACATAAAGTAGTTATTCTGGGTGGCCTGCTCAAGCTTGCTTGGGCAGGTTTTATTGGAGAACACGCCCAAACCAGCTTGTATGTGACACCCGCCAGATCTGAGGGTCTGGCGGAATATCATTAATATACTAAATTCACTAATAATCCCGTCGATTACTGATTGCCTGGCCGAGTGTGGTGTTGTCGGCGTACTCGAGGTCGGAACCCTGGGGAAGGCCGCGGGCAATGCGTGTGACCTTTATGCCGATTGGTTTAATCAGCTTTGCTAAGAATGCCGCGGTGGCCTCGCCCTCGACATTGGGATTGGTGGCTATAATTATCTCCTTGACCTCATCACTCTTTAATCTCTCGATCAACTCCCTGGCATGAAGCTGCTCCGGGCCGATGCCCTCCAGGGGCGAGAGCGCTCCGCCCAAAACATGGTAGAGCCCGTTGTACTGTCCGGTCTTCTCCAGCGCCAGAAGATCGTTGGCCTCCTCGACCACACAAATAGCCGAACGGTCGCGGCGGTCGGAACGGCAGATTTCGCAGGGGTCGGATTCGGTGATGTTGAAGCAGATCGAGCAGGCGCGCACCTTCTCACGCGCTTCGCGGATCGCATCGGCAAGCT